>CBINOT010000083.1:0-24208 GCA_966252355.1 uncultured Opitutus sp. | reverse complement strand
CCAATGCTGCCGTCGTCGACGGCGATCAATTCGAGCTCATCGCCGACAACTCGTACATGCGTCATGCACTGGTCGCGAAGCCGGGTTCGGATGTTAAATACGGCAACAACAACGTCCGGTACTTTGGCCGCGCCGCCATCATCGTGCGGCCCAAGGGCGACAAACAAGAAATCGGCTTTTGGGCAGTCCGGAAGATCGTCGAACACGGCGGAGACAAAACCGCCCTCAAACGCATCTACTACCAGCCGCTTCTCGGCAATATTCCCGATTCCGTCGCCATCACCGCCGATATGTTCACCGGTGCCCCCGGCGCCGGCCGAGAAAAGCTGTGGGGAGAACATAATGAAGTGGTAGGCTACGGGGCGATGTACGATTCCGATCATCAAGGAAACAGAACCTCACATGTACTCTACCCGCACCGCCTGGTGAAGCGCTGGTGGTTCGACGGCACGCCGCCAGGACAAGGGGAAAACCCGCCGCCGCCCAAAGAGAGCGAATTCAATAAAACGCGTTCCACGAGCACGGTTTTCGACGACCTGCCGCCCTACGGACAGATTCTCTTCAATCGTTTGTCCGTAAAATTCCCCATGACGCTGACTGGAGTTGAACTCACTAAAATCGACGCCCAAGACGCGCATTTTCATCCGATCGACTACAATATTCGCACGGCCAAAGACGTTCCTGAAATCAGTCGTGAAGGTTTCGAGCGCGTCTTGGATGAAGATGATTATATCGAGACCAGAGAACGGCGGCCTGCGCCTGGATGGATCAATAACCTTCAGCTGGAACCGACTCCTGAAGTAATTCGCGGGATACCAAGAACGGTTTCCGGCTATGACGTGGAGTTGATCGACATATTGTAGAGCTGAAAGCTCGGATGCCTGCGACCGAGCGGAGAAGTATGCAGTCCCAACCCGGGCTGCTGTTGGTGGGCACGGCGGAGCTCATTTTGTCGGTCAGGTACAGCGCCATGACAGCTCGCTTAGGCTTGGTGTAGCTGGGGGTCCCAGACCCCGGCGGGTCCCGTCACGATCGTACTCGTGATCATAATCGTGATCGTGATCGGCCACCAGGAAATGGATTAAGATCACGATCACCAGACAAGTCGGCCTCTTGGAGGTCGGGCCTTGTTTGTGAGATCTCGTTTCGAACCGGCCGGCGTCTGCAAGACAGACGCCCCAAAGGAGAAGAACGGTGCCGGTCTTTTGTAGCGGAACGCGTAAGCGTTTCGTTCGGACCGAAAGCCTCACGGCTTCCGCTACGACCAAAGCCAACGTGGGGAGTCGCGGGCTGCGCACGAATTCTGGCGGAGCCCGCCACCGTCGTACTCGTGACCGGCGCGGCCCCGGAGCCGAACAATCCTGCAAAAATCGAGATTCTCTTCCGAGGGCGTTGTTAAACAGTTTCACATTCTGTTAATCTGTTCTTTCCATCGGCCTGCCCCGCCCCGCACCGCGTCTGCGCGGTTACTTGTTTGTCATAACGCCGTATGAGAGCGCGGCCGAGCTCTGTGCTGCACCTCCCCTTTCTTCCCGCCGCTGAGAGCGGGGAGAGATATCACAACCATCCCAACCCATCATGAAGCACATCCTGCGCAGTATATTGTTTGTCGCGGCCCTCGTCGGCCTTTTCAGCTCCTCCGTCTTTGCCCAAGCGCCGACCACGACCTATCCGGTCGGGGTCCGCCAGTACAACTGGACGCGTGGTAGTCGCGCCATCACCACCTATATCTATTATCCGGCCGCGTCCGGCACGGTCGGCCAATCCCCCGTCACTAACGCCCCGGTCGCCCCGGGCGTTTTCCCAATCGCTTTGTTCATGCATGGCTTCTCCAGCAGCCCGCAGAACTCGCTGTTCGTCATCCGGCGGCTGGCCGAGGCCGGCTTCATTGTCCCGGGCCCCTACTTCCCCAACCTCAACATCAACGATATTGGCAACGGAGAGCTGCCGCGCGACATCTCCCAAGTCATCACCAACACCATCGCTCTGAACAACACCGCGCCGTTCACCGGCCAGATCAACACAGTTCAGGTCGGCGTCAGCGGCCACTCCATGGGCGGCATGACCATCGACGGGCTGCTCACCGCGTATCCTGACTCTCGGATCAAGGCAGCGGTCCCGATGTCTTGCACCGATCAGGGCACCCCGAGCAGCAGTGTGGTCGCCAAAATACTCTTCATCCACGGCGACGCCGACACGACCTGCCCGTACTCCTCGGCGCGCCAGGCCTACTCCGAAGAGCCTCCGACCAAGGCCTTCCTCACGTTTATCGGCGGGTCGCACACGTCGATGTGGTCAGACCAAATCCTGCCCACCACGACGGTCGACTGGATGCGCTGGGCCCTCTATAACGACAGCGCGGCGCACGACCGCCTCGCGAGCGACGCGGCGTCGTCCCATACGAAGTGGGAGATCGTCGAGAGCGGCGGCACGTCTTTGCCGCCAGCCGGCACGTATAGCCTTCGCTCCCGCTCGAGCGGGCTGATGCTCGACAACCTCGGCGTTTCCAGCAACGGCGCCGACGTCGGTCAGTGGGCCGATGGCTCCAGCAATAATCAACGCTGGGTGCTCTCCTACGTGAGCTCGACGGTCGTGAAGCTGCAGTGCGTCACCGGTGGACGTTATCTCGACGGGATGGGACGCACGACCTCCAGCGCGAACGTGGGCCAGTACGACAACAGCACCAGTAACAACCAACGCTGGACCATCGTCAGTGTCGGCAGCGGCTATTTTAAGCTGAAGAACGTCGCCACGGGTGTCTGCCTCGATGTGGGGTCGAGCCCCTGGCCGAACGGCGACCTCGTGCAGCAGTACACCGACGGCAGCAGCCAGAACCAACACTGGCAGTTCGTGGCGCCATAATCTGCGGCGAAGCCATTACCCGCGCTCGATGCGCCGGCCCGTCGGACCACGCGTCAGACGGGCCTATCTTAGCGCGTTCGCGAAACAGCCTGGATATGCCGAACGGCCGCAACGCCGCTTCGGCTTTGCTCAAGCTCGCGAGCGAGTCGACGGAGCGTGCGCGCCCCACCACGATCCGCGCTCGTCGGCCCGGATCGATCCATTGGTCCGTGTCACCCATTAGGTGACACTTACCTAAAGAGCGATGGAGGCAGGGCACGGCCTCCGGGCGGGCCGCGCTCGTGCGAACATCGAATCGGCCCGCTCGGAGATCGGGCCCTACCGTCACTCCTTTTCGTAATTCTCAATATGCGACACGGAGGCCGCCCGACCGGGCGGCAGTTGCATCATGCCGGCGCAATGGACGCGTGGGCGCCGCCGAAGCGGTTACGCGGCGCTGGCGGGGATCGGTAGCTCGAGGATAAAGCTGGCGCCTTGGCCAAGGCCGGGGCTGCGCGCGGTCAATTTGCCGCCGAGCTCCATCGCGGCGTTCGCGCTCGAATGCAGCCCGAAGCCGTGCCCGTCTTTCCGCGTGGTAAAGCCCAGCTCGAAAATCCGCTTCAGGTTTTCGGGCGATATCCCCACCCCATTGTCTTCCACCTCGACCCGCACGTGGTCCGCGGCGCGGGCGATACGAACGCGGAGCTGGCGCGCGCCGGGCGGCTTGGCGTCCAGCGCTTGTTTCGCGTTCTGCACCAAATTCGTCACGATCTGCAGCGCCTTGTGACGCTCGATCACGAGCGTGGGCACGGGACCGAACTCGCGCGTGACCTCGATGCCGTGGCGATCCAGGGCCGTCGCGGTCAGCTTCAACGCGTCGTCCACGACTTCCGCCAGCGTCACCGGTTCGCGCAGCCCGCCTTTGAATTCGGCGGTGCTTTGCTGCCGCTGCACGATCTCACGAATGTGATCGACGTTCTTCCGCAGGCTTTCGGTTTCGGCGAGCAAGCGGTCGCGCTCGCGGCCCAAATGCTCGGCCAGCGTCTCCAGGTACGGCGCGACTTGCCGGCCTTTCGGATCCTCCTGGAAGAAGTGCGCCAGATCGTGGGTGTGCTCCCGGATCAAGGCTGACACTTTCGCCAGGTTGTCGAGCCGCAGCCCGCGGAGCCCATCGTCCAACATCGAGGCCGACACATTGACGCTGTTGAGCACGTTGCCGACGTTGTGCAAGACACCGGTGGCGACCTCGGCCATGCCGGCCAGCCGCGAGGCGTCGAGCAGCCGGCGATGCGTTTTGACCAGTTCGTTCTGCGCGGTCTTGAGCTCGGTGATGTCCTCCAGAATCCGGATATGCTGAAGGGGCCGGCCGTCGCGATCGCGGATGATGGCCGCGGCCAGCAGCCCGAAGACAGCGCGACCGTCGGGACGCAGGAAGCGCTGCTCGATCACATAGGTGTCGGCTCGGCCGTCGCGCAAGCGCGCCTCGGCTTCGATCTGCCGCGGCGCGTCATCCGGATGCGTGCGTTCGAGCACGGCGCGGTCGTCGGGGAATTCGTCGCGCGGGAGCTCGAGCAGCCGGCGAAAGGCCGAGTTGAAGTGATGCGTGGCGCCAAGATCGCTGCGGCTCCATGAAATCCCGACGGGCGCGTGCTCGAAGATCAGGCGGAACAGCATTTCGCGCTGCTCCAGCTCGGCGGTGCGGTCGCGCACCCGCTGATCGAGTTCTTCGTTGGTCCGCACGAGCGCCGCTTGCCGCTGCTTGAGCTGGCGAATCCGCATGCCGACGCCGCCGGCCGCGCCGCCGATCAAGAGGGAGAGCGAAAGCAGCTTGAACCAGAGCGTCTGATAAAACCGGGGCGTCACCACCAACATCAGCGTGGCGGCGCGCTTGGTCCAAACCCCGTCGTTGTTACAAGCGAGCAAATTGAAACGATAAGAGCCGGGCGCGAGATGGGTATACGAGGCGGTGCGGGCTCGGCCGACATTGATCCAGGTCGGATCCGAGCCGACGAGCTGATAGCGGAAACGCTGCCGCTCGGGGACGATCAGGCTGAGCGCGGTGTACTGGATTTCGACGCGATTGATCCCCGGCGGAATGGCGATGGTCGACTGCCCGGCAATCGTCACCGGCTGGCCGTCGAGCACCACCGATTCGACCAGCACGTTGGGCGGCTGCGTGTTGATCCGCACGGCCTCCGGCGAAATCACCGCGACGCCTTTCAACGTCGCGAACAGCAGGCTGCCATCGGCGGCGCGCTCCGCCACGGGCGTGCCGCCCGCGACGACCGAGGCGGACGTGACGCCATCGTTGCGGCCGAAGGTGACGGGGTTCAGCTGCGAGATTTCACCGCGATCGAGCGCATCGAATTCCGCGCGTTCGATGCGGGCAATCCCGCCGGCATAAGCGGCCCAAATCGATCCGGCCTCGTCCACGACGATCGCCGCAATGCTCGGCATCGCCAACCCTTCGCGCCGCCCGTACGAGCGGCACTCGGATCCGCGCAGGCGCACGATTCCGCTTTGACCGGTGGCCAGCCACAATTCGCCCGCTTTGCCCTCGGCGATGCCATTCACCGAGACCGGACCCTCCAACGGCAGCGGAACGGAGCGCCACGATTCGTCGGTTTCCCGCTGGAAAAGCCCCCCGCTGGTCGCCAGCAGAAGCCGGCCGTCATGGGTGCGGAGGAAGCCCCAGATCGCCGGTCGCGTCAAATCGGGGCCTTTCGGCACCGGCTCGATGACGCCGTGACGCAGCCGGAACAAACCGCGGCTCGTGATCCCCATGAGCAGATCGCCGTTGTCGTCGAGGTGCAGGGCGGTGACGGGGCGGCTCGTGGGCACGCCCGGCGCGTAGACGTACGTCGTCACCCGCTCGCCTTCCAGATGATCGACCGCGCTACCGCGATTGCCGAACCACATCGAACCGTCGGGCGCTTCATAGATGCAGGTCACGTTGTCGTTCGAGAGCGGCGCGCCCGCGCGGTACTGCTTGGCCTGGCCGTCGCGCAAGCGGACGACGCCGCCGCCCCAACTGCTGATCCACATGCTTCCGTCGCGACTGCGCCGGACCGCCAGCGTCACCGTTCCGAGGATGCCTTTTTCCTCCGCCCAGGTGGCCGCGCGCCGGTTGTTCAGCCGATATAACGCGCCCGAGCTGATGAGCCACAACGTGCCTTCGCGGTCGTCGAAGATGGCGTCGACGGAGCCAACGCCCTTGCCGTTCGGCAAGGTGTGCGAGGCGACTTGGCCGCCGGAAACTCGCTCGAGGCCCGAGGCGGAGCCGACCCACAGATTGCCGTCGCGATCGACGTGCGTCGTGTTGATTCGTTGATTCGCGAAGGCGTAAGGCAACTTGGCGAACCGATTCCCCTCGAGCTGAAAGAGACCGGATTGCGTGCTGACGATTACGCGCCCGTGGCCGTCGTGGTCGACGAATTCGATGCCGAGCGACGGCAAGCCTTCGGCGGCGCCGAAGGCGGTGACCGCGTTGCCCGTGCAGCGCAACAACTGCACCCCCGTGGCGACCCAGACGTTGCCGCTCGGATCGGCCCACATCTGCCGGACGCCGATCGTGTTCAGCGCGCTGGTATCGATGTCCTTGACGAATTTGCCCGCCACATAGCGGGTGATGCCCAAATTATTGCCGATCCAGAGCGAACCGTCGGGTCCAACGCAGAGCGCACTGGCGCCATTTCCTTTCAGCCCGTCTTTTGCCCCGTACCGATGGAAACGACCGTCCCGGTAGGAATGAAGGTCCGTCTGCGTGCCGGCCCACAGGGTGCCCTCCCGATCCTCGATCAGCGCCGTGATAATGCCACCCGGGGCCTCGGGATGCTCCGTGGCCGGGAACGAAGTAAAAGCAATGCCATCGAATCGGAGCAGCCCTCCGCCTCCGGTGCCGAACCAAAGATAACCGTCCCTGCTCTGAACGATGTAACGATTGGGGGTATTCGGCAGACCGTCTTCCAACTCCCAGCGCCGCAAGATGTAGTTTTCGGGCCGCTCATTCGGATCGAGCGCGAACGTGACCAGCGGCGTGACCGCGAACAATGCGATGAAGAGGAGAAGAACGGAATGACGCGGCCGCATTTCGAGTGTGCTAGGCTGGAAGATGACTCGATCGAATACCCTTCTTATCGGCTTCCGGGAGGAAATCCGTAGGAGCTCCCCGGTGCGAACTCAACGTAGCGCGCGGCAGTCTCGCTGACGCTGGGTTTGCGCAACGTCGGACGACGGCGTCTGCAAGACAGACGCCCTGCAGATCTCGAGGTCGCGAGCCGGTCGAGGCCGAGTGCGAGTTGTACCTCGATCCGCGATCGTCGGCCTGATTCGTCCGTTGGTCCGTGTCACCCATTAGGTGACACTTACCTAAAAAAGAGACGGAGGTAGGACCCGACCTCCCGGCGGGCCGATGCGACGCGCAGCTCTCGACGGGCCGCTCCAACCAACCAGCCCGATGGGGACATCTGATTCCACCTTGCCTTCGCGATCACGGCCCGGAGCGATCGCGTTTCGTGTAATTCGTGTGTTTCGTGGGCTCTCCGAGCGATCGATGCTCCTCGGCCGTCGCGCTTACGACCGGAACGGCGGGGTTCGGAGACCCCCGCCCTACATTCCGATCTTCGAGCAGAAGGTAACAAACTCCACCGGTCTTGTTACCTTCGTTTTCTTCGGTTCAGAGAGACGGGGACGATTGCGGGTCCGAAGCCGGCCTCTGGGAGGCCGGCTACATCGGACGCTCACGATCCCGGCGTCTGCAAGTCAGACGCCCTATACCTCCGATGTGTGCTCATTCTCGGGTTCGAAGTCCGCGAGCACGATTACGATCACGAGCCGCGACCGCGGCTTAGCGGGGAAGCCAGCCGTTAAAGCGCAGCCACGCTTCGCAGAGCTTGGGCCACTCGGAAATCGGGCCAAGTTTCGGATCGAGGCCCGAGCCGTGCGGGCCTTTGGGATAGAGATGCATCTCGATCGGCCGCTTCGCGCGGCGCATGGCTTGGAAGAACAAGAGACTGTTCTCCACCGGCGATACCGCGTCTTCCGTCGAGTGAACCAAAAACGTCGGCGGCGTCGTGGCCGACACGTGTTCGTCGACGGACATCCGATGCTTCAGTTCATCGCTGGGATTCTCGCCGAGCAAAGCGCGGCGCGACGCGGCGTGAACGAAGGGCGCTTCCATCGTGATGACGGGAAAGATCAGAATCATGAAGTCAGGCCGGCCGCTCACGCGATCGAGCTCGGCGCCCGTCTGGCCTTCCGGCGCATCGAACAAGGTACCCGCGCCCGCGGCGAGGTGGGCGCCCGCGGAACCGCCGAGCATCCCGATGCGGTCCGGCTGCACGCCGAATTCCGCCGCACGCGACCGGACGATGCGCATGGCGCGCAGACCATCGCGCAGCGGCGCCGGATGTCCGTACTCGGCGGCGCGGTACTTCAAAACGAATACGGTGATGCCGAGCGAATTCAGCCAACGTGTGATATCTCCGCCCTTGGGCCCGACGGCCACGCGCACGTAACTGCCGCCCGCGGCGTAAATGACCGCGGTGCCATTCGGCGCGACGCTCGTGGGCGCGTACATCACGAGCGTCGGATGATGGATGTTCGAGAAGCGTCCGTTGTCTTCTTTCTCCGGCGTGGCGTCGGGCTTCAGTCCCGGCACGCCTTCCGGCCAAAGATCGATGACGCGGGGCTCAGCCGCGACCACGCGGGCGAGACCGAAGACGCAGAGAACGCCAAATGAAACGAACCGACGAAAAGGAAGCATAACAACGGGCTAGGCAGGGGTGTTTAATCGAACCGAAAATAGACGGGTCCGCCGCCCCACCGCAACCGAAGTCGAGTTGCTATGTTCGATGCCGGTGCGCGCAGCGCGTAGATTGATGGAGGGCGGGGTCTCCGAACCCCGCCCTACATTTCGATCCTTGAACAGAAGGTCGCTAGCGCGGTGCCCTCACCGCAGAATTTCGCCACGGGTCGGATCGCCCGGGATGTCGGCGAGCTGGATTTGGTTGATCGTCTTGAAATGCGCGTGGTCGGCGAATTCCCAGACGACTTTCTTGTCGCGCGTCAGCTCGAAGAAATGCGGCTGCTCGCCCACATGGCCGTGACCGAGATAATTGCAGAAAATCGTATTCCCGTTGGGCAAACGTTGGAAACCGGTCATGAGCCGCAACGGGTTTCCGGGCACGTCGTTTTCATTCAGTTCCCAGACGACGGCCCCCTTGGCATCGAGCTCGATGATCTTGTGCCCTTCGCCGCAAGCAATGAGCAGATGCTCGTCCGGCAGCAGCAGCGCTTCGTGGACGTCGCCCGGCACCGGAATCGAACGCAGCACTTGCCCGTCGGCATCGAGCTCGTCCACGCGATGCTCGCCTTTGCGACACACGAAATAGTGGCCGGCCTTGGTTTTGCGGACGCCACGGAATTGATCGTGCACATTCACCGATTTCGGCGGCGGCGTGAGCTTGATCTCTTTTGCAATCTTTCCGGCGCGATCGATCTCAAGGAGACGGCACGGGCCGTTCTCGACGACGAGCACGCTGCCATTCGGCAACGGCTGACACGCATGCACCTCGGTCTTCGGCTCGGCCTTGTATTCCCAGGCGATGCGATTATCGCGCGTCATCTCGAGCGCGCCGCCTTTGTGGCAAAACACAAAGTTCCCGTTCGCAAGGATCCAGCCGTCCTGCGGGTGCTGGCAGGCGTGCTCCCATTCGATCTTTCCGTCGGCGGACACAAACGCGACCTTGTTGCCGGCCGAATCGGTGCAGAAGAACGGATGCGCCGACCACGTGAGCGGCGAGCACGCGAAAGCCAGCAAAACGGCAAAGCTTCGCCGAAAGAATTTCGTTTTCATAGGGTAGATGGGGGAACGCGACGTTGGTGAGCTGGACGCGATCTGACGAACGCGTAATGCGTGGGCCGCGTCGGACGGTTTGACGAACGAAGAGCGGATTGATGTAGGGCGGGGTCTCCGTACCCTGCCGTCGCGGATCGAACGCACGTCCGAAAATCCATGTTCATCGGCGTTCGCGCGGTGCAACCGAAACGCCGGGGTTCGGAGACCCCGCCCTACATTTTCGATCTTTGAACAGAAGGTGGTTGCTAGCTTCCCTAGAACCTGGACCCCAGATCCTAGACCCTGCGCGCAGCGTCGTGGCCGTTTCCTGCTGGCGATGGCTGGAACTCAGGGCGACGGCGGAGAGTCGCCCCTACCTCGAGACAGCCGCGGCGGCGCGCCATTGCTTCAACGCTTGGCCGGTGAGCGAGGCCTCGCTGGCTTCGATCTCTTTGCGCGGGCCGGCGAAGATCAACTCGCCGCCATGCCGGCCGCCACCAGGCCCGAGATCGATCAGCCAATCGGCCAAATTGATCACGTCCAAATTGTGCTCGATGATGATCACCGTATTCCCGGCATCGCGCAGCTTGAACAGCAGATCCATCAGTTTCTGGATGTCGGTCCAGTGCAGACCGGTCGTCGGCTCATCGAGAATATACAGCGTGGAGCCCTGCTGTTTCTTGCTCAGCTCGAGCGAGAGCTTGATGCGCTGCGCTTCGCCGCCCGATAGCGTCGTGGCGGACTGACCCAGCGTCAGGTAGCCGAGCCCGACGGCGTCGAGCGTCTCCAACTTGTCGATGACGCGCGGAATATTGCGGAAGAGCCGGATGGCTTCGCGCACGGTCATGTCGAGCACGTCGGCGATCGATTTGCCGTGAAACAGAATCTCGAGCGTCTCGCGGTTGAAACGCCGGCCCCCGCAACTCGGGCACGGCGCGTAGGCGTCGGGCATGAATTGCATGTCGAGCTTGATCATGCCGTCGCCCTGGCAGCGCTCGCAGCGGCCGCCGCGCACGTTGAAGGAAAACCGGCTCGCCTTGTAGCCGCGCACTTTCGCCAGCGGCACTTGCGCGTACAGGTCGCGCAACAGCGGCAGGAGGTCCACGTAGCTGGCCGGATTCGAGCGCGGGCTTCGACCGATCGGCTCCTGGTCGACCTGCACGAGCTTCTCGAAGAAATCGAGATTCTCGATGTGGCGATGCTTCGCCGGAATCGCCTTCGCGCCGTTGAGCTTTCGCGCCGCCGCGGCCGCCAGGATGTCGAGCACGAGCGTGCTCTTGCCCGAGCCGCTCACGCCCGTGACACACGTCAACAATCCGACGGGAAATTTCGCATCGAGCCCGCGAAGGTTGTTCGCCCGCGCTTCGCGCACGGTCAGCCAAGCGCCATCCGGCTCTTTCAGCTTCGCATCGCGCACGACGCTCAACTTGCGCGCGAGATACGGACCGGTGCGCGAGACCTTCGGCGACAGCTTCGCGCAGTCGGCCGGGCTGCCTTGAAACAAGAGATGCCCGCCCTCGATGCCGGCTTCCGGCCCCAGCTCGATGAGTTCGTCGGCCACGCGCATCGTGTCCTCGTCGTGCTCCACCACCAGCACGGTATTGCCGCGATCGCGCAGGCCGACGACGGTATCGAGCAGCTTCTGGTTGTCCTGCGGATGCAGACCGATGCTCGGCTCGTCGAGCACGTAGATCACGCCGACGAGGCCCATGCCGAGCTGCGTGGCCAAGCGCACGCGTTGCGCTTCGCCGCCCGACAAGGTGCCGTAATCGCGGTCGAGCGTCAGATAGCCAAGCCCCGTCTCGAGGAGGAAATGCAGCCGCTGCTCGATGCCCGTGACGACATCGCGCAACGCGTCATTCCCCCCGTGCGCCGCGACGAGGTCGCGCGCAAAGGCGTGCGCCGTCTCGACGTCGAGCGCCATGAATTGGGGGAAAGCGAGGGGATTGGGGATTTTGGATTCCGGATTTTGGATTTCGGATTGGGGAGCGCTGATTGCGGACCGTGAATTGGATGTAGCTGGCCTCCTAGAGGCCGGCGGTTCCGCGTTTTGGCCGCGGTCGGCGGCGGGCGCCGGATTTTGAATTTTGGATTCGGGATTTTCGATTGCGGAGTGCGGAGTGGGGATTGCGGATTGGGGAGCGGTTGTAGCTGGCCTCCTAGAGGCCGGCGGTTCCGCGTTTTGGCCGGGGTCTAGGACCCCAGCTACAGTACTCGCCGTGCGCACGACCACCGCGCTACTCCGAGCATTCAGCCGCGAGCCGTGGCATTCGGGGCATTCGCCGCTGATCATGTACGTCGTCAGCCGGGCGCGGAATCCCTCGCTGTCGGTATGGCGAAAACTCTCTTCGAGATCGCGAATGACGCCCTCGAAGGGCATCGCTTTCGCTTCGCGCATGCGCCGGAGCTTGAAGGCGAATTGCCGCTCCCCCGCCCCGAACAACAACACGCGGCGCACCTCTTCCGGCAGCTTCTTCCACGGCACATCCGCATCGAAGGGCAGTTGCTCGGCGAGCTGCTTCAGCAGCGCATTGTGTTTGATGATGAGATTTTTTCCGCCGATCCGCCAGGGCTTGAGCGCGCCCTCGCGCACGGATTTGTCGGGATCGGGGACGATCAGCTCGGGCACAAATTTCAACTTTCGGCCGAGCCCGTCGCAGGTGGGACACGCGCCTTCGCGGTGGCTGAACGAAAAATGGCGCGGCGTGAGCTTGTCGTAGACCTCACCGCACACCTCGCAGGCCAGCGATTCGCTGAGCTGCAGCTCCCGCCAGGGCGCGTCGGGCGACTTTTGCGCCATGACGATCGCGCGCTCCTTGCCTTCGCGAAAGGCGAGCTCGAGCGAGTCCGCGAGCCGGCTGCGCTGCTCGGCCGTCGCGACCAGCCGATCGATCACCACGTCGACCACGATTTCCTTCGTGCCGGCGCCGACGGGCACGAGCTTCGGATCGTCGAGCGTCTTGACCTCGCCGTCGAGCCGCACGCGCTGAAACCCGCGTTGCCGCAGCCGCGGCAATTCGTCGCGCAGCACGCTCGGCTTCGCGCGCATGAGCGGCGCGAGCAGCATGATGCGGTCGCCGGCGCATTCGGTCAGCACGCGCTGCACGTTGTCGTCGAGCGAACGCTCGACGATCCGCCCGCCGTCCTTCGGACAATATTGCTCGCCGGCGAGCGCCCACAGGAGTTGGGCGTAGTCGGCGATTTCCGTCGACGTCGCGATCGTGCTGCGCGGCCCGCCGCCGCCCGTCCGCTGCTCGATTGCCAGCACCGGAGACAGCCCGTGAATGAAATCCACGTCCGGCCGCTTCAATTGATCGAGCACCTGCCGCGCCTGCGTGCTCAGCGACTCGATATATTTGCGGTAGCCCTCGGCGTAGATCGTGTCGAACGCCAGCGACGATTTGCCGGAGCCGCTCGGGCCGGTAATGACGACCAATTTGCCGCGGGGAATGCGCAGCTCGAGGTTTTTGAGGTTATGTTCACGCGCGCCTTTGACGTGAATATGGGTGGCGACCTGCATGGGCGGAGCCCGCAATTTTGCCGAAATTCGCGGCAGGTCAAAACCGCGCACGTATTTTTCCCGATATTACATAACCGGATAATTCCTTCTTGGCGCCAACGGGTTGGGCGGCTTGTGTCATCGCGTTAGCTCGTGCAGGCGTTGACGTTCCCTTAACCCTCTTCCGAAACCTCCCGGCGGAGTTTCGTCCCAGTATGCACTCCTCTCGGCCTTTTTGTCCGTCCCGCGAACGCCTCGGTGCGATCGCGCTTCTCAGCCTCGCGCTGGCCGGCGCCATCGTGCCCGCGCGCGGCTTTCAATTCAGCGAAGGCGAGCTGAAAGGGAGCTTCGATTCGACCCTCTCCTTCGGCGGCCTGTATCGTCTCCACGACCCGAGTCCCGACTATTACGGCGTCGCGAACACGTTCAACGGCGTGCCCGGTCTCCAGACCTCGGTGAATACCGACGACGGCAATCTGAATTACCGCCAGGGTTGGGTATCCGAGCTCGTGAAGGGCACGCACGAGCTCGAGTTGAAATACCGTAATTACGGCGCGCTCGTGCGCGGCTATTGGTTTCGCGATTTCAAGGCGGACGACACGCTGCGGACGCCTTTGACCGATCAGGCGAAGGATCGCGTCGTCCGCGGCGGCGAGTGGCTCGATATGTACGCGCGCGCCGATTTCACCACGTCCGCGGGTTTGCCGCTCGACGTGCGCTTCGGCCGCCAAGTGCTGAGCTTGGGCGAAAGCACGTTTATTCCGAACGGCGTCAACGTCATCAACCCGGTCGATCTCTCGAAGCTGCGGACGCCCGGCTCCGAGCTGAAAGAGGCGCTCCTGCCGGTGAACATGCTCTCGGCCTCGATCGGCGTGACGAAGAACATCACGATCGAGCCGTTCTGGCTGCTGGAGTTTCGACGCAACGAACTGGAGCCGGCGGGGACTTATTTTTCGACGAACGATTTCGCGAGCCGCGGCGGCAACGCCGTGTGGCTCGGCTTCGGCTCGGTCCCCGATCTCGGCAGCACGCTCGGCGCGATCTACCGCGAGAAGGACCGCGAAGGCGGCAACTTCAACCAATACGGCGTCGCCACGCGCATTCTCGCTCCCGGACTCAGCGACACGGAATTCGGGCTCTACTTCGCCCATTATCATAGCCGTTCGCCCGTGATCAGCGCGCGGACGCCCACGACCGCGGTCAACCCTGACCTCTCCGGCCCGCTGACCGCCGCGCTGATTCGCGGCGGCGTGCCGGCGGCGACGGCCGCGGTGCAGGGCCCGCAGATTTTCCAGCTCATCGTGCTGTCGCAAACCAACCCCGGCGCGCTCACCCCGACGCAGATCGCGACGTTGCAAGCGCCGCAGACGCAGGCGGCGATTGCGGGAGCACGGCAGATCGCGCTGCTCACGGCGGCAGCCACCGGTCGCTACTTCACGGAATATCCCGAGGGCCTGAACATGTTCGGCGCCAGCTTCAATACCTCGATCGGCCGCAGCGGTATCTCCTGGCAGGGCGAAGTCTCATATAAGCACGACGTCCCGCTGCAAGTCGACGACGTGGAGCTGCTCTTCGCCGCGCTCTCCTCACTCAGCCCGACCTTCAGCACGTTTTCGACGCAGAGCAGCGTGCCGGTCGCGCGAAATAATCAGCTCGGTAATTATTTCGGCCAGCTCTCGACCGAGATCCCGGGTTACCGGCGCCACGATGTCTGGACCGCGCAAACGACGCTCACGAAAGTCTTCGGGCCGACGCTCGGCTCGCAACAATTCACCTTGCTGGGCGAAATCGGCGGCGTCTGGGCGAATCTCCCGTCGAAAGACGATCTGCGCTACGACGGACCGGGCACGTTCACCAGCGGCAGCCAGCAGGCGATGATCAACACGGGCAACGGCAGCCTGCTCGCCACGCCGTACTCGGCGTTCGCCGATAAATTCTCCTGGGGCTACCAGGTGCTCGGACGGCTCGAGTACAACAATCTGCTGCCCAATATCACCACGTCGCCGACGCTCGCCTTCACCCACGACGTGCGCGGCAACACGCCCTTGCCGCTGGGCAATTTCGTGCAGGATCGCAAGAGCGTCACCGTCGCCGTGGAGTTCACCTACCGCAACGCGTGGTCGCTGGAGATGCGTTATGTGAATTTCTTCGGCGCGGGCCGGCACAACTTGCTCGGCGACCGCGACTATTTCGCGACCACGGTGAAGTATTCGTTCTAAACTTGTAGGGCGTCTGTCTCGCAGACGCCGTTTCCCTCCAGATTCGCGGCGTCTGCCAGACAGACGCCCTCCACCAAGAGATCACCCGATGAAAACCCGCCCTCTGCCCCCTTCCCGTCCGTTGTCCCCGGTCACTTGTCTTTTCGTCCTCCTGTCGTTCGCGGCGGCGCGCGCGGCCGTTTCGGAAACCGACGCGTCGCGGCTCGGCAAGGATTTGACCCCGATCGGCGCGGAGGCAGCCGGCAATGCGGCGGGGACGATTCCCGTCTGGAACGGCGGCATCCTGACGCCGCCCGCGGGCTATAAAGTCGGAGACCATCATCCGGATCCCTTCGCCGACGACCGGCCGTTATTTACCGTCACGGGCGCCAATGCCGCGCAATACGCCGACAAGCTGACGGCGGGAAATGTGGCGCTCCTCAAAGCGTATCCCGACTACAAGATGATCGTGTATCCGACGCGGCGCAGCGCCTCGTACCCGCAGCGGATCTACGACGCCGCGCGCGCGAATGCCACGACCGCGCATTTGGTCGCCGACGGCAATGGCATCGCGGGCGCCATCGCCGGACCGCCGTTTCCCGTGCCGCAGAATGGGCTCGAAGTGCTCTGGAATTTTCTCACGCGCTATCGCGGCGTGGCCGCGGCGCGGCACATCGACCAAGCGGCGGTCGAGCGCGGCGGAGGTTACCAACTCGTCAAATTCGAAGACGAATTCCTCTTCAACTACGTCCGGCCCGACATGACCGCCAAGGCGCTCGAAGAGGAGAACGTGCTCATCTATTTCAAGCAGGCGACGACCTCGCCGGCGCGGCTCGCGGGCAATATCCTCGTGGTTTGGGAAACGGAAAATCAGATCAAGGAGCCGCGCCGCGCCTGGGTGTACAACGCGGGACGCCGCCGCGTCACGCGCGCGCCGAATGTCGCCTACGACAATCCCGGCACGAATGCGGACGGGCAGCGCACGAGCGACCAGTTCGACATGTTCAACGGCGCGCCCGACCGGTACGAATGGAAGCTCGTCGGCAAAAAGGAAATGCTCGTGCCATACAACTCGTACAAGCTGCACAGCGACAAAATCAAATACACCGAGATCCTGAAGCCGCTGCATCTGAATCAGGATTTGGCGCGTTACGAATTGCACCGCGTGTGGATCGTCGACGCGACGCTCAAGCCCGGCACCTCGCATCTCTACGCGCGGCGGACGTTCTACATCGACGAGGACAGCTGGCAGATCCTGGTGGCGGACCAGTACGACGGCCACGGCGAGATGTGGCGGGTGTCCGAGGCGCACTGCATCAATTATTACGACGCGCAGTCGTTCTGGAGCACGCTCGAGGTGCACACCGACCTGCATAACGGGCGGTATCTCGCCGTGGGCTTGGACAACGAGAACCCGATGTACGATTTCACGATCAAGCGCACGCCCGCCGATTACACGCCCGAATCGTTGCGCCGCGAAGGCGTGCGGTGAGCGATTCAGTAACCACGAATCGACACGAATGAACACGAATGACGATGCCGTCATTTGGGTGTTCGATACGCAGCTATGGCGGCGTCGCATGGAAACGACATTCGTGTGAATTCGTGTCCATTCGTGGTTGCTCCACAGATCGATCGGCCTTGGTCGCGTTTAGCAGCGTGCTGCCTCGCGATTGCGGTCGTGCTGCTGATCCCATCGCGTGCGACGACTGCTCCCTCGACGCCGAACGCCCTCCTGCTGGATGCGGCGCTCGCAGGCAGCCATGTCGTCGCTGTCGGCGAGCGTGGAACGATCCTGCGCTCGGATGATGCAGGAAAGACGTGGGGCGCGGCCAAAACGCCCACCTTCGCCACGCTGACGGGCGTAAGTTTTGCCGATGCGCAACACGGCTGGGCCGTCGGTCACGATGCGCTGATCCTGGTCACCACCAACGGCGGTGCGACGTGGTCGAAGCAATGGCAGGGCGAAACACTCTCCGATTCGTTTCTCGACGTGCTCGCGCTCGACGCGCAGCGCGTCATTGCGGTCGGCGCCTATGGACTATGCCTGGCGACGGAGAACGGCGGCAAATCGTGGGCGCGCCGCAAAATCATCGCCGACGATTATCATCTGAATCGGATTTCGCGCGGGCCGACCGGCACGCTCTACCTCGCCGGCGAACACGGCACCGTGCTGCGATCGGGCGATGCCGGTGCGCATTGGACGACGATACCCACGTCCTACGACGGCTCGTTCTACGGCATCCTGCCGCTCGCCCGGCGCACCCTGCTCGCGTACGGGCTCCGCGGCCGCGCTTTTCGATCGGTGGACGATGGCGCGACGTGGTCGCCAGTGCTGACGGGCAAGACCGCCTTGCTCGCCACCGGCCTCCAACGACACGACGGCGCCGTCGTACTTGGCGGACAGATTCGCTCTTTTCTTGTCAGCGCCGATGGAGGCGAAACGTTCTCGGCCCAGAATCTCGGCCTGCCCGCCGCAGTCGCCGAATTGCTGGAGCTGCCGAATGGCCAGCTGCTGGCCGTCGGCGAAATGGGCGCGGTGGTGTTGAACGACAAGACGAGGGAAGCGGAACGCGTCACGCCATGAACCCACGCCTACGTTCCAGCTGCAGGGCGGAATCTCCCGATCCCGCCGTCGCCACTGCCGCGAGCGTTGTCGTGACATTCCCGTTTGCGCGTGGCACGGGCGTCTCGCCCGTGGACGGCGCTCCGCGCCCCGGCGGGGTTCGGAGACCCCGCCCTACATCGATCCGCCGGAGCGTGCCGTTAGCCGCGCCCTAGCTCATGCTCGCCGCCTTCACCGCTGGGATGTTCCGCTGGCGCACGCCCCTCGTCGTGGCGTTCGCGGCGCTCACGGTGTTGATGGCGTTTTTGGCCACGCGGCTGCACGTCGATGCGAGCTTCAACAAATCGCTGCCGCTCGAGCATCCGTACATCCGCACGTTCACGAAACACCAAGCGTCTTTCGGCGGGGCGAACCGCGTGCTCGTCGCGCTCGTGCCCAGCGACGGCGATATCTTCACGCCGGCATTCTTCGCGGAACTGAAGCGCGTGACCGACGAAGTCACGTTCCTCCCCGCGGTCGATCGGCCGCAGGTGCAATCGTTGTTCACGCCGAACGTCCGTTACGTCGAGGTCGTCGAAGACGGCTTCGCCGGCGGCAATGTGATCCCCGCCGACTTCGAGCCGACGCCGCAAGGTTTCGCGCGCGTGCGCGACAATATCATCAAATCGGGCAAACTGGGCCAGCTCGTGGCCAACGATTTCAAGGGCGCGATCGTCAGCGCCCAGTTGCTCGAGCATGACGCGAAGACCGGCGAGAAGATCGACTATGTGCGCGTCGCCGCCGGGCTCGAACGGATTCGCCAGCGCGTCGAACGCGACAGCAACGGGGGGATTCGAGTCCACATCATCGGCTTCGCGAAAATCATCGGCGACGTGAGCGAGGGAGCGCGGGGGGTGTTGCTGCTCTTCGCCGTTTCCGTCGTCGTCACCGGCTTGCTCGTGTGGAATTACGCGGGGCGGTGGAAGCTCGCGGCCGCGCCCATTGTCGCCTCGCTCGTCGCGGTCGTCTGGCAGCTCGGCGCGCTGACGGCGCTCGGCTATGGCATCGATCCGTTCTCGATTCTCGTGCCCTTTCTCGTATTCGCCATCGGCGTCAGCCACGGCGTCCAGAAAATCTGCACCTTTCGCAACGAGGTGTTCAAAGGCCAGGATGGGCCGACTGCCGCGCGCGCCGCCTTCATGCAGCTCATCGTGCCCGGCATCGTGGCGCTGTGCACGGATATCGTCGGCTTCGCGACGATGCTCGTGATCAAGATCGAAACGATTCGCGAACTCGCGATCACGGCGAGCCTCGGCGTGGCGGTGATCGTGGTCACGAATTTCTTTCTGCTGCCGCTGCTGCTCTCGTATCTGCGCTTGCCTCCGTCGTACGCCCAGTGGGTGGCGCGGCGGCGTGCATTTGGAGATCGGGTGTGCGAACGGCTCGCGCGGAAAATGCAGCCGAAGCCTTCGCTCGCGATCATCCTCGTCGGGGTCGCGCTGGGCGCGTGGGGCCTCTGGAAAGCGGGCGCGGTGCGGATCGGCGACACGCAAGCGGGGGTGCCCGAGTTGCGTCCCGATTCGACTTACAACCGCGACACCCGCGTCATCACGTCGAAGTTCAGCATCGGCGTCGACGTCCTGTCGGTCATCGTCGAAACCACGCCCAACGGCTGCGTCGATTACGACGTCGTCACGCTCATGGACGAGTTCGAAGGGCGGCTGCGAACAGTGCCGGGCGTGCAGTCAATCGTGTCGGTGCCGTCCGTCGCGAAGACGATCAACGCCGGCTACAACGAGGGCTCGTTGAAATGGCGCCTCCTGCCGCGCGATCCGCAAGCGTTGGCCCAGGTCGTGTCGCCGATCGAAACCGCGACCGGCCTCCTGAATTCCGATGGCAGCGTGATGCCGATCTTGATTTTCCTCACCGACCACAAAGCCGAGACGCTGCGCGCCGTGACGGATGCCGTGAAGGCGTTCTCCTTGGCTCATCCTTCCGCCAAAGCGGCGTTTCGTCTGGCGAGTGGCAATGCCGGCGTGATGGCGGCGACGAACGAAGTCGTCGCCGCGGCCGAGCGGCCGATCCTGTTTTGGGTTTTCGGCGCCGTCATCGCGCTTTGCCTGATCACGTTCCGGTCGTTGCGGGCGGCGCTATGCATCGTGGTGCCGCTCGCGATCGTCAGCTTTCTCGCCTATGCCGTCATGGTTTATCTGCACATCGGCTTGAAAACTTCCACGCTGCCGATGGTCGCGCTCGGCGTGGGCATCGGCGTGGATTACGGCATTTATATTTTCGCGCGGCTGCAGGCGGCGCTGGACGCGGGCGAGTATTTCGAAGACGCCGCGGTGGCCGCGTTCAAAGATGCCGGCGCCGCCGTGGTCTTTACGGGGCTGACGCTCGCGATCGGCGTGAGCACGTGGATTTTTTCGAACCTGAAATTTCAGGCCGACATGGGGCTGCTGCTCACCTTCATGTTTCTCGTGAACATGCTCGGCGCGATCGTGCTCATGCCCGCGATCGCCCGGTGGTTTTGGCGGCACCACACCGGGATGACCGCTGTCCCGTTTCCGCTGCGAAAGTGACGGAATACTCCTCTGCACGTGGCACGTCTGCACGTGGCACGGGCGTCTTGCCCGGGGACGGCGCTCCGCGCCGCAGACATGGGCGAGATGCCCATGCTACGGCCAAGCACGGCGTGAGATCTGGAATGCATTTGCTCCTCGTCAGGCTCTGCTATCCCTTTTTCCGCCCCGCTTAACTTGGCGACGGCGCATTCACTCGATGATTCCTGAGCCCCCCACGCCTTTGCTCACCGCTACCCAACGCCGGATCGCGGGCTTCGGGCTTACAGCCCTCGCGCTCTTTGGCTCGATCGCCTTGTTCGTCGCCGCGTTCTACGCGCTCGGGCAATCGCTGGGCTTCTTTTCCTCGGTCATTTGGCCGCTCGCGGTCGCCGGGGTTTTCGCGCTGATCCTGCGGCCCGTCGTCGACTGGCTGGAAGTCCGCCTGCGCCTGAGCCGATTGTCCGCGGTCATTCTGCTCTACGGCGTGTTTCTCCTCCTTTTCGCCGGCGGGCTCGTTTTGATCGTGCCGCCGTTGATCGATCAAACGCTGGAATTCGTGGCGTATCTGCCGACGCTGTGGGACAACATCACGCTGTACGTGCAACAGCACTACCCCACTTGGATGGATACCGTGCATCGCCAGCTGGAGCGCCGCGGGATGCCGAATATTTCGGAGATGATCGGAACCGAGACGAAGGCGCTGCTCAGCCATGCGCTGCCTTCGCTCATGGCGGCCTTCGGCGGACTGATGGCCGGCGTGGCCTTCATTACCCACGTCGTCATCATCCCCGTGTACCTGTTCTTTTTCCTGCTCATGCGCGGCGAACCGACGGCGCGTTTGGGCACCCATCTTCCCTTCCTTCGCCCCACGGTGCGCGACGACGTGGTGTTTTTGACGAGCGAGTTCGTGACCATCGTCGAATCCTTCTTCCGCGGCCAAGTGCTCATCGGCTTGTTCATGGGCGTTTTTTACGCGATCGGCTTCACGATCATCGGGCTGAAGTTCGGCTTGTTCATCGGCCTGGCACTGGGATTTCTCAACATCGTGCCCTACCTCGGCACGATCCTCGGACTTGCGACGACGCTTCCGCTGGCGTTCTTCCAACCGGACGGCGGCGGCTGGCGAATGGTCGGGCTCGTCATCGTCGTGAAGCTGGTCGTGCAAGCCATCGAGAGCTGGATCCTCACGCCAAAAATCATGGGCGATCGAACGGGGCTGCATCCCGCCGCGATCATCTTCGCCGTTTTCTTCTGGGGCACCGCCTTTCACGGTGTGCTCGGCATGCTGCTCGCGGTGCCGCTGACCGCGTTTTTCGTCACCGCGTGGCGGCTGGTGAAGCGGAAATATTTCCGCGCCAAAACCGTCTGACCGACGCTCCGTCATGGCCCGGCCGGAATCGTTGCGACCGCCTGAGGAATGCGCGAATTGCGGCGCCGAAATCCCGCGCGACGCGAAGGCGTGTCCCGAGTGCGGCGCCGACGAACGCACCGGCTGGCGCGAGACGTCGTTGTACGACGATTTGGATTTGCCGGAATCGGCTTACGAGGACGACGACGCGAAGCCCGTGAAGCGGCCGGCGAACCGCGTCAACGGCATCGCGTGGTATTGGTGGATCGTGGGCGTCACGATGATCATCCTCCTCGTGGCGGGCGTATTGGCGTTCAGATAGCCAATCCATCGGCCGTGGAGCCCACGAAACACACGAAACTCGGTCGAACATCGATCTTCGTCACAGAGGACACAGAGTCCCAGAGGATCAACGTGGATGTCTCGAACTCGGATGTCTCGAGGTAGAAGCGGCTCTCCGCGGCCGCCTTGAGTTCCAGACACCGCAAACAGGAAACGGCCAGGACGCTGCGCGCAGGGTCTAGGATTTGGGGCCCAGGTTCTAGTGATGCTAGCAACCCCGCCGCGGTTTGTGGACGCACGTTCGATGCGCGACGGCGGGGTTCGGAGACCCCGCCCTACATCCATCGGTTCGTAGTTCGGCGCGGCGCGCCGAGTCCCTCGTCTCTGGTCCTCGGTCTTTGGTCCCCCGATCGTTCTCTTTCTCGTTCTCTCGGTGCGTAGCTCGAGCCACTCCCACGGAGGGAAACCGCCTCGCCCGCTTGAGGCTTCCCGAGTCCTGCCTAACGCTTAACGGCTTCATGGCTTGGCAGGTCGAATTTCGTGCCGGCGTCTGGCTGCCGCAAATCGAGTGGTGGCTGGACGCCCATTTCCCGCAACGACGGGCATTCGTTTCGCACGCGCATTCGGATCACATTGCGCCCCACGGCGAGATCCTGTGCTCCGCCGGCACATCGCGACTCATGCAAGCGCGCATGCCGGGCCAACGTACCGAGCACGTGCTCCCGTTCGAACAGGGCGAGCAACTGACCGCCGATTGCGCCGTCACACTCTACCCTGCCGGGCATATCTTCGGCTCGGCGCAGTCGCTGCTCGCGCATGAGACGCATGGGACCTTGCTCTATACCGGCGACTTCAAGTTGCGGCGCGGACGTTCGGCGGAACAATGCGCCACGCCGCATGCGGACGTGCTCATCATGGAGACCACGTTCGGGCGTCCGCATTACGTGTTTCCTCCAACGGCCCAGGTGTTGAGCGACATCGCCGCGTTTTGCCAAAGCTGCCTCGACGATGGCGAGACGCCCGTGCTCTTCGGTTACAGTCTCGGGAAAAGCCAGGAGCTGCTGTGCGGTTTGGCCGAAGCAAAGCTGCCGATCATGCTGCATCCGCAAACGCTGCGGCTCACGCGCATCTACGAGGAGCTCGGCATGAGCTTTCCGCCGCATCGGGAATTCAACGCCGAGGAAGTCGCGGGGCACGTCGTCATTTGTCCGCCGCAGCAAAGCAATGCGACCTTCCTGCGCCGCATCGGCATGCGGCGCACTGCGGTCATCACCGGCTGGGCCATGGACCCCGGCGCGATCTACCGGTATCAATGTGACGCGGCGTTTCCGTTGTCGGATCACGCCGACTTCCCCGATCTGTTGCGCTTCGTCGAAGCGGTCCAGCCGCAACGCGTGCTGACCCTGCACGGTTTCGCCCAGGATTTCGCGCGGACCTTGCGCGAGCGCGGGATCGAAGCGTGGGCCATTGGCGAGGACAATCAGCTCGAGTTCGGGGGATTGCGGAGTGCGGATTTCGGAATGCGGATGGGAGGATCGGCGGGCGCGGCTACCGGTTCGGAAACCCTGGGAGGAGCTTTCCGGTCCGAAAAAACGTCGGACCGCGCGGAAGCGGGGCGTAAATCCATCCCGCCGCTCGACGAGGACACTCCGAATTCGCCCTGTGCGACCGCCGATACGCCACACTGCTTCCTGCGTTTCGCGCAAGTCGCCGAACAAGTCCGTGCCACGCCGAAGAAGCTCGAAAAGATCGAACTGCTCCGCGCCTACCTCGCGGAACTCTCGCCCGACGACGCGGCTCTCGCGGCGCTGTTCTTCACCGCGCGACCTTTCCCGCAATCCGACGGCCGGGTGCTGACGATGGGCTGGTCGGTCATCAAGCGCGCCGTGCTCGAAGTCGCCGGCATGACGGAAGCCGACTATCGCACCGCGTATCACCGCTTCGCCGACGCCGGCGACGCCGCCGAAGCTCTCCTCGCGAATCGCCCCCGAGCAAAGTGTCATCTAATGGATGACACTACGTCCGGCCCGCCCCGCGTTGAACCGCTGCCCGCCGAGCGGGGCCAAGCAAAGTGTCATCCATTAGATGACACT
>CBINOT010000082.1:0-24632 GCA_966252355.1 uncultured Opitutus sp. | reverse complement strand
CGTATTCTCGACAAGCAGAAGACGACGCTGCCGCTGCCGGCGCTGGGCTTCACCGAGGAGAATCTGACGAAGTACCGCGAATGCATTCGCCAGCCGTACGGCATGATTTTGCACTGCGGCCCGACTGGCTCCGGCAAGTCGATGACGCTGTACTCGGCGTTGAACGAGGTGAACACGAGCGACGTCGTCATCCGCACCGCCGAAGATCCGATCGAATATACGCTGCCCGGCATCAACCAAATGCAGATGCATCGGCAGATCGGCCTGACGTTCGCGACGGCGCTGCGCGCCTTTTTGCGCCAAGATCCCGACATCATCCTCGTCGGCGAAATTCGCGATAAGGAAACCGCCGGCATCGCGGTCGAAGCCGCGCTCACCGGTCACTTGCTGCTCTCGACGCTGCACACGAACGATGCACCGACGACGGTCGGCCGTTTGACCGACATGGGCATCGAGCCGTTCATGATTTCCTCGTCGCTGCTCTGCGTCTGCGCGCAACGGCTCATGCGCCGGGTGTGCAAGCAGTGCCGCATGCAGATCGAACCGAGCGGCCGCGAAAAAGAAATCCTCGAAAAGGCCATCGGGTGGAGCGGGCCTATTTATAAGGCGAATCCGAAAGGCTGCGCGAAGTGCGGCTCCAGCGGCTACAAAGGCCGGGTCGGCATCCACGAACTCATGATCACCAACGACGAGCTGATCGAAGGGATCAACAAGGGCGCCGAGGCGGCCGAATTGAAGAAGATGGCGATGCGCGGCGGGATGAAGACGCTGCACCAGGACAGCGTGGTGAAAGTCAAAGACGGCCTGACCACGCTCGAGGAAGCGATCGCGACGGTGCCGATAGATTTATAAGCGGACGCCGGTTTGCCGCGACGTGCGCCGTCCTTTTTTCGCCGGCGTTCGCGGCATTGACGCCGCGGAGGGAACAACGCGAAATGGAGGGATGAAGCTGCTGTGCGCGTGCTTACTCCTCGGAGCACTTTTCGTTTCGTCGGGTTGTGGTAAAAAGGGCAAAGAGATCACGCCCTTGGAGCGGAAGCAGGCGGCCAACTTTGTGAGCGAGGCGCAATTCGCGACCACCTTGCGCGATTTCTCCCGCGCCGAGGGGCTCTACGTCCAAGCGACGACGCTGTGCCCCGATACCGCGCCGTATTGGATGAGCTTGGCGGCAGTGCGCCTGCGGCTCGGCCAGCGCGACGGGGCGCGCGATGCATATAGCCACGCGTTGAAAGCCTTCGAGCAGGCGGCGGCGGAAAACAAAACGGATTCCGAGCCGGCTTTGCAGCAGGTGTACGTGCTTGCGCTGATGGGACGCGTCGACGACGCGCGGACTTTGCTGGGCAAGTTGCCTGACCGTTTTCCCAACGACCGCGGCGTCCGAAATTTCGTCGAGGATAAGCGGCTCGACCGTTTGATCGCCGATCCGCAATTCAAGCAGCTCGCGCTCTGAGCGCCACCTCCGCTCGCTCGCGCGGTCGATCGCTCAGACGTACACGCCGCCGCCGAGCAGTTGTTCGCCGCGATAGAGCGCAAGGATTTGGCCGCTGGCTAGGCCGCGCTGCGGCTCGTGGAAGCGAATGCGCGCAGCGTTGCCCGCTTCGGGCATGAACTCGATCGCGACGCGCGGATCGCGATAGCGCACCCGCGCTTCGAGCGCGCACGCCGTGGTTGTCGGCTCGCCGATCCAACTCACCGAATGCACCATGACGTCGCGTTGGAAAAGTCCGGGGGCATCGGGTTGATCGAACGCAACCAGCAGCGCCCGATCCCCCGCGCGCTTGCCGACGACGACGTAGGCCTTGTGATCCGTGTTCGACGGGATGCCGATGCCCTTGCGTTGGCCGAGCGTGTAGAAGTGCAGCCCGCGATGCGTGCCGAGTTCCTTGCCGTCGGTCGCGCGTACGATGGGGCCGGGCGCGTCAGGCACGTACGCCCGCAAAAAATCTGCCATCTTCACTTCGCCGATGAAGCAGATGCCTTGACTGTCTTTCTTGTCCGCCGTGGGCAATCCGGCCTCGCGCGCCAGCCGGCGCAGTTCCGGCTTGGGAATGTCGCCGATGGGAAACACCGCCTCACGAAGCTGCTCCTGATTCAGCAGCGCCAGGAAGTACGACTGATCCTTGTTCTTGTCCGCGCCCTCCAGCAGGCGGAACTGCGAACTGCGGACTGGGAATGGCGGAGTGAAACGAGCCGTCTCATGTGCGTGCCCAGGTCGCACATCGGCAGGTCCAAGCGGATCCGGCGGTGGTCCTGGATTGCTTATTCCGCACTCCACACTCCGAACTCCGCACTCTTCCACCCGCCGCGCGTAGTGTCCCGTGGCGACCACGTCGAATCCGTGGTCCTTGGCCCAAGCGCGAAAGACGCCGAATTTGATCTCGCGATTGCACATCACGTCCGGATTCGGCGTCAAACCGCGAGCATAGCCGTCGAGCAGGTACTCGACGACGCGCTCGCGGTATTCGCGCATCAGATTCACCACTCGAAACTCGATGCCCAGCCGATCGCAGACGGCGCGCGCGTCGTCGATGTCCTGCATCCACGGGCAATGGCCGATGATCTCGTCCTCGTTGATCCAGTTCTTCATGTACGCACCGACGATATCGCAGCCTTGCTCTTTCAACCGCCAGGCCGCGACGGAGCTGTCGACGCCGCCGGACATCGCGACGAGGATTCTAGGTTTGGCGGCAGGGCTGAGCACGGCGCCAGCTCACACGTCGCGTCGCGGGTTTGTCAAACGGCGTTCAACGGCGCCCGCGGGCGTCAAATATGCCCCTCGTGTCGGAAAATCCACGAACCAACGTCGGTTGAGATTTCAAAGCCAACTCAGCAGGAGATAAAAATTTATGGTCGCGAAGCCCGGGCAAACCCGCGACGCACTACCGGAAATCCGGTAGTTTCGGATGTTTTAATTCCCGAGGTGGGGGAGTGGGATGACCGCATACCAACTCGTGAACGATGACGCGCATCGCGTCATGCTCACCCCACGTCCAATCCAACGACCCACGCATAAAGCCATGAACCCCGACGTTCCGCTTTTGCCCATTCTCGTTGCGGACGACAGTCCGACCGACCTCTTTTTCCTGCAACGCCGGCTCCAGAGCGCCGGCATCAAGAATCCGCTCCAGCACGTGGAGGATGGCATCGAAGCAAGACGACTGCTCGAACGCATTTGTGTCGCTCCGCTCGACCCGGCGGCGCCGCGCCTCCTTTTCCTCGATCTCAAGATGCCGCGCATGGATGGTTTCGAACTGCTCGGGTGGATACGGGACCGAGGCCTGTTCGACTGGCTGACGGTTGCCGTGGTCAGCACCTCGGACGAACCCTCCGACATCGAGCGGGCACAGCGTCTCGGGGCTCACCGGTTTCTCGTGAAATACCCGCGTCCTTCGGAGCTGGCGGAAGTGGTGGGGTTGGCGGTGAGCCGCGCGTTTGGCGCGCCGCCGTTGCCGTCCTCGTTCCCCATTCGGCACGCTTCATAGAGCCGAGTCGGCGGCTGGCCACCGCCGACGCGCGCTGATCCCGGCAAGTTTCCCGCTTGTCGCCCGCGCGCGCTCCGAAATGCTGGACGGTCCGCATGGCAGAACCTCCGCACCGCATTGTCCGCGCTTGGCTAGAATCGCCCTCGTCGGGGATCATCGAGCTGGATCGCGACTGGACGGCGCGTGGTCGTCCGCGTTTTACGCTGGGGAAGCATTGCCCCGCGCTCGGCGGGCTGGCGCCGGCGCCCGGTTTGCCGGCGGGTCGGGCGTATGGTTATTTTTTCAATACGCATGGAGAGATCTCATTCGTGCTGCCGCTGGAGCACGGCTGCGACATCGACCCGGCGCACGACACCGTTTATCTCGGAGGCAATTTTAACGGCTGGCAGGCGGCGGTGGGCATCGAAGCGTGGCGCCTGCGCCCGGCGCGGCTCGAGGGCGAACGCGTCCTGATGTGGACCGGGGATGCCGCGCGCTTTCTGTCGCAGGGCGGGCTGCAGTTCAAATTCGTCACCGGCGAGCATCAATGGCTGAATCCGCCCGGCGACGCGTCGAACGTTGCCCGCGATCCGCAAGGCAATCTGAACCGTGTGCTCGATCCCACTCGCACGGGCTGGCACCTCTGGCGTTTCGCTCTGGGCGAACCGCTCGATCTTTCCGAAGCCTGGACCGTGGCCTGGGCCGATCCAGCGGCGACCGCCGGCACGCCTTCGGTGCCAGTGGTGCCGGGAAATTTCTTCTACGAGCTGGCGACGGACTTGGAGCTCGGCGCGATCGTCCGGAACGGGCACACGATCTTCCGGTTGTTCGCGCCACGAGCCCGCGCGGTCACGTTGTTTATCGCGCATGAGCTGAACGCGACGGCGAAGGTGCAGACGTTTACGCTGACCCGACGCCACGATGCGCACGGGCTGGCGGGCGTCTGGGAGGTCGCGGTCGATCACAACGTCCACGGCTGGTACTACTGGTATTCGGTCGCCGGCCGGCGCGAAGCGGGTTTCGATCCGGCCTTTCGGGTGTTGGATCCCTATGCCTTTGCCACCGTCGGGCGCGATGGCCCGGGCATTGTGCTCGACCGGAAATGGATTGGGCACGGCGACCGGAGTTTTCGCACGCCGGCCTGGCAGGACTTGGTGATCGCGGAAGCGCATGTCCGCGACCTGGCCACCAACGCGCCGATCAAAGCGGGCGTCGAGGAACGCCGCGGCTTCGTCGGTCTGCAGAAGTGGGTCGACGGGCATGAGTTCTACCTCAGTCACCTCGGGGTCAACGCCGTCGAGCTGCAGCCGATCCACGAATTCGATAACGTCACGCGCGACGAATACCACTGGGGTTACATGACCAATAGTTACCTCGCGCCGGAGAGCAGCTACGCGCTGGAGCCGGAACGAGCATCGGGAATTCGCGAGCTGCAGGAGCTGGTGAAATCGTTCCATCGCCGCGGCATGGCGGTGATTCTCGACGTCGTGTTCAATCACGTCGGCATGCCGGCGCATTTGATGTTCGTCGATCGGTTGTACTACTTCGAGCAGGACGCCGGCGGGGCGCTGACGAACTGGAGCGGCTGCGGCAACGATCTCCGCGCGCGTTCGGCGATGGCGCGGCGGTTGATCGTCGATAGCTGCATCCATTACATGGAGGCTTTCGGGGTCGACGGCTTCCGCTTCGACTTGGCCGAACTCCTCGGCGTCGAAGTGCTGCGCGAAATCGAAACGGCGCTGAAGCGCGTGAAGCCCAACGTCATTTTGATCGCGGAACCCTGGAGCTTTCGCGGGCACATTGCGGGAGCATTGCGCGACACCGGCTGGGCGTCGTGGAACGACGGCTATCGCGACTTCGTGCGCGACTACGTGCGCGGCCACGGCACGCCGCAGCGGATGGAGTATTTCCTGCGCGGCTCGCCATGGTACTTCGCGAAATGGCCGGCGCAAACGGTGAATTATACCGAGTCGCACGACGATCGGACGTGGATCGATATGATCACGGAAAATTCGAATTTCGATGGCTTCGTTCCGACGGCCAACGATCGCCGTCGCACGCATTTGATGGCGTCGCTGCTATTCATGTCGTTGGGGATCCCGATGCTGTCGGCCGGGCAGGATTTCCTGCGTTCGAAGCATGGGGAAACCAACACGTATCAGCGCGGCGATCTCAACGCGCTCGATTACCGGCGCTTGTATCGCTACGTCGGCACGCACGCGTACTTTGCGGATTGGATCGCTTTCCGGCGCGGCGACATCGGCCGGCTGCTGCGGCAATGGGCCCGCCCGAGCGAGGGTTTCTTCCGCTTCTTTCACGCCAAAGATTCGCCCGCGTTGGCGGCGCTTTATAACGCGGATTTTTCGCAAGGCCCCTTGCGCCTGCTGTTCGCGATCAACCCGACGCTGGGCGAGATCACTCTCCCGATCGGCGAGGAGATCGCAGGCGCGCCTGGCTCCTGGGATCCGCTGGCGGACCACGAGCGCTTTTATTGGTCGGACGTCCACGGCGCCGTCTTGCTGGTCGAACCCGAGCTTTTCCTTCCGCCGCTCGGCTGCGGCTTGTGGGTCAGCGAGGAATAGTTGGTAGCGCCGGGTCTTGGACCGCCGCTGGTTCGCCCGTGGACGGCGCTCCGAACCGCACGCATGGGCGAGACGCCCATGATACGACACGGGCAAGATGCCCGTGCCACGTGCAGACCAATTTGTGGTTCGCGGGTGACCGGCCGATTCCTCCGCCTGTCGCATGCGTGAGGATATGCCTAGCATGCCAATCCCTCTCGCTGGCACGTTACATCCTTCGTCGGGCAAAAGAAGAGCCCGATCTTGCGATCGGGCTCCGAACTCGAGTCAGTCGTGAAAAATCGCTTTAGGCGCCGAGCTTCTTTTTCGCTTCAGCCGGCAGTTCGACCTTCGTCGAGCCGACGTTCTTGATTTCGGTCGTCGTCGTCCGGTCGACTTCCACTTCGCCGTTGCGGCCTGTGACCGTGCCTTTGACGTGCAGTTCGTACTTCGAGATCGTGCCGTCTTTGACCCAGAACTTGACGGTGCCCGACGCATTCTTTGGCGCCGCGGCGGGTTGACCGCCACGACCGCCGCGACCGAAGCTCAGGCGCTGCGTCACGGCTTCTTCGCTCAAGGTGCCAACGATTACCCCCTCATCGGCTTTCAAATCTTTCGCCCCGTTAACAAGGGTGACGATTTCTTCCGCGGGGTTAGGCTGCGCGCCAAACATGCCGCCGCGCTGCCCGCCACGGGCGCCGCCTTTGCGGTCGCCCTCTTTCCGATCACCTTCCTTTCGATCGCCTTCTTTGCCGGCGGTGTTTGCCGCATTGCCGCCACCACCGCCGCCGCGGTTGCCAAACTGCTGCTGCATTTCTTCGGCGGACATCCATTGGCCGGTTTGGAAATCTTGCATCGCGACTTGGTCGCCTTTGCGCGCGGTTTGAAACGCGCCGTTCTGCGTTTCGCGCGTCGTGAGCGTGTAACCGTCTTTTTCGGTCACGCCGGTCAGGGATCCGCCGCCAAATCCACCGCCGCCGCCCGCGCTTTGGGTGGAGCTGGTCCAGGTGTAATTCGGCGCCTCGGCCAGTTTCTTGGCGGCCGCTTTGACATCGTCGGCCGGGGCCGCTTGCAGGAAAGAGGTCGCGAACGCGACCGCGAGACAGGGAAGTATGAGGTTTTTCATCGGGTTGATCTTCGGAGGACAGAACGACGCAGCAGCGGGGGCGGACGTTACTGCGCTTTCGCGATTTCGACGGCGTAGGTGTGCACCGCTCCGCTCATGTTGGAGCGGAACACGATCCACTTCAGGTCCGGCGTGAATGACACATTCGGTTCCAAGCGATAATCGTGTTTGCTCATGTTTACCAACCGCTCGGCTTGGAACGTGCCGACCTTGATCAGATCGGGCGCTTCGGGATTCGGGATGCCGGCGACGTTCGGTAACGGCGTGGGTCGAAACAGATAGATCCATTTGCCGTTTTGGGCGTGAGCGACCATCTCGTCGTCGCCGCCGTCGCCGCAGAACAAGGTGCTGTCCGGCGAAACGTTGAAGTGCACCGACCACTCGTCGCGTTGCAGATGCCACCATGTGCGCCGGCCGGTCGCGAGGGCGTAGCCCGCCACCCAAAAGTCTTCCCCGCGCGGCGTTTGCAGGTCGTACCAGAGCGTCTGGCCGTCGCCACTGAAGAATTCGTGGCCCGCGATCTCCATGTTCATCGTGCGGGTGTGGATTTTCTTCAAGTCGCTGCCGTCGGTATGCACGGTCCAGATACGATCGACCTCGTGCCAAGGCCCTTCGTGGCAGAACATGATGACGTTCGGATCGGAGGGAGAGAATTGCAGATGGCCGAGCCACTCTTTGTCCTGCAGCACGGTTTTGATTTCCCCGGTGCGGGTATTGACGGTGAACAGCGTCCGGGGCTGCCCGGCGCGAATGCGGGCGAGCTGCTCGTGCAGGCGAAACTCCTTCGCCTCGGCGAAAGTCATGGGCGTGCCGTCGGGCCGTTTCGCTTGATAATCAGCTTGGAGAAACGTGTTGCGGCCGGCTCCCGCCGGTTGCCCGGCCGACGTATTGCTGAGCGCGGGGGCGTCGGCGCTAGGCGGCGGACCGCCCGCAAAATTGCGGAGATCGGGCCCCTCCGAATAACTGCCGAGGAGCAGGGTCTCGTCCGCGTTCAGCGACGACACGCCGCCGCGCGGCAGCTTGACGATTTGCCGCGTGGTCTTGGTCGCCAAGTTGGTCGCGAAGACCCACATCTCGCTGCCTTCGCGCTTGGAATAATACACATCGCCGGTTTTGCGCCCGACCACGATGACGTTGACGCGGCCTTCCACCACCGGCTCGGTTGCGCGCGTCGCGAGATCAATGGTCGCGATGCCGTGCTGGGTCGTGACGATGAGTTTCTTACCGTCGGGAGTGTATGCGTTCTGATGGAAGTAGAGGCTCGCGGTGCCGGGCTCTTGCGACAAGCGGACGATGCGATGGCCCGTGTCGGGATCGATCCATTCGGTGGGGGCGGCCTCGGCCGGCTTTTCCGCCGCGGTCGCAGGCAATGAGCAGGGCAAGAGGAGAAGCAGCGTTAGGCAGCGGGGCAAATGGCGCATAGGAGGGAAAGGGGGGAACGAACGAAGAAATTACGGTGCCGCATCGTGCTTGGCGATTTCGACCGCATAAACATGGGTGGTGGCGCGCGTCGTCCCGCCGGGATTCGTGTGAAAATTGCCGCTGAAGACGATCCATTTGCCGTCGGGCGTAAACGTGAGATTCGGCTCCACGCCCGTCGTCTTGCTGTAATTGTGATTGGACATGTCGACGAGCCGCTCGGCTTGGAAATAACCGATGTCGATCAGGTCCTTTTTGTCGCGGAAGGAACTACCACGGACCGTCGATGGGCGAAATAGGTAGATCCACTGGCCATTGCCGCCGGGAAGGGGAGCGCCGTCGGGCAACCGGGCGGCGACGCTCGTCGGTCCGCCGCCGTCGCCGGCGAAGAGCTTGCCGTCGGGCGACACGTTGTAATGGACCGACCACTCGTTGCGCTCGAGGTGATACCAGGTGCGATGACCGGTCGCCAGGTCGACGCCCGCCAGCCAGAACACGGTGCTCTGCGGCGTTTGCAGATCGTAGTACACGGTCTTGCCGTCGGCGCCGAAGAATTCGTGGCCCTCGATCTCCATGTTCATCGTCCGTTCGTGCAGCAAACGCAGGCCGGTGCCGTCGGCGCGAATCGTCCAGGTGCGGTCGTTGTAATGCCACGGGCCTTCGTGGCAGAAGAGAATCTGCTGCGGATCGGTGGGAGAGCACTGCAGATGATTCGTCCAGTCGTTCTCGCGATGGATGACTTTGAATTCCCCGGTCTTCAAATCGACGGTGTAGATCATTTTCGGCGTCCCCGCCGCCCACTGCGGCTCGAGACTCCCGGGACGTTCGGGCGACAGTTTGCCGCTCGGCGGCAAGCGCGGGACGGTTTTGCCGTCCGGGTCCTGCGCGATGCCGACGGCCAGCGTCTCGTCGCAGTTAAGCGCAACCGCGCCCGCGCGGAGATTCGGCGGCAACTTCACCACTTCGCGAATCGCCTTCGTGTCGACGTTGACTGCGAAAATTGAGTTTTCCCCCATCCGACGGAAATACGCTTCGCGCGTCCGCCACGCCGTGGCGATCAAGCCGCGCGTGTTCGGCACGATCACCTCTCGTTTGAGGGCGGACACGCCGAGCGTCGTCAAGTCGACGGTGGTGATCCCGGCCGGCGTGTTGATCACGATCTTGTCGCCTTCGGGGGTGTAGCCGCGTTGATGAAAATAGAGGCTGGAACCGCCCTCGTCGGGCGACAGCCGGATCACGCGATGCCCGGTCTTGGCATCGATCCAATCCGAGGGAAGCGATTCAGCCGCCAAGGCGGGGAGTGCGAGGACCGAAAGCAACGCAACGAAACGAGGGAGCATGAGCAATAACCGCCCGACGAAGCGTGCCGCCGAGAGGTGCGAACGCGACGTTCGGACAGTCCGAGCCGTGTGACATAAGTAGTGGCAGGGGCCTCTTGCCCATGTGGTCACATGCGCGTCTCGCCCATGTGACAGCGCGGGAGTGCCGGCCTCGGGCAAGATGCCCGTGCTACTCGATCCCACGGGCGAGACGCCCGTGCCACCCCTGAAGCGTGTCCAGCGCTACGGCCGGCGCCGCCGGCGGAGATAGCCGACCGTCGCGAGGCCGACGCCAAGCAAGGCGTAAACCGACGGCTCGGGCACGACGATCGGAGTGTACGACAGCGAAACCAAGTTCGTCTGGTACTTCACCGCGAAGGTGAAGGGCGTGCCGCCGAAGTTCGCGGTGATGGTGTCGCCCGTGTTCGCCAAACCGGCGAAACTTCCGCTGATGCCGCTGCCGCCCGAACTGATCGTGATCAAATTGAAGGTCGTGTTCGCGGTCGGAGCGCTCAGGAGGTTCAAGCTGAGCGCAAGCAATCCAGTGCCGAGGTTCACGACGCTGGTCGGATTTTGAAACACGAGTTTGTCGGAAGTCGCGCCGCCCAGATCGACGGCGAAGGTCGCGGCGCCGGTCACGGTAAGCGCGCCGCCGCTGAACGTCAGCAGGCCGATGCCGCCGTTGCCCGGGGCCAAGGTGCCGCCGGCGAGGGTCATGCTGCCATTGATGACGCCGGCGCCCTGGACGAGGCCGGTCGCGCCATTGGTGACGCGATTGTTCGTGTAGAACGTCCCGCTTTGCACGTCGATCGTGCCGTTGTTTAGGAGCGGATTTGCGCTGGGCGGCTGAACGACGATCGCGCCGCCGTTCACGCGCAACGTCGCGCCGTTCGCATTGGTGATGGCGGAGCCCGCCGTGGTGCGTCCGATGTAGAGCGTGCCATTCGTCGCGGTGATGCTTCCGGCGTTCGCCACGGTTTCGGCATCGAGATAGCCCGTGCCGGAGGAGTGCGTGATCGTGCCTTGATTCGTAAACGCCGTGCCGGCGCTGCTGTCGGCCGAGATGTGCACGTCGCCGCTGGCCATCGAAGTGTTATCGAGCGTCACCGCCGCATTTCCGCCGTTGATGTACAGATAGGCGCCGGAACCGAAGGTGAGGGTGTTGTTCGCCAGCGTGCCGGCTTGCTGCCAGTAAATGCTGGCATTGTTGCCGAGGGTGACCGCGGCCCCGTTGGCGAAATGAGTGCCGGCGCTAAAGTAGCTATAGGCGCCCGCCGGGAAAACGATGTCGCCGAGCAGACTCACATTGTTGAGCCGGCCCGCGTAGTTCGTGAACGTGAGCGCGTTCGCCGCGACCGTGCCGTTGTTGATCGTGCCGCCGTAAAGCTCGAAGCTGCCGCCGGTGGGCGCATTCAAGGTCGCGGACGAGTTATCCAGCGTGCCGTTGAGATACACGTGGCCGCCCGTGTTGATCTGCACGCTGCCGATATTCGCGGTCGTCGTATTGCCGTTCATGGTCAGCTGGCCCGCATTCTGGGCGATCAGCGTGCCCTGATTCACCACCGTCCCCGAGATAATGACGTTCGCGTTCGAGCCGTCGGCTTTGATCGTGCCGGTGTTCGTCGTCGCGTAGGAAGTCGAGTCGACGCCGATATACAGTGTGCCGGCGGTGGCGACGATGTTGCCGGAATTCGAAAGCGTGCGGGCCTGCAGATAGCCGGTGTTGCCGGTGTGAGTGACGTTTCCTTGCGTCGTGAGCGACGTGCCGTTGCTGCCGTCGGAGTAGATTTGAATCTGCCCGGCCGCACTCGTGCCCGCGTCGAGCGTGAGCGCGCTGTTCGTGCCGCTCAAATACACGTACGCATTATTGCCGAAGGTCAGCGCCTTGCTCGCGAGGGTGCCCGCTTGCTGCCAATAGAGCCAGGCGTTGTTGCCGAAGGTGGCATTGCCGCCGGTGAAGTTCGTGCCGCCGGTGAAATAGACGCCCGTGCTGTTCGACGAACTGAAGTCGCCGGTCAACGACACGCCGTTGAGCGTTCCGCCCCAGCTCGTGAACGTCAGTGCGCCGTTCGCCACCGTGCCGCCGGTGATGGTGCCGCCGAGGAGTTCGTAAGCGCCGCCGTTCGGCGCGTTCAAGTTGGCGGAGGTATTGGTCAACGTGCCATTGAGGTAAGCGTGACCGCCCGTGCTGACCGTGACGTTGCCGAGATTGCCCGTGGTGTTCGTGCCGCGGAAGCGCAGCTCGCCGGCATTTTTCGCCGTCAGGGTGCCCGTGTTCGTGACGTTGCCGTCGAGATAAACGATCGTGCCGTTGCCGTCGGCGGTGACGGAGCCCGAGTTCAACGTGAGATAACTCGTGGACGTGCTGCCGATCACGAGATCGCCGCCGCTTGCCGTGATGGCGCCGCTGTTCGTGAAATTGCGCGCGTACAGGTAGCCGGTGTTCAGCGTATGCGTGATGTTGCCCTGATTCGTGATCGCCGTGCCATTGCTGCCGTCGCTGTAGATTTGAACGTGGCCCGTCGCGGACGACGTCGCGTCGAGCGTCAGGGAATTGTTGCCGCCGTTGACGTAGATATAGGCGTTGGCGCCGAACGACAGCGCCTTGCCGGCCAGCGTGCTGCCCTGTTGCCAGTAGAGCCAGGAGTTCGAGCCGAGCGTGGCGTTGCCGCCGGTGAAGTTCGTGCCCCCCGTAAAATAGACGCCCGTGCTGTTGCCGGAAGTGTAGTCGCCCGTCCAGGTGACGTGGTTGAGCGTGCCCCCCGAGCTCGTGAGCTGCAGCGCGCCCGAGCCGATGGTGCCATTGTTGATCGTGCCGCCGAGCAGCTCGAACACGCCGCCGAGCGGAGCGAGCAGCGTCGAACCGTTGTTATCGAGCGTGCCGTTGAGATACGCGTGGCCGCTGGTCGCGAGCGTGATGTTGCCGAGCGCGGCGGTGTTGTTGTTGCCGCGGAAGCGGAGCTGGCCGGAGTTCTGCGCAGTGAGCACGCCCGTGTTCGCCACATCGCCGTCGAGGTAAACGATCGTGCCATTGCCATCGGCGGTGATGTTGCCGGAGTTCGCCGTGCTATAGCCGGATGAGGTGCTGCCGATGACGAGCGAACCGGCCGCCGCTTTGATGTTGCCGCTATTGTTGAACGACCGGCCGTACAAGTAACCAGTGTTCAGCGTGTGAGTGATGTTGCCGGCATTCGTGAGACTCGTGCCATTGCTGCCGTCGGTGTAGATTTGCACCTGGCCCGTCGCCGTCGTGGCGCTGTCGAGCGTGAGCGAGTTATTGCCGCCGTTGATATAAAGATAGCTGTTGGCGCCGAAGGTGAGCGCCTTGCCGCTCAATTTGCCTCCTTGTTGCCAGTAGAGCCACGAGTTGTTGTCGAAGGTGGCGTTGCCGCCGGTGAAGGTGCTGCCGCCGGTGACGTAAACGCCCGTGCTTTGGGCAATGTTCAGATCGCCGATGAGCGTGACGCCGTCGACCGTGCCGCCCGAACTCGTCAACGCGACCGCGCCGGCGTTGATCGTCCCGCCGACGATCTTGCCGCCGAGCAACTCGAAGCTGCCGCCATTGGGAGCGCTCAGCGTGTTGCCCGAATTATCGAGCGTGCCGTTCAGGTAAGCATGGCCGCCGCTCGTGAGCGTGATATTGCCCAGATTCGCCGTGGTGTTCGTGCCGCGGAACCGGAATTGCCCCGCGTTCTGCGCGGTGAGGCCGCCGGAATTCGTGACGTTGCCGTCGAGATAAACGATCGTGGCGTTGCCGTCGGCCGTGATCGTGCCGGTGTTCGTCGAATTGTAATTCGTGGACGTGCTGCCGATGACGAGCGAACCGCCCGTGGCGGTGATATTGCCGGAGTTCGTGAAGTCCCGCGCGTACAAGTAGCCGGTGTTCACGGTATGCGTGAGCGTACCGGCATTCGTGATTGCCGTGCCGTTGCTGCCGTCGCTGTAGATTTGGATTTGGCCAGTGCCGCTCGTGGCTGAGTCGAGGGTTAGGGTGTTGTTGCCGCCATTGACGTAGACGTAGCTGTTGGTGCCGAAGGCGAGCGTCTTGCCGGCCAGCGTGCCCGATTGCTGCCAGTACAGGCTCGAGTTGTTGCCGAGCGTGAGGTTGGCGCCGGTAAACGACGTTTTGTTCGTCATCCGGACGTAGTCGTTTGCGGGCAGGACGAAATCGCCCGCCAACGTCGTGTTATCGAGATAGCCGCCCGAGGTCGTGAAGTTGAGCGCGCCCGACGCCACCGTGCCGCCGGTGATGGTGCCACCGAGCAACTCGAACTTGCCGGTGATGGGGGCGTTCAAGGTCGCGAGCGTATTGTCCAAGGTGCCGTTGAGGTAGGCGTGTCCGCTCGTGGTGACGGCGACGTTGCCGAGGTTCGCCGTCGTCGTCGTGCCGCGGAAATAAAGCTGGCCGGAATTTTGCGCGGTGATCGTTCCGGTGTTCGCGACGCCGCCGTCGAGGTAGAGAGTGGCCGACGATCCGTCGACCGTGATGTTGCCGCTATTGCTCGTGCTGTAGCCGCTGGACGTGCTGCCGATCACCAGCGCGCCCCCGGTTGCAGTGATATTGCCGGAGTTCGTGAAGCTTCGGGCGTACAAGTAGCCGGTGTTGACGGTGTGCGTGAGCGCAGCGGCAGTCGTGATCGCGGTGCCGTTGCTGCCGTCGCTGTAGATTTGAATGTGGCCCGTGCCGGTCGTGGCTGCGTCGAGCGTCAGCGTATTATTGCCGCCGCTCACATAGAGATAGCTGTTGGCGCCGAAGGTGAGCGACTTCGCGGAGAGCGTTCCATTCTGCTGCCAGTAGACGCCGCTATTGCTGCCGAAGGTGGCATTGCCGCCGCTGAACGTCGCGCCACTCGTGAAACGCACGTAGGTGTTCGCCGAGAGCGTGAGATTGCCGGTGAGCGTCGCGGCGTCGAAATAGCCGCCCGAGCTCGTGAACGTCACCGCGCCCGACGCGATCGTGCCGCCGGTGATCTTGCCGCCGACCAGTTCGAAGCTGCCCCCGCTGGGCGCGGCCAGCGTCGCGGACGAGTTGTCGAACGTGCCGCCAAGATAGGCGTGCGCCCCGCTGACGAGATCGACCAAGCCGAGGTTGCCGGTCGTGACCGTGCCATTGAAACGCAGAATGCCGGCCGAGCCCGTCGCACGGAGCGTTCCGCTGTTGGCGAGCGTGGTGCCGTTTTGAAATACGAACTCGGCGCCGTTCGCGTGAATGAGGCCGCCCGCGAGATTGTTGATGACCGCGCTGCTGGCCGAAACGATGCCGGTGTTCACTTGCACCGTGCCGCTATTGTTCAGCGTGAGCGAATTGAGCCCGCGCGTATTCGTGAGCGTGCTGAACAGCAGTTGGCTGCCGCTGCCGATCGTGAGCGTCGTGTTGGTACTGCCGTTGCCGCCCAAGCCGGCCGCGTTCTTGAACTCGATCGTGCCTGCGGACCAGTTCGACGTCGCCGAGCCGAGCGAAAGCCCGAGCGAACTCGACGAGAAATCGAACACGACCTGCGCCGAGCTGGAGGAAACGTCGAGCCCAAGGACGCCCAGGCTGGTGCCGCCGCTGGCAGTAACGGTATAGGAGGACCCCGCGGCGGCGACCGTCGCCCGATTAGTCGTAATGTTGTTTGGAGCCGTGCCCGCGTTCCAATTGCTCGGGGTGAACCACGTGCCGTTCGCGGCGTTCTGCCAATTGAACGTGGTGGTTTGCGCAGACGCTTGCGCCACCACGAAAAAAGCGACGGCAATGCCTAGACGTTTGAAAATTGAAGCGACCATAGCGGGACCGGACGTGGGGTCGAAACGCTGGCGGGACTCGCAGCTAACATCGAGTCAATTGTTTGCACTTAACGGCGAGCGATGGAGGGAGGCATAGATAACATCCCGGCGATAACTAGACAAATTTGTCTAATTATCACACATAAGGGTTCAGATTCTGATCCCTTATCGCTTTTGCCCGGTGATTAGGTCTGGGACCTCGGTTGCAGGTGGCCAGCGTCGACGGCCGACTGAATCATCGCCGAGCTGTATTCCCATAACCGGCGCGAACCGGCGGCGATGTGCTGATTTCGGGCGATCACGCGATCGTGGGTGATGCCGTGCTTTTGCCAGGCGCCGCCTTGGGTCAGGCAATTCAGCATCATCGGTTGGAAGCGATCGACCGCAGCCGCGAATTTGGCCTCGGGCGTCTCTCGCGCTTCGAACTCATCCCACAACGCCCGGAACGCCTGCCCTTGGTCGGCGGGGAGCAGCCCGAAAATGCGTTCGGCGGCGATCGCCTCGCGCTCGTGTTGCCCGGTCATGGCCGCGGCGTCGTAGGCGAAAGTGTCGCCGGCGTCGATTTCCACGAGGTCGTGCAGGATGACCATCTTCAACACGCGCAGGACATCGAGCGTCGGCGTGTTGGCGTGCTCGGCGAGCACGATCACGCACAGGCAAAGATGCCACGAGTGCTCGGCGTCGTTTTCCGCGCGGCGGCTTTGCGAGACCTGGGTTTGCCGGAAGATCTCCTTCAGCTTGTCGCACTCGGCGATGAACTCGATCTGCTGCGCCAACCGCGTCGCCGCGGCGTCAGTAAGGTGTTCCATGGCTGAAAAAATGGAGCCTGCGAGCGCGCGGCAAGGCCGGAGTGCGCCGCATCGCGGCCCCGCGTCTTGATTTCGTTGCGACCCGGCGCGAAGGTGACGCGCATGCGTAAACTGCCGCTGGCCTTGCTCACCGTCGCGACCACCGCCTTCGCGCAAAACTCGACCTGGCAATATCCGCCCGCCGCGCGCGGCGACGTGGTCGACGATTATCACGGCACGAAAGTCGCCGATTCGTATCGCTGGCTCGAAGATTTGGACTCGCCGCAGACGCGCGCCTGGGTCGAAGCCGAGAACAAGCTCACCTTCGGCTTTCTCGAAACCTTGCCGCAGCGCGCGCGGTTTCGCGAACGGCTGACCGCGTTGTGGAATTTCCCGCGCGTCGGCGTGCCGTTCAAGGAGGGCGGCCGGTATTTTTTCACCAAAAACTCGGGCCTGCAAAACCAGTCCGTTTTCTACGTGAAGGAGAAGCTCGACGGCGAACCGCGCGCGCTGATCGACCCGAATACGCTCGCGAAAGACGGCACGATTGCGCTCACGTCCGCCCACGCTTCCCACGACGGCAAGCAAATCGCCTACAGCACCGCCGCCGCCGGCTCCGATTGGAACGAGATTCGCGTGCGGTCCGTCGACACCGGCCAGGACGCGAGCGACGTGCTGCAATGGGTGAAATTTTCCGAGCCGTCCTGGACGAGGGACAATGCCGGCTTTTTCTACTCGCGCTATCCCGCCGCGAAAGTGGAGGAGGGGACCGGCAAGACGTTCGGCGAGCTCGAGCACCAGCGCGTCTATTACCATAAGCTCGGCACGCCGCAGTCCGAGGACCGCCTCGTCTTCGAGCGGGCCGACGAGCCGAAGTGGTTCGTGAACGCGACGGTCACCGAAGACGGCCGCTATGCCGTCGTCTCGACCTCACGCGGCGCCTCGCCGGAAAATCTGCTGAGCGTCATCGACCTCGGCGATCCCGCGGCGCCGCGCGTCGGCGCGCCGGTGACGCCAATCGTCGCCGAGTGGGACGCGCAGTACGATCTCATCGGCAATCAAGGCCCCGTCCTGTTTCTGCTCACCAATCTCGACGCGCCGCGGAAACGCGTGATCGCCATCGACACGCGCGCCCCGCAACGCGCGAACTGGAAAACCCTGATCGCCGAAGGTCCGGACACGATCGAATCCGTCGCACTGATCGGCCGGCGTTTTGTCGTCAATTCGATGCACAACGCGAGCAGCCGGCTCGCGATCTTCGCGCTGACGGGAAGTCCGCTCGGCGAAGTCACGCTGCCGGGGATCGGGACGGTTGGTGCGATCAGCGGGCGCGAGGATGAAACCGAGTTTTTCTACAACTTCATCTCGTTCACGCGGCCATCGACGAACTTTCGCCACGACGTTGCGACGAACCGCGGCGCCGTGTTCGAGGCGCCGAAGGTCGCCTTCAATCCGGACGATTATGTCACCGAGCAAGTCTTCTATCCCTCGAAGGACGGCACGCGCGTCTCGATGTTCATCTCGCATCGGAAAGGCCTGAAGCTGAGCGCCGACACGCCCGCGCTATTGTACGGCTACGGCGGTTTCGACATCTCGCTCACGCCGGCTTTCTCGGTGACGAGCCTGATTTGGATGGAATCCGGCGGTGTCTACGCTGTGCCGAATCTCCGCGGCGGCGGCGAGTACGGCAAAGCCTGGCACGACGCCGGTACGAAGGAGCGGAAGCAAAACGTGTTCGATGACTTCATTGCCGCCGCCGAATGGCTCTTCGCGCACAACTACACGTCGTCGCGCAAACTCGTTCTCAGCGGCGCGTCGAACGGCGGGCTGCTCGTGGGTGCGACCCTAAATCAGCGTCCCGATCTCTGCCGCGTCGCCTGGCCCGCCGTCGGGGTGATGGACATGCTGCGCTTCCACAAATTCACCGTCGGCTATGCTTGGGTGAGCGACTACGGCTCCAGCGACGACGCGGACGGGTTCAAATATTTGTCGGCGTATTCGCCGCTGCACACCGTGAAATCGGGCGCGAAATACCCGGCCGTGCTGGTCACGACGGCCGATCACGATGATCGCGTGCATCCCGCGCATTCGTTCAAGTACACCGCAGCGCTGCAAGCCGCCGCGGCGAACACACCGGAGTCGGGACCGATCATGATCCGTATCGAAACCCGCGCGGGTCATGGCGCTGGCAAGCCGACGACCAAAGTGATCGAAGAAACCGCCGACAAGCTGGCGTTCGCGGCGCATTTCGTGGGGATCGAGCCGGTGCCGACGAAGTGAGTCGGCTTATTGGAGCGCGGACGCCCTAGTCCGCTGGTTTCGGCATTCGCTACTAAAGCCGTCGGAATGCGGATGAGGGCGTCCGCGCTCCCCGGGCTTGAGCTGTGGGAGGGGCTTTACGCCCCGACATCGTCGCGCCGCCTCTACGTTGTTACTTCGCCGTATGCGCCCCGGCCGTCCCGGTGCCTTCGAGCTCCGCGACGGATTTCGGCGTCACATATTTGGTGAACCGCTCCATGTAGAGATAGAACACCGGCGTGATGTAGAGCGTGAGCAGCTGCGAGACGACGAGGCCGCCGACGACCGCGAGGCCGAGCGTCCGCCGCGATTCGGCGCCCGCGCCCCAGCCAAGCGCGATCGGCATCGTGCCGGCGAGCGCCGCGAGAGTCGTCATCATGATCGGCCGGAACCGCACGACGCACGCTTCGTAGATCGCTTCTTCGGCCGCTTTTCCGCGCGTCCGCCGCGCATCGAGCGCAAAATCGATCATCATGATCGCGTTCTTCTTCACGATGCCGATGAGCATGATCAATCCCACGTAGCCGTAGATGTTCAGCTCCTGGCCGAAGATGAGCAGCGTGATCAGTGCGCCGAAGCTCGCGGCGGGCAGACCCGACAAGATCGTGATAGGATGGATGAAGTCCTCGTAGAGCACGCCGAGCACGAGATAGATCGTCAGCACGGCGACGAGGAGCATCACGCCCAAGCCTTGCAGCGAGCTCGTGAACGCCGCTGCCGTGCCTTGGAACGTGCCGCCGACCGTCGCTGGCAGCATTTCGCGGGCAATCCGCTCGATCGTGCCGGTCACTTGGCTCAGCGAGACGCCCGGGGCGAGATTGAAGGTCACGGTCACTGCGGGGACTTGGCCGAGATGGCTGACGCTGAGCGGACCGACCGTGTTGCGCGTCTTCGCGACCGTATCGAGCGGGATAAGCTTACCGTCGCGATTGCGCAAATGCAGCAACGACAGCGAGCGCGGGTCGCGTTGATACTGGTCGTCGAGCTCGAGGATGACGAAGTACTGGTTCGTCGGCGTGTAAATCGTCGACACCTGGCGCGAGCCGAACGCGCTATAGAGCACGTCTTCGATCTGCTGGGCGTTGAGCCCGAGCGTCGAGGCCTTGTCGCGGTCGATGTCGATGATGAGTTGCGGGCTGGTGACCTGGAGATCGCTGGTCACGTCGACGACGCCTGGCAGCTGGCGCACGCGATCTGCGAAGGGCGGCACGAGCTTGAACAGCTCCTGGAGATCGGGACCGTAAACCGTGTACTGATAAACCGAGGACGATTGCCGTCCGCCGACGCGGATGCTCGGCGGCACTTGCGGGAAGACGCGGATGCCCGGGATCGGCGCGAGGTCGGCCCGCAGCATCTGCACGATCTTGTCCGCGGGCGGCCGCTGATTCCGCGGCTTCAGGCTCACGAACATGCGGCTGTTGTTGCCGCCGTTGATCGAAGACGAGAACGCCTCGATGTAGGGATTCTTCTCCACGATCGCCATCGCTGCGCGCTGGTAGCGGAGCATGGCTTCGAACGAGGCATCCTGCGCCGCTTCGAGGCCGATCGAGATGCGGCCAGTGTCTTCCGACGGGATGAATCCCTTCGGCGTGATCGCGAGCAGCACGACCGTGAGCACCACCATCGCCACCGCGACGAGCATCGTCAGCACCCGATGGCGAAGCGTCAGCCGCAGCGTGCGTTCGTAGAATCCAAGGCCGCTCTGAAACAGCCGTTCCATCGTTTCGTAGAACTTGCCATGGCGCGCGCCAGGCACGATGGGCCGCAGAAAACGGCTGCAGAGCATCGGCGTCAGCGTCAGCGAGATGAAACCCGAGACCAGGATCGCCGCGCTGATCGTCACCGCGAATTCGTGCAACAGCCGCCCCAGCACGCCGCCCATGAAGAGCACGGGGATGAAGACCGCCACGAGTGAGATCGTCATCGAGATGATCGTGAACCCGATCTCGCGCGAGCCGCGCAAGGCCGCGGTCATCACCGGTTCGCCGTGCTCGATGTGCCGAATGATGTTTTCCAGCATCACGATCGCATCGTCGACGACGAACCCGACCGATAGCGTAAGCGCCAGCAGCGACAGGTTATCGATGCTGAACCCGAAGAAATACATCACCGCGAAAGTGCCGACGACTGCGATCGGCATCGCAATGCTCGGAATGATGGTCGCGGACAGCGACCGCAGGAACATGAAGATCACGAGCACGACCAGGCAGATCGCGAGCACCAGCGTGAATTTCACGTCGGCGACCGATTCGCGGATCGCCATCGACCGATCGATCAACACGTCGAGATTCACCGACGCCGGCATTTGCGCGCGGAACGAAGGGAGCAGCGCTTTGATGCCATCGACGACTTTGATCGTGTTGGTCCCGGGCTGGCGCTGCACGAAGAGAATGATCGAGCGGTTGCCGTTGAACCACCCCGCGACTTTGTCGGCCTGCACGCTGTCGACGACGTTCGCGACATCGCTCAGCCGCACCGGCGCGCCGTTGCGATACGTGACGATCACTTTGCGGAAGCCGTCGGCGCTCTTGAGCTGACCGGTGGCCTGCAAGGTCACGGACTTGCTCGTGCCGTCGAGCGTGCCCGACGGCAGATTGACGTTGTTCGTGTTGAGCGCGGTCCGAACCTCGTCGATGCCGATGCCGCGGGCGGCGAGCGCGCGCGGATCGAGTTTCACGCGCACGGCGTATTTTTGCGCGCCGAACACCTGCACCTGCGCCACGCCTTCGACCGTCGAAATCCGCTGCGCGAGCAAAGTCTCGGCAAACTCGTCGACCTCCGAGATCGGCAGAGTGGAGGAGCTCACCGCCAGCAAGAGAATGGGATCGTCGGCGGGATTGCTCTTCCGAAACGACGGCGGATTCGGCATGTCCTGCGGCAAGCGGCGCTGGACCGCGGAAATGGCCGATTGCACGTCCTGCGCGGCGCCGTCGATGTTCCGATCAAGGCTGAATTGCAGCGTGATCTGCGTCGAACCGAGTGAGCTCGACGACGTCATCGATTCAATGCCGGCGATCGTCGAGAGCTGTTGCTCCAGCGGCGTCGCCACGGATGACGCCATGGTTTCCGGACTCGCGCCCGGGAGGTTGGCGTTGATCTGGATCGTCGGAAAATCGACATTCGGCAGATCGCTCACCGGCAGCGAGCGATACGCCATCAAGCCGAAGATCGTCACGGCGGCCGTGACGAGCGTAGTCATCACCGGCCGGCGAATGAAAAGTTCCGGGATGTTCATGTTAGCGTTCCGCGCGCCGCCCCCATCGTCATCCCGGCCCATGTAGCCGAGGTCCTCGACCCCGGCCGCTTAGCAATGGCCGTCGCAACGACCGCCGCTATGCAAATCTCGGTCTCACCGGCCATTGGTATCATGTCCCTTGTTTCTTTTTCTTTCCGCCCGCTCGCGGCCGAGCGTTGTCCTCGCCGGCTCCGGCGGCCGGAGCGGCGCCCGGATTCGTCAGCGTTTCGGGCGGCTTGATTTGGACCGGTCGTCCGGCGACGACGCGCAGTTGGCCGTCGGTGACGACCGTTTCGCCGGGCGACAAACCTTTGGCGATGACTGCGAGCTCCTCGAAGGTCCGTTCGACGACGACGGTGCGAAATTCCGCGGTGTTGTCGGGTTTCACGACAAAAACGTGCTGGCCCGCTTGATCCGTTTGGATCGCGCTCGCCGGCACCGTCAGCACCTCGGGCGTGGCGAGCGTGACCGTGACGCTCGTGAAAAGGCCCGGCCACAGCCGATGATTCTCGTTGGGGAAGGTCGCCTTCAGCTTGATCGTGCCGGTGGTCGGATCGATGGCATTGTCGACGAAGGTGAGCTGGCCGTGCTCCGGTTGATCGCCTGCGCTGACCGGCGCGACTTCGACGTGGAGCGTGCCCTCCGCGCGAAAACGCGTGATCGCCGCGAGATGCTGCTGGGCGACGCCGAAGGTCACGTAGATCGGGCTCAACTGGTTCACGGTGACGAGCGTCGCGGTATCGTTGGCGCGAATCATGTCGCCCTCGTGGACGTTGAGATTTCCCGTGCGGCCTGAAATCGGCGCGCGCACGGAGCAGTAGCTAAGCTGCAGGCGCGCGGTGGAAACCGACGCTTCGGACGACGCCGCCTGCGCTTCCAGCGCCCGCACGTTGTCCTGCACCTGCTGCAATTGCTCCTGCGAAATCATGCTGCCGACCGTGAGGGATTTGTAACGCGCGGCTTCGGCGCGGGCGGCGTCGAGTTGGACGTTCACCCGCTTCTGGTCGGCGAGCGCCACGCGCAACGCGTTCTCGAACGGCCGCGGGTCGATTTCGAAGAGCAAATCGCCCTCGGCGACATCCTGGCCTTCGTGAATGACGATCTTGAACAAAGTCCCGGTGATTTGCGCGCGCACGGCGGCCGACCGCGTCGGCTCAACGGTGCCGACCGCGTCGATCACCAGCGGCACGACCTTGCGCTCGGCTTGGCCCACGATCACCGGTGCTGGACCGCCGCCCCCGCCGCCACCCCGCCCGCCGCGACCGGCTGCGCCCGCTCCGCCTGATTTTTCCGAGCAGCCGCCGCTGCCGAGCACAAGCACCGCGCACAGGGCGCAGAAGACGATTCGAGAAGGGCGCAAAAGACGTGGTAACGCAGGAGTCATGAAGAGCTGAAGGCGATCACCCCTTGGCGCCCGCCCGCCAGCTTGGACGAACCGCTCCGACCGAAGTTGCGCGTTCGCAAGGTGAATTGCGGACGAGTCAACCGACATGGGCGCGAAGGTATTTCCACCTGCAAGGTTAGGGGATGTGAAAGGAGAAGGCGTATTTGCCCAGCACGATGCTCGCACGCCCAACCGGTGCAACCCTCCGTTCGCGCTTGCTGGATCCAATACAGAAACGGCCCCCCCGTTTCTCCCCCTCGTGCTCGTGATCGTAATCTTAATCGTGATCGAGATCGTGATTGATCCAGTTACCCGCCTCCGAGCCTGAGCCTGACCTGAGCCGGAGCCCGATCAGGATCACAATCACGATTAAGATTACGATCACGCGCACGAACCATCCCCGGCCATTGTAGCTGGGGTCCTCGACCCCGGCCTGCGCCTCGCTTTCGAGGGAACGACACACTTTCACCCCTTTCCGGCGCCCCTCGTGCCATCGTCATACCGGCAGCTTTTCCTTGCTTGCCCGTGAACCCGGCATTTCCCTCGGGTCCATTTTGTCTCCATGAAAGTCCTCGTCGCCGACAAGATCTCACCCAAAGGAGTAGCCTATCTGCGTCAGCAGCCGGGCTTGGAAGTCATCGAGGCGTACGGGTCTTCACCCGAGAAAGTACTCGAGCTCGTGAAGGACGTCCACGCCATCGCCGTCCGTTCGGAGACGAAGATCACCGCCGCGGTGATCGCCGCCGCGCCGAATCTCAAGGTCGTCGGCCGTGCCGGCGTCGGCGTCGATAACGTCGACGTCGAAGCCGCCACCGAGCGCGGCGTGATCGTGATGAACACGCCTTCGGGCAACACGATCGCCACCGCCGAGCTCACGTTCACGCACTTGCTCTGCGGTGCGCGTCCGGTGCCGCAAGCCGCCGCCTCGATGAAGGCCGGCCAGTGGGACCGCAAGAGCTTCTCGGGTATCGAGCTTTTCCGGAAAACGCTCGGCATCGTCGGCCTCGGCCGCATCGGCGGCGAAGTCGCCAAACGCGCGCAGGCCTTCGGCATGCGCGTCCTCGCGTACGATCCGTATCTCGCGCCGAGCCGCGCCAAGGCCATGCAGGTCGAGGGCGTGACGCTCGACGAGCTCCTGAAGCAGTCGGACTACATCACGGTCCACATGCCGCTCACGGACGACACGAAGTACATGATCGACGAAGCGGCCTTCGAAAAGTGCAAGAAGGGCCTGCGCATCTTCAACTGCGCGCGCGGCGGCATCATCAAGGAAGC
>CBINOT010000081.1:0-24680 GCA_966252355.1 uncultured Opitutus sp. | reverse complement strand
CAACGCGTGCCGATTTGCCCATCCGGAGCGCCTCCCGCGCGTGACGATCTGGTCGGAGAGTTCCGCTGCGACCGTTCGGTTGTCGATCCGCGACGATGGCATCGGCATCAAGCCGGAGTTTCACGAGCGGATCTTTCATCCTTTCGAGCAGCTCGCGCGCGCCGAGAATCATCTCGGGATCGGTCTGGCGATGGTGAAACGGGCGGTGACGAAAATGAACGGCCATGTCGGCGTGATCTCTGACGGCATGAGCGGCAGCACCTTTTGGCTGGAGCTCCCTCGTGGCCCGCAGGCGCCACCGGCTGGAATCGAGGCCTCGTCCGACGCCGGGCGCGATGCCGGCGCCAGTAACCGAAATCCGCTAGGCCCGCGACTCCACCACGCGACGTGAACCCGCGTCGCGCTCGCCGCCCGGATTTACGGGCGAGGTCCTGATCCCGGAGAACGCCTGTGCCGACGCGATAACCACCACGCGAGACCGCCGACGACGGCGAGCCCCGCTCCGATCGCCAGCAAGGCTTGCGTCTTCGTCGGATTCGCCGGCTCCGCGGGAATGCACGTGCGTTCGATGTTTGTCGCGTTCGGTGCGACCGACCCTCGCTGCTCGCGTTCGGCGAGTGCGAGGACGTGGGCGAGATGCAACGCGCGGCGCTCCGTCGTTTGCGCGATTTGTTCTCGGCAGCTGAAGCCGTTCGCCATGACCAGGGTGTCGGCGTCCGCCGCGCGCACCCGCGGCAGAAGCGCCCGCTCGCCGCAAGCGATCGAAACCTCGTAATGGTCTTTTTCGAAGCCGAACGCTCCCGCCATGCCGCAGCAGCCAGAATCGAGCAGTTCGTAGCGCAGGCCGAGCCGTTGGAGCACCCGTTCTTCGGCCGTCATCTTCATGATCGCTTTGTGATGGCAGTGGCCATGCACGATCGCGGCGCGGTCGAGTTTCGGCAGCGGATAGTCGCGCATCTTTTGCTCGATGAACTCGCTCAAGAGCAGCGTTTGCTTGGCCAAGCGCCGCGCGTCGTCGTCGTGCGGGAGCAGATTGCAAAGTTCGTCGCGAAACGTCGCCGTGCAGCTGGGCTCGAGTCCGACCAGCGGAATGCCCGCTCGGATCTCCTCGCGCAGCTCCGCCAGAATTCGTTGCAGCCAAACGCGCGCGGTGCCGAGCATGCCGTAATCGTAGAGCGGCCGTCCGCAACACAGCGCCGCGCGCGGCACGATCACGCGCCAGCCGGCGCGCTCGAGAAACTCCGTCGCCGCGATCGCGACATCCGGATGGTAATGGTTGTTGAAGGTGTCCGGCCACAGGATGACCGCGGGTCCCCCGGCATTGCGGGGCTTTCGCGCGAAGAACCAATGCTTGAACGTATGCGCCGCGAAGCGCGGGATTTGCCGGTCTGGCGCGACGTTGAGCAGCGCCTTGAATGCGGGCGCGAAAAAGGGCGCGCGTTGCAGAAAGTTCGCCACCGACGGGGCCAGGGCGGCCAGCCGCGCCCACCGCGCGATCAACCCGAAGGCATAGGCATGACGCGGACGCAAACGGCCTTTGTAATGATGCGCCAAGAACTCCGCCTTGTACGTCGCCACGTCGACGTGCACCGGGCAGTCGCCTTTGCAGCCCTTGCACGAAAGGCATAGATCAAGCGCTTCCTTCACCTGTTTGCTGCGAAAGCCGTCCGTGATCAGGTCGCCCTGCAGCATCTCGAAGAGCAGATGCGTGCGACCGCGCGTGGAGTGCTGCTCTTCGCGCGTCACCATGTAACTCGGGCACATCGTGCCGCCTTCATGGCGTCGACATTCGCCGACGCCGACGCAGCGCAACGCCGCGCGGCTGAAATCCCCGTGGTCTTGCGGATAGGCGAAGTACGTCTTTGGCCGCGCCGGATTGTAGTCGGCGCCAAGTCGAAGCTCGGAAGTGATCGGATTGGGCCGCACGACCTTGCCGGGATTCATTTTCCATTCGGGGTCCCAAATGGCCTTGAAGCGTTCGAACGCCTCGACGAGTTCCGGCCCAAAGAGCTTCGGCAGGAGCTCCGCTTTCGATTGCCCGTCGCCATGCTCGCCGGAAAACGAACCCCCGTAATGCACCACGAGATCCGCCGCATCGTCCAGAAAGGCGCGCCACTTCTCGATGCCGTCGGCCGTCACGAGATCGAAGGTGATCCGGCAATGGATGCAGCCCTGGCCGTAATGGCCGTACAGCACGGTCTCGTACTGGTACAAATCGAGGAGCGCGCGAAAGTCGCGGAGGTACTGGCCGACCGCGGCCGGCGGCACCGCCGTATCTTCCCATCCTTCCCAGGTGTCCGGACTGTCGGCCACAAACGCCGTCGCCCCAAGCCCTGCCTCGCGTGCTTCCCAGACTTTCGCAGCGTCGGTGGGATCGTCGTACTGCTTGATCGTCGGAGCGCGGTCTCTCCCTTTCAGTAGATCGATGAGTCGTCGCGCTTGCGCATCGACGTCCGCCTTCGATTCGCCGCCGAATTCCACCAGCAGCCAGCCATGACCTTCCGGCAGCAGGTCGAGCGCATCGACATGGATGCCGTGGTGCCGCGCATTGTCGACGAGCCGTTGATCGATGCCTTCGAGCCCGATCGGCCGCAGCGGTAGAATGTGCGGCACGTCGTCGCCCGCCTCGTAAGGGCTGGGATAACCGAGCACGACGAGGGCGCGTGCGGCCGGCATCGGCACGAGCTGCAGCGTCGCCGAGAGGATGATCGCGCAGGTGCCTTCCGATCCGCCCAGCGCGCGAGCGATGTTGGCGCCGTTCTCCGGCAGGAGATCGTCGAGGTTGAAGCCCGACACGCGCCGCGGAATCTTGGGAAAGCGCTGGCGCACGAGATCGCCAAACTCGTCGCGCAGCTGCCGCAGCTGCCGATAGATTTCCCCGCGCCGGCCCCCGTCCGCGATGATGGCCTCGAAATGGGCGTCGGTCGTTTCGCCGACGGTAAGGATCGTGCCGTCGTAGAGCAGCACGTCCATCGCGACGAGATTGTCCGACGTGCGGTATCCCAGGCCGTAGTTGGCCGAAAGCAGCGAATTGATGCCGCACGAGTTGTTGCCGATCATTCCGCCCACCGTGCAATGATTGTGCGTCGCGGGATTGGGTCCGAAAATCAGCCCATGCGGCGCGACGGCTTTCTGCACCTCGTCGAGGACGACGCCGGGCTCGACGGTGACTTGGCGCCGCTCGCGATCGATCGCGAGGACGCGGTTGAAGTGCCGCGAAACGTCGAGCACCACCGCGGTATTGCAGCATTGTCCGGCGAGGCTCGTGCCACCGCCGCGCGTCAAAACCGGCGCACCAAACTCGCGGCACACGCGCACTGCATTGATCACGTCCTCGCGATCTCGCGGTACGACGACGCCGATGGGCGGCATCCGGTAATTCGATGCATCCGTCGCATACAAGGCGCGCGCACCATCATCGAACCGTACGTCGCCCCGAATGACCGCGCGCAGCCGCTCGGGCAGGGTGCCCGCCGGCCGCGGGCGCGAGTGGGATGGCGAAGGCGCGGTGCCTCCGAAACCTTTCGCCGCGACGGGACGTTCCTCGATGTGCGTGCTCATAGGGCGTACCGCTCCGCGTCGGACCATTTGAAGTCCACGCCGAGGCCCGGGCGCGAACGATCGGGGCGCAGCGCGCCGTCCACCACCTCGACGACGCCCTCGAAGAGTTCGCGCTCGATGCGCTCGTGATCGGCAAAATACTCGGCGTGCCGCATGGGCGCGACGGCGCAGCCAACCTGGTGGTGCAGCGTCGGCGCGCAATGGGACGAGAGAGGCAGAGTTGCGGCTTCGCAGAGCGTCGCCACCTTCAGGAAACCGGTGATCCCGCCGCAGCGGGTCGCATCGGCCATGACGACATCCACCGCCTGCGCCTCGATGAGCCGCCGGAAGTATGCGAGATCGTAGCCGTACTCGCCGTCGGTAATCTCGAGCCGAGCTGGCGCACGTTGCCGCAGTTCGCGCAGGCCTGCGAGGTCGGTCGGATCGAGGGGTTGCTCGAACCACACCGCGCCGAATTCGTTCGCATACCGCTCGGCCCAGTCCGCGGCTTGTTTGCGCGAATAGGCGCTGTTGGCGTCGACGAAAAGCTCCGCGGCCGGCCCGATGACGGAGCGGGCGAGGGCGACGCGCGCGGGGTCATTCGCCGGATCGCGGCCGACCTTCATTTTGAAGCGTCGAATGCCGCGCCGCTGCCAGCCGCCAAACTCCTGGCGCAGCTGGGGCTCGGTGTAAGAGCAGAATCCGCCGCTGCCGTACACCGGCAGCTCGTCGCGCACCGCGCCCAACAGATCGAGCAGCGACACGCCATAGTGCTTCGCTTTCAAATCCCAAAGCGCCGCATCGACGGCGGAGATGGCCATCGCCGAAATACCATGCGTGCCGACATTACGCAGCCGATGAAACATCTCGCGCCACCGCGCCTCGATGTCCCCGCAAGAGCGGCCGCGCACGACATCGAGCAGATGGTCCTGCACGACGCGCGCGGTCGCGGCGTTGGCGTATGTGTAGCCGAAGCCGATGACGTCGCCAGCCGTGAGTTCGATCACGACCAGCGTGGTCTTGCGCCAATCGAGCGTGCCATCCGATTCCGGCGACCGCGTGGGAATATCGAACACCCCGATCCGCGCATCGCGCACCGGCGGGGCGCTTTTGTCGGCGATCGTGAGGCGCATGAGAGGAGGGCTTAGACCATCTCACGGACGCGATTCGCCAGCACGGTTCCGAGGATCTTTCCCCGGTGCGGCGTGCCACGCACCAGCGCTTCTCCGAGATGCAGCGCTTGCTTCGCATGGATCGTCGGCGGCATCGGAGGCTCATTGGGATCGACGACCGCCTCGACGATCACCGGGCCCGGCGTGGCGAGCGCTCGGGCGACAATATCGCCGCAGCGCTTCGGGTCTTCGATCGTGAAGCCGTGCGCGCCGCACGCGCGGGCGAAACCCGCGAAATCGATCGGGTGCAGATCGCAGCCGTACTCCGGGTTGCCGAGGAAAACCATCTGCTCCCATTTGATCATCCCGAGGGAGTTGTTCTTGTTGATGAAAACCTTCACCGGCAGATCGTATTTCACGGCGGTCGCGAATTCCGCCATGAGCATCGAAAACCCGCCGTCGCCGACATAGGCGATGCACTGGCGGTCGGGATATGCGATTTGGGCGGCGATGGCGTAGGGCACCCCGTTCGCCATCGAGGCGAGCGTGCCCGAGAGCGAATGCATTTGCTCGCCGCGAACTTGAATGTGCCGGGCGTACCAGGTGGCGACGGTGCCGCTGTCACACGCGATGATCGCATCGCGATCGATCTGGCGGCCGATTTCGGCGGCGACGACCTGCGGCTTCATCGGCATGTCCATCCGGGTCGCTCGTTCGTGCATCAGCTTTCGCCACGCCTGCATGCCGTGCTGCGCTTTCTCCAAGAAACGCCGATTCGTCTTCCGCCGGACCAGTCCTTGCAGCGCGTCGAGCGTTTGCTTCGCATCCGCGGCCAGGCCGACTTCCACCGGGTAACGCAGGCCGATGCGGCCAGGATCGCGATCGATTTGGATCGCCCGCGCTTGATCCGGCTTCGGCAGAAACTCGATGTACGGAAAGGATGTGCCCACGAGGAGCAGCGTGTCGCAATTTTGCATCGCTTCCTGCGACGGACGGGTGCCGAGCAAGCCGATGCCGCCCGTCGTGTAGGGCGAATCGTCGGGCACGCAGGCTTTGCCGAGCAAGGCCTTCACGATCGGTGCGCCGAGCTTCGCCGAGAGCGCGATCAACTCGTGGCGGGCGTGGAGCGCGCCTTGGCCCGCGAGAATCACGACGCGATTGCCGGCGTTGAGAATTTCCGCCGCGCGTTCGAGATCCGCTTTCGCCGGCAGGCCGCTCCGGCGAGACATGACGTCGGTTTCGGCGTGGCCGGGAATGTTGCGCTCGGACCGTGAGTCGGCCGAGAGCGGCAGCGACTGCGTGTCCACCGGGAAGTTGATATGTGCGACGCTCCGACGAGTCAGCGCGGTCCGACAGGCCAGATGCGCCACGGCACGCACGTGCGACGGTCCCATGATCCGCGCGTTGTAACACGCCACGTCCATGAAAACGCGATCGAGGTCGATGTCCTGCTGCGCATGCGTGTCGATCAGGTCGTGAAAATGATGGCCGGTGATCGCGAGGACCGGCTGACCGTCGAGCTTTGCGTCGTAGAGCCCGTTGAGGAGGTGGATGCCGCCAGGTCCGGACGTCGCCAGGCACACGCCGAGTTTCCCGGTGAATTTCGCGTAGCCGCAGGCCATAAAGGCGGCGGCCTCCTCGTGCCGCACCTGAACGAAGCGAATGCGATCTTGGGCGCGGCGCAGCGCCTCGATGATGCCATTGATTCCGTCGCCCGGAAGGCCGAACACGACCTCCACTCCCCAATGCGCCAGTGTTTCGACGAGTACGTCTGCTGCCGTTTTGCTCATAATGCGAAGGGTTAAACGTTGAACGAATGCGTCCTGCGGCGCGGGCCTGCTTTAGCCCGTCGCTGCCACCGATCCGGCCATCGGTTTTGATCGTGCGACACGGAAATGTCTCCTGCGCTGTCGCGCAAAGTCGCGCCGCAGAAAGAATTTCTGAAGTTCCCATGGGAAATTTCCGTCTTTCGGATTTTTCAGCGGCCGCCCGTAACTGCGCGCGCCGGCATGCGTCTCCAGGTCGGGTCCTATGGGTCTGCACGTCAGTCGCCGGTAGCGGCGAATCGATGAGCCCGAGTCGAGGTCAAACGACTCGGGCTCTTTTTTGCTCACACGGCGCGGGCATCTTGCTCGTGTCCTCGCACGCGCGTCGCGCCCACGCTGCATTCGGCGGGCGAGCGTTCGGTTTCCGCAGGAACTGGACAAAAAACGCGCGGCGCGACGCACGGCGGGTGTGATACTCCTAAGAGCGTATGAAGACCAAACTCGTTGTGCTGACGGCTATTCTCGCGGCCGGTATTCCGGCGGCGCTTGCGGCGGATGCGAAAGGGAACTGGGAGGAGTATTGCGCCAAATGCCACGGCGCGGCTGGCAAAGGCGAAACCAAAACCGGCCAGAAGTTGAAAGTGAAAGACTACTCCGATCCCAAGGTGCAAGCCGAGCTGAAGGACGATGCGATGCTCGATGCGACGTTGAAAGGCGTCACGGTAAACGGCAAAGAGCGGATGAGGGCGTTCAACGACAAGCTCACCCCGGACGAAGCCAAAGCGCTCGTGGCGCTCATTCGCAGCTTCAAAACCTGACGCTGAAGCGCAGCGCCGATCGTTTCGCCCGTAGGCCTTCTCGCCTCCGGGCTTTTTTGTGCCTCGATTAAACGGTAGGGCGGGGCGTCTCGCCGAGCCGTTCGGCTCGCCGACCGGTACGCTTTCGAACGGTCGCTGCGCCCGGTGCGCCCTGCCGGCGGAGCGTCGCGGTCCGCGATTGCACACGCGGCTTGTCTCGTCGCGGTTCACGCGCCCTTGTGAACCGAATGTCCGACAGCCGTCCCGCCCACGCCCCCCTCGCGCCACTGCCTCCCGGCGCCGATGCCGATGCCGTGTTGGACCGATTCCTCACGGTGTCCGCCGAGCGCGGACTCACGCTGTACGCCGAGCAAGAGGAGGCGATTCTCGAGCTGTTTGCCGGCCGGAACGTGATCCTGAATACGCCGACCGGCTCTGGGAAATCGCTCGTGGCGGCGGCCTACCACTTCAAAGCGCTCTGCGCCGGCCAGCGTTCGGTGTACACCTGTCCGATCAAGGCGCTGGTAAACGAGAAATTTCTCTCGCTTTGCCGCGACTTTGGACCGGACCGGGTCGGCATGATGACGGGCGATGCCAGTGTGAATCCGCGCGCGCCCGTGCTGTGTTGCACGGCGGAAATTCTCGCGAACATGGCGCTGCACCGCGGCGCGCAAAGCGACGTCCGCGCGGTGATCATGGACGAGTTTCATTATTACGCCGACGCCGAGCGCGGCGCGGCCTGGCAGGTGCCGCTGCTCACCATGCCCAATGCGCGTTTTCTGCTCATGTCGGCCACGCTTGGCAGCACCGAGCGATTCGAGCGCGAACTCACGACGTTGACGGGCGCGGAGACGGTCACGGTGCGCAGCGATCGGCGGCCGGTGCCGCTGGCCTACGAATATTCCGAGGTGCCTCTGACCGAGCGGATCGCCGAGTTGCTGGCGCTGAAACGCGCGCCGATTTATCTCGTCTACTTCACGCAGCGGTCGGCCTCCGAAGCGGCGCAGGATTTCACGAGTCTCAATGTCGCTTCGAAGGAGGAAAAAGCCGCGCTGCAAACCGAGCTCGAGAAAGTCCGCTTCAACAGTCCGTATGGAAAGGAGCTGCGACGGTTTCTGCGCCATGGCATCGGCGTCCACCATGCGGGGCTCTTGCCAAAGTATCGGATCTTGGTCGAGCAGCTCGCCCAGCGGGGATTGCTTAAGCTGATCTGCGGCACCGACACCCTCGGCGTCGGCATCAACGTTCCGATTCGCACGGTCGTCTTCACCCAGCTCTGGAAATACGATGGCACGAAGGCCGCCGTGCTGAGCGTGCGGGACTTTCGGCAGATCGCCGGTCGCGCGGGCCGCAAGGGTTACGACGACCAAGGCTACGTCATCGTGCAGGCGCCGGAGCACGTAATCGAAAACAAGCGAGCGGAGGAAAAAGCCGCCGCCGATCCGAAGAAGAAAAAAGCGGCGAAGGCGCGCGCCCCGGAAGGAGCCGTGGGTTGGGATCAGAAAACCTTCGAGCGACTGCGGACGGCGCCGCCGGAAGAGCTCACATCGAAATTCGAAGTCAGCCATGGCATGCTCTTGCTCGTGCTCAGCCGTGACGACGATGGTTGCCGCGCGATGCAGCGCTTGATTCGCGACTCCCACGAAACGCCGCACCGCAAGCGGCTGCTGCGGCGCCGGGCCTGGCAATTGTTTCGCGCGCTCTTGGAACGCAAGATCGTCGAATGGATTCCGCCCGAGCCGTCGGGCCGCAAGCTCCGGGTGAATCTCGAGCTGCAGGACGATTTTTCGCTGCATCAAGCGCTGTCCCTGTACCTCATCGATCCCTTGCCGCTGCTCGATCGAGCGGCGCCGGGGTATCCCTTCGACGTGCTGACGCTCTGCGAGTCGATCGTCGAGGATCCCGACGCGATTCTCCGCCGGCAAGTCGACAAGCTGAAGACCGAGAAGCTCGAGGAAATGCGCGCCACGGGCGTCCAGTACGAGGAGCGGATGGAGAAGCTGGAGCAGATCGAACACCCGAAGCCGCTGCGCGAGTTTTTGTACGACACCTTCAACGCCTACGCGGCCGCTCATCCCTGGGTCGCGCAGGAAAACGTCCGGCCCAAGTCGATCGCGCGCGAGATGTTCGAGCGTTACATGTCGTTTGCCGACTACGTGAAGGAATACGGGCTGCAGCGCTCGGAAGGCCTGCTGCTGCGACATTTGTCGCAGGTTTGGAAGGTCCTCGCGCAAACCGTCCCGACGACGGCGAAGACCGAGGAGGTCGACGAAATGGAAGACTATCTGCGCGAGCTGATCCGCGGGATCGATTCGAGTTTGTTGGAAGAATGGGAGCGGCTGCGGAATCCGGACTTCGTCGCGGCCGAAGGCGCGGACAAGCCGGCGCGGCCGGCGACCTTCGATATCACGCGCGATGCCGCCGGCTTTCGTCGCTTGGTCCGCACGGCCATCCTCGGATTCTTGCAAGACGTCGCGGCGCGCGAGTGGGAAAGCGCCGCCGCGCGCTTGCAGACCGGTCTCGCCGGCGCGGACGATGCCACGGCGTCGCCTGAAGCCCGGCGGATCGAAGCGGCCTTTGTGCCTTATTTCGACGCGCGCGCGCGTTTCCGTCTCGATCCGGAGGGGCGCTCCGCGAAGCACACCCATTGGGACGAAGTCGCCTCGACGGCCACGTGGCGCGTCGCGCAGGTCCTGATCGACGCCGAAAGCCAAAACGATTGGGAAGCCCGGTTCACCCTTTCGCTTGCCGAGTCGCGCGCGGAGAAGCGCCCCGTGCTGAAATTCGAGACGGTCGCACCCATCGGGTAGGGTGGCGGCACCGCTTCGAGGCCGGTGGCGAAGAACTACTCGCTGAGGGCCGGCTCGAGCGCGGGACGTACGCTCGCGTTCTTGATGTCGCGCGGGAAGAGCTTTGACCGCACCAAGCCGAGCCGCGCCAGCCGGTACAGCACCGCGGTTCCGACGCAGCCGAAGCCATACTGCACACTGCGGCGGAAGTTGATCGACGATGCTTCGGCGAAATACTTCGTCGGGCAGCTCACTTCGGCGATCGTGAAGCCGCACCACAAAATCTGGGCGAGCATCTGATTATCGAAGACGAAATCGTCCGAGTTGCGCTGCCACGGCACGCGCAACAAAAGCTCGCGGGAAAACGCGCGATACCCGGTGTGGTACTCGGATAATTTGGCGCCGAAGAGCATGTTTTCGCCGAGGGTGAGCAGCCGGTTCGCGAGGTACTTCCATCCGGGCATGCCGCCTTGCAACGCGTAATTCCCGAGAATCCGGCTGCCGATTACGCACGGGTAGAGGTCGTTCGCGATCATCGAGACCATCGCCGGAATCAGCTTCGGCGTGTATTGGTAATCCGGGTGCACCATGATGACGATGTCCGCGCCGGCATCGAGGGCGGCGTTATAACAGGTCTTCTGATTGCCGCCGTAGCCGAGATTGTGACGGTGAACGAACACCTGCGTCTGTGGCAGCTGCCGCGCCAGCGCCGCGGTATCGTCGCGACTGGCGTCATCCACCACGATGACGAGGTCGACGACGCCTTGCGCCATGACTTCGTCATAGGTGCGCCGCAGCGTTTTCGCGGCGTTGTAGGCGGGCATGATGACGGCGACTTTTTTGTCTAAATACATGCGAAGGGGAGGGGCGCGATGACTGTGCGAAAAGGCGCAGCGCGGGAAAGCCAAATTCGTGCTTTGCCGCGCCGAACATCTCGATTTCGGTCGAACGTTAATCCGCGTGCCGGCGCGCATCGGAGTAAAGCCGTATCCCGCAGCGACCTTGCATTGTGGAGGCAATCGTTTTGATTGCGCCCTCCGTGAGCGTATCCACCACCATGCAACGCCAGTTCATCGTCACTCTCTTGCCGTTCGTCCTCTTGTGCGGATGCGGCACCACGCCGACCGCGTCGGAAAGCACGCGCGAGATCGTTTTGCAGTACCTCGGCGGCGACGTCGGCACAGCCGGCCCGTTCGCGAAGGGCGCGAAAAACGAGCTCGGTTCGCTCTCGCCGTCCGATCGGCAAGCCGCGGAGAAACTGATCGATCAAGGCGCGGTCGTATTTCTCGTGTATGGAGCGCATGCGGCCGGCGGCACGACGAATGCCGCGGAAACCAGTGGCCCAAGTCGCATCGTCCTCGTGCAGGGTGGCCGCGTAGTCGGCGATTTTCAGCCGGCTCCGAAGGCCTAGGCGGCAAGGCGCCGCTCGGGACCGAGGCCGCAGGCCGACAGCTTTCCAATCGGCCTACCATTGAGGGTCGGCGTCCATCTTTCCGAAAGCCTCGATAAGCGCCTCGTGCGGCCTGAGCCGCGAACGGTCCTGCGTCGTTTTCTCCTGGCAATTCGCAGGTAACGCGACGGTCGGCGGCGGAATGGCCGCGCGCGGCTTTTTTTCGCGCGAAAACGCGGTCGGCGATTTCGGTTCGGCCGATTTGTGCCGATGAATCCCGCTGTGAAACTGCTGCTGACGATCGTGGTGTATGTCGCCCTCGTCGTTGCCCTAGCCGTGGTAAGTCTGATGACCCCGCCGCCGGAGCCGATCGAAGTGCGCGACGACGATAATTGATTGGTTCGAGACGTAGTCTCCTTGGCGCCGCGAGCGAGCCGCTCGCGCGCTGATCGCACGTCCTCCGGTGGTGCGATTCGTTTTTTTGTCGCGGCGGCGGCGGAAGCCGCAAACGTGACGCCGTGGTTCCACAACCGTTTCTGAAGCTCAAAGCCAACGCCCGCGCTCGCGTGCTGAATGGACACCCCTGGGTGTTTGGCAACGAAGTGGAGACCTTGCTTCCGCCGCAGCATGACGGCGAGGTCGTCGAATGTCGGGACCGGACGGGGCGCTTCATCGGGACTGGCATTTACAACTCGAAGTCCCAAATCGTCTGGCGGCGGTTGAGTCGCGACCGCGTGGCGCTGGATGCGGCCTATATTCGCGGCGCACTCGAACGAGCCTTGGCGCGGCGGCCGAGGGAGTCGGCGCGGCGGCTCGTCTGGTCCGAGTCGGACGATTTGCCCGGCGTGGTTGTCGACCAGTTCGATGACGCTCTGGTGGTGCAAATCCAAACGCTCGCCTTGGAAAAGCGCGCCGCGTTGTTGACGGATGCCCTCGTCGATTTGCTCGAGCCGGCGGAAATCATTTTCCGCAACGACGCCACGATTCGCCGGCTCGAAGGCTTGCCGCCCGAGGTGCATACGCGCTCCGGCCAGGCGTGGGAGCCGCGCTGGGTCAAGATCGCCGGCTTCGAATACTGGCTGGATTTGCAGCACGGGCAGAAAACCGGATTCTATCTCGATCAACGCCTGCAGCACCCGACGGTGGCGAAATACTGCGCGGGCCGCCGCGTCCTCGATGCGTTCTGCAATCAAGGCTCGTTCTCGCTGCATGCGGCGCGGGCGGGGGCGTCGGAGGTATTGGGCTTGGACAGCGCCGAAGATGCCATCGCGGCGGCACGGCGAAACGCCGAACGCAACGGAGTCACCGCCGAATTCCAAGTCGCGAACGTCTTCGACTGGTTCAACGCACCCGAGCGTAACATCGAACCGTTGTGGGACGTGATCGTCCTCGATCCGCCGCCCTTTGCGAAATCCAAGAGCGCGCTCGAAGGCGCCTTGCGCGGCTACAAGGAAATCAATCTTCGCGCGATGCGGCGGCTCGTGCCCGGGGGCGTGCTCGCGACCTACACCTGTTCGCACCACATGCAGGATGCCGAGTTGCGCGGCATCCTCGCGGAGGCCGCGGCCGATGCGAAACGCAAAGTGCGCGTGCTCGAATGGGCGCACCAACCGCCGGATCATCCGGTGCTGGCGACGATGTCCGAGAGCGAGTACCTCCGCGGTTACATCGTGCAGGTCGAATAAACCGCGCCCTTAGCCGATCGTGCGCGTCGGCAGCGACGGCGCCAGCGCTCGGTGCAACGGGCACTGGGCGCGATCGAAGGGCTGGCCGCTGCGATATTTTTCGAGCAAGCGAACGGAACGCTGCGCCAGCATGCGCCGCACCTCGCGCCGCCGGCCTTTTTCCCGCGGAATGATCATGTCGTCATAGCCGGTCGTTTGATGACGCAGCCACGCGATCGTCGCGGCCTCCGCGCGTTCGTCCAAGGGGATACGCTGGGTGCGGGCCACAGTGCCACTGCCAACGGGCGTGGCATGCGCCGCGATCAACGCCGCCAACGTTTCGGCGTCGTGGGCGTGTTGGGGATGAAACGCGAGGAAGCGCAGGACGGCGTCGCGAAACGCGCCGACATACTCCTCCTGCGCCTCCGCCCGGCGGTGGCGGCCGGCTTCGAGTTTTCGTTGATAAGCGGGGTCCGCGCGCTCGTGCGCCAGTTCGGTGCGCAACGCCTCGATGCGATGCGCCGGGGCCCAGATGCCGCGGGAGAACCGCTTCCGTCCTTTCACCTCGATGACCGTCAGGGTCGGTCCGTCCTGCTTGATGCGTCGGCTGAGGGCAGCGTCGCCCGGAGGCAGCAAAGCCCAATCGTCGGGCACGGCTTCGAGGACGCTACGCTCGTTGATCACATGCCGGGGCAGCGGGGCCGGCCGAACTTCGCGCGCGAGAGAAGACATGCCGCGAAGAAAATTGCGGCGCCGCGAAGCTCAAGCGGCGAATGCGAACGCGGGATGTTTGGCATCCGGCGATTGCGTCCGATCGCTGCACCGTTAGTACTTCCGCCACCATGCGTGCCTGCACCGCTTCGTGCCTTCTCCTGGCCATGTCGATTGGGTTGGCGAGCGGCTGCAGCCGCAGCGACGCCGAAGCGCACGTGGCGGCGAAAAACATCGGCGATCTCCAGGTGTGGCGTTCGAATGCCGGCAACCGCTTCAATGCCGCGGCGTGGAAAGAATTCGACCTGGCGTTGCAAGAGATCCGGTGGCGCGCCAGCAGCGAAGGGAAGAGCGGCGCTGCCGTGAACGCGGCCTTGTGCGCGCAGATCGACGGGCACACCTTCGACGAGGTCCTCCGCCTCGGTTACGAAGCAAGATTGGCGCGGCTCGAAGCCATGCGCGCGGAGATGCAGCGGATGGTCGACGGGAACGCTTTGCTCGTGCCCAAAGCGGGCGATGCCGACGCCGCCGCGTCGTTGGAACGCATGCGCCAACGGCAGCAAGCGCGGCTCCAGACCGTTTTGACGGACATGGCCGAGACGAGAACCCGGTTGGTCGCGCTCGGCGGCACGCCCGCCGCGGCCGAAAACGAGGCGCCGAAGGAGCCGGCCCAAGCGGCGCCCACGACCTTGTCGCGCCAGGCCGCCCTCGATGAGATCAACCAAATGATCGAGACTCGGCGCACGCGGGCCAAGATCGCCTACGGCGACTGGCCGGTGCGCGTGGATGCTTCCGGCTTGCTGATCAAAGGAGCGGATCAAGACGTTTTCTCCGCGAAACAAGCCGCTGCCGCCGCGAACGGGCACACGGTCATTCCGGTGCGCATCAAAGATCGCTGGTTCATTTTCGACCAAGCGGTCGATGTGCCGTCGTTTTCCAGCGCCGTGACCGCGAACCTGACGGAAGCGGACCGCAAAGAAATCACGCGGCGCTGGGCGAATCTCGAGGCGGAGATTTGGGCGCGCGATCAAGCGCGCTATGTGGAGCCGCCGACGAAAGCGTCGAAGTAGCGTCCGTGGGATCCGGGGTGCGATCGACCGCGTAGATCTCCACGGCGCCGCTGCGTCCTTTCACTTGCACGGATCCGAGCGGGCGAAAGCAAAAGGCGGCGGTGTCCCGCACCGCGGCGCGCGTTGCCACACTCGTAACGATATTCGTGCGATAGGCGGCGTCGCGCGTGAGCGATTGCAGCCGCGCGGCGACGTTCACGCCGTCGCCGATCACCGAGTAGTTGAGCCGGCGGTGCGACCCGATGTTGCCGGCGACGACGGGCGCGGTGTTGATCCCGATGCCGAGCGCGAGGGTGGGGTGGCCTTCGGCGGCGAGTTCTCGGTTGAGCGCGGCCAAGGCGTGTTCCATCGCCAACGCGGCCGCGACGGCGCGGTCCGCCGAATCGGCCTGCTTCACCGGTGCGCCGAAGAGCGCCATGATCGCGTCGCCGATGAATTTGTCGATTACGCCGCCGTGCCGCTCGATCTCGCCGCTCATGCGATCGAGATAACGATTCAGCAGTGCAAGCAAAGCGGGCGCCGGCAGTTTTTCGCTCAGCGTCGTGAAACCGCGCAGATCCGAAAAGAGGACGGTTACTTCTCGCTCTTCGCCGCCGAGCGCCGCGCCGTCTCGCAGCATCTGCGCCGCCACTTCCGGCGACACGTTCTTGTCGAGCAGGTCGCGGATGCGGTCACGTTCGGCGAGCCCGGCCGCCATCTCGTTGAATGCAGTGGCCAGTTGGCCGAGTTCGTCGGCGCGGTCCACGGTCGTGCGGGCTGCATAATCGCCGGCGCCGACCCGGCGCGCGTGCGCCGCCAGTTCCTGCACCGGCCGGCTGATGCCTTGCGCGATGCGGAGTGCGACGATGCTTGCGAGCAGAAGACTCCCCACGAAAATGGCCGCCAAAATGGCTTCGAGCCGCCGCGCGGGTGCGAGCTTCTCGTCGAGCGAATATTGCAACGTCACCACCGCGGGTTCGCCAGTCGTCGTTCCGACCCGGCGGAACGCCGGAAGAAAACGCGCGGGCTTGGTGACGGTGGTCGCTAGGATGGCGTCGCCGCGGGCGATCGTAATTTCGACGCCGGTGGATTGTTTCAATTGCGCCACGAAGCCCGCATCGAGTGGGAAGCCGATCGCGATCCACGCGACGACGTCGGGCGAGCGCAGGGGCACGATCGCGAGCGAATACAGGGCGGTATCGATGATCCCAAAACCGTTGGCCCGCGCCTCGCTCGAGTTGTCCGCGGTTTCGAACAACGGCCGGTATACCGCCTCGGCCGAACTGCCGGCGCGCGTTTCGGCCAGTACATGGCCTTGGAGATCGATCAATGCGACGAGACCGGCGTCGACGCGGCCGCGGAAACTGTCCAAAGCCGATCGCAGCGTGGCGGAGTCCGTGGTGGTCGACAGCGTTTGCCGCAGGCCCGTATCCCACGAAAGGGCCGCCGCGCTGCGCGCGAGGTCGGCGGTGCGTTGCGCGACCACGCGGGTGAATTGGTCGGACGCGACGGCGAGCTGATGGGCGATCTCGCGTTCGGCTTCAAGGCGATGGACGCGAGCGACGAAAAAGAACGCCACGAGTTCGGCGATCGCGGTCAGGCCGAACATCGCGGCCAACAGCCGCAGCCGATAGGAGCGAAAGGTCACGACGGTTCAGCGGTAGCCGGTTCGCCCCGCCTCGACCGGGCGGCGAATGCGCCGATCCGGACGGAGCGCGAGCGAAAACGCGACCGCAGGAGGCGCGGGGTCGCTGCCGACTTCGATCTCGCGCGAATCGGGCTTCGCGAGTCGCGGATGCCAGACTTCGACCCGGTACTTCCCCGGCGGCAGATCGCGAATCGTCGTGCTGCCGTCAGGCCCCGTGCGACCGAACCATGGGGTGTCCACGACGACCACATACGCCACCATCCAGTCGTGAATATTGCAGCCGAGCGGAACGATCCCCGGACGATCGAAGACCAAGGTTTCCGCTTTGCCCGGTGCATAGAGCGGGAGCTCGAATCGTTTCGCGGCCGCCTCGGAGTAAACGTGATGTTGGACCGTATCTCGATTCGGCAGGCGGATCGACGTGCCGGTCTGCACCACGGTCACGTAGGGCGCGAATTCCTGGCCGCGTTGCTCGATTTCCAGCGGAGGCGTCGAGACCGCGGCCGCTGCGGAGGGATGGCTGCCGAGCGGCACGAGGGACACCGCCGCATCCGCGACCGGAGCGGCTTTTGGGTCGTTCACGCGAACCGTCAGCACGGCACCCGGGAGCGAGCAGAGCCCGAGCGAGGCCAATGCGATCCAACGGAGCGGATGGGGCGGGAGCGAAAAAACGAAGGACGGCAAGCGCCGCTACAGCTGGTGAACAATCGCGACCGAGACAAGAGGGTTTCGATACCGCAACGCGGCCCGCGAGGTTTCCGAATACGTGCCGTTGAGCGCGACGTGGGTGCTTGCTCCGACGCGAAACCCGATCGCTGCCGTTCCGCCGAAGGTGGCGGCGCGAAACGTGTAAGCGACCATCGGCCGGCCGAAGGTTGCCACGTTCACGCGCGATCCCGCCAAGGCCACGAGTTCGGGCCGCGGCGGCGTCGCATACGAGACGATATCGCCCGCGCGGCCAAAGGCGGTGAAGCTGAGCTCGATGGCGTCCCCGACATCGCAGGCCAGCCGGGCCGAGGTCTCATAGCTGGTGCCGCTGAAGGTGCGCTCGCGTGTGTCGCTGCGACGCATGGTTTCCGCGAACTCGAGCCGGGCCGCGCCAACTCGTTTCCGCCAGGCGAGCTGAATGTTGCCAGCGCCGCCGCTGCGCATGCTTTCGCGACCGACGACGCCGTCGAGCGAAGCGCTCGCTGCGACGATCGATGCGTAAGGGCCAAGACCCGGCTTGTAGCGGCATTCGAGCTGCAGCCCCACGGAGAAGCGCGATAACGGGTGGTGCGCCGGCCACTCCTCCACGGCGATGTGCCCGGCCGGAAGCAAGGCCGTCTTTTCCGTCAACGCGATCCGGCGGCTCGTCGCGAGATCGGCCGTCAATTGCAGCGCGCCGATGCGATCGCTGGCGCGGTTGGCATTGCTGGCATTGTCGCTCCAGGCGGTCTCCGTGACGACATGCGGGGTCCATTCGCTGGCCCGCGCAACGAGTGCGAGCACCGCGGAACAGGCGAGAAGTCGAAGGCGGGCCATCGTCAAGCGCAGCGAGGAAGCCGGAACGTCCCCAACCTGCCAAGTGCCAACTCCGGCTGCGAGCGCGACGTTCGGTGGAGCCCTATGTCCCTATCGGGCCTCTGAGGCGTTTCGGCTCCCGGTTCGAGGTTGCACCTACACCGTGCCTTTAGACGCATCCCGCAGCGGAAGCCGTGAGGCTTTCGTCGGGTAGGGCGCGTTAACGCGCCGACGCAGCGGCGATGGTTCCTCGTGAGCGATCGCACATGGGTCTGCATTGACCGCTCACGCCTCGAATGATCCGCGTGGATTCGCGTGATTCGCGGGCAGTCTGATTGGACGGCTTGAAAGGGACAGGTCGAAACGGCACCGAGCGGATCGACGCAGCGCCGCGACAGCGGTCATGCACCCGCGCGTCAGCGACCACGCACCAGCACGACATGGATTGTGCACCGGCGCGTCACCGGTTTCGCAGTTTTCGCGTGTACAAATTGCCCCACCCGGTGCGGCCTGCACCGCCGGCGTTTCGTTCGCCGGAGGGGTAGGGCGCTGCATTACCTCGTGACGCAGCCGCTCGCTCCGCATGCGCCAACCGATTATCGGCGTGTCGCGCTGAACCGCTATCTGGCGAACGAAACGTGCGACCTGCTTGCGGCGGGATGGGCGCGCTGGTGAGCAGCGGTGGCGCGTGGTGTAGCTGGCCTCCCAGAGGCCGGCCTGTCTGGCATAGCGATGCTCGGTACAAGCGGCACCGCACGTTCCGTGACCGGCGGGACGCGGCGGGCGACACACTCACCGGCGTCGATCTGGCAACGCGGCTCGCGCCGGTCAACTCGGCTGGCTCACGGCGTTGCGCGGGGGAAGCGAATGCGGGTCAGCGAGCGATGCGCTCGCCACCGACGAAATAACAGGGATAGCGATGCACGATGGCCACGGTACGATTCGGTTGGGGGGCGGCGAAATACACCTCGCGGCTCACGAAGTCGTCGAGGTGCGTATCGTAGATGAGGTAGCCGGTCAGGGAGGGGTGCGTGGAATCGGGCGGTGTGGCGATGGCGAGAAAGGGTGGGCGGGCAAGGCGGTCAAAGACGCTCAACGCGGATTCGATGGCGCTCGTCGCATGACGCAATTGCTCATCGGTCGCCGTGCTGTTGGCCTCGATGTTGAGGTGGAAAATCGCTCTGGGCATGTGGAATCTAAGCTGCGGCTGCGTGGTGGGGGAAACGTTCGTCGCGATCGGAACGGAATGGGCAGGCCAGGACGGCGAGCGGTTCGCCGGTGGCGCGGGGGTGGCACGTGTCGCAGCAGAAGGTCGGGGCAAAGAAGCGGGCGGTGGGCGGGCAACTACGGGCACCGTCACACCGCCGAAAAACGAATGAACGGCGTGCGCAATCATCCAAACGCCGAAACCGACGCACCCAAGGCCGCCAAGCAGTGCGGAGAATTTTCCGTGGCGAGCGGCGCGGGATTGGCCGGGCGCCGGATGAAGCCGCCGCGGTGAAGTGGCGGCAGCTTCCAGGCGCGGCGGCGGATGCGAGCCGGGGAGGGCGCCGTCGTGCCGTCGTATCTCGCGGGGAGAGGGGTGGTGCGCAAGGACGGGCGGGACCTCGCTCGCTGCTTCGTAGCGCTCGCGATCTTCGCGTCGCATCGGTTGATCGAGACGGCATGGATCGCACCACCACCACCACGCGCGAGCGTTCGCGCGCCGCGGCTTCATCTTCGCGCCGCATTTTCGGCACGTCGGCGTGCGAAAATCGCCGTGGGTGGCGCCGGCGAGCCACGTGCGCTGTTGTTGCGCCGGAAGGTCGCTCAAGCGGGCGACGAATTCCTCGGTGTCGACGGTTTCGATGCCTCGTCTGCAGGCTTCGGCTTTGATGTAGGGCGGGATGCGGCAGGTCGCGAAGTAATAGCCTTGGTCGACGGCCGCCTCGCGCATCACATCGGTGAAAGCGCGAATTTCCGTGACGTCGATTTCGCCGCGCGGGCTCCACGCCTTGCATTGCACCACCGCATAAGGCGCGAGCGAGTTGGCGTAGTCGTACAACCTGACATCGATTCCGCCATCCGCGCCGAGCGCCGACTCCCGCGCAGATTTTCCCGTCAATTCAAAATAGAGCGCGACCGCTTCTTGGTAGCGTTTCCATTCAAGTTGGCGAACGAGGTCGCCGGAGATGAGAGGCACGAACGAGGACGGCATGCGGCGGCAGGTAGCGGGACCGAAGCTGGAGGAGTGCCGCGACAGTGAGGCACGGCCGGCTGGCAACACAATCGCGGCAAGTACCGGATTTCCGGTGGCGTACCCGCCAACGGTTGGCCGTCACGCTCCGAATGAGACCCCCGTCGCCGACAGTACGTCGAAGCGCTCTCATGGGCGCCTGACCGACGCTTACTTCCGATGCGTTGCGATATTCTTTTCGACGGTCTCCATCATCTCGCGCTGCACAGCGGCTCGGTCGGCGAAAAGGTCCCACACCGTTCCCGTCGACGGCGCACGCGGCGGCGCCGAGATGCGGGCAATAAGCCGGAAACGATCGTGCGGGGCAGGGTGCGTGTCGTCTTCGGTCGTCGGGCGGTTGATCGCCTTGGCGTATTCTTCCTCGAGATTGGCCAAGGTCGTCGCGGGCGCTTCGTACAAGTTCTGAATCGGCCGCCGCGCATCGATGGCCGCCTTGATCTCTTGGTCGGCGTGCACGCCGAACTCGAGGCTGCGCCGAATAACGTGCCGCAGACCGCCTTCGAACGCCGCGGGACCGTAGGTTTGCGCGGCGACGCGGTCCGCGAGCACCTCTTGCAGCCGAGTCGCACCGTGACTGATCCGGCGAAAGATGAAGTTGTACAGCCGCAGGAAATGAAATGCGATGTTGAGCCAGGTCGCTTGGCCGGCATGCAGCATGGTGAAGTAAAACTTCAGCATGTCGTTTCGGACCCGGAGCGCGACGTCGCCGCCCGCGGTATCTCGATTGGAAAAATGGCCGTACTCGTGCGCCAAGACGCTGCGAAAATCCTCCTGCTTGAAATCGTTCAGCACCGCGGCGCCGAGAACGAGGATTCGCTTGGCGCGGTTCTCCATCTTCTCCCGCCAGCTGCCACGCTCGTAAACGCAAACATCCGTCCCGGGCGTGATGCGAATTTCGTCGATCGCCCGGGTGTTCAAGGTCGCGGCGACTTCATCGGTGAGTTCCCACAAGGCCGGGGCTTCTTCGCGTGTGAGGCCACGGCCTGGATCTTCCGATTTCACGCGGAGGAATAACGACCGCCCCATGCTCCAGATCGTGGCGATCGCCCCGATGCCGAGAATCAACACGAGCTTGATCGGGACCCACCCGATCGCGAAGAAGCCGTAGATCATCGCGGCCGCGGCCCCGATGACCAGCACGAGGACGATCGGCAACGACACGTAATAATAAACGCCGGCGAGATTGAGCACCGATCGATAGATTCGACGCAGACGGTGTTCGGCGGGAGTCACCGGCACGTTCACCTCCGAACGCTCGATTTGTCGCAGCGTCGCTTTGGAGAGGGCGAAGCCGAGCGCACAGAGCGCCGTGAGGCCGATGGCCCATACGGCCAGGACCCAGGTCGTGCTGCCGATCAGCCGCCACGCGATCGCTCGCGTGTGAATGCCCGAATCCAGGAATTTTTGGGTGCTCTCTTCGTCCAGCCCGAGCTTCCGCGCCCGTTTGATTTCGTTTTCCGCGCGCACCCAATGCTGCTCCACCGCCGCCAAATAGGCCGCGAAGTAATGCGTCGGCATGAGATCGTCGTACTTGCGCTGGAGCACATCGATCTGGTGCCGCGCGGTGTCCCAATCCTGGAGCTGAAAGGCCACCTGCGTCGTCCGCAGCAGCGTGCTCGCGTCCTGGCCATCCGGTAACGCCGCCGCTTCTTTTAAGACCGTCAGCGCGCGGCGCCGATCCGCGTCCGAAGGGGTGCCTTTCCGCGGAAAGGCGAGGATGTCGGCAATCGTGCCGAGATTGGCGGCCGATCGCTTCGCGGCCACCGCTTTCTCCGCCCACGCCAGCCCCTCGACGGTCCGACCGGTGTTGGCGAGCGACCATCCCAAGCGTCGCAAGGCCGCGTCGAACGTGGGCGCTTGCTGGCAGACGGTTTCGAAGAATGCGGCGCTTTCGGCATACGCCTCTTTGTCCATCGCTGCCGTGCCCTTGTGGAAGGGCTCCACGAGCGCCGGATTGATCGCGGCCAGCTCTTTTTCGAGCTGGGCCTCGGCGGCGGCGTCCCGTTGCGAGGGCTGAGCGCCGAAAAGCGCGCTCGCCAGGACGATTAATGTCAAAGTCCCAACCGTAAGAATTCGCATGGCGTAAAAAGCTGGAGCCTTCATGCAACCGCGACGACCCGAAGCGTGCAAGTCTGCCGAATACCACGTTCATGGTACGGCAGAGACGGCGCCGTACACGGGGTTCGACACCTGATCGTAACGAGAATTTATCCGCGCCTCCGATATATTCCGATTGTGCGTTCGTAACGGCTCCCGCTGCCACAACGCCCGCGAGTTCGTTACACTCTCAACGTGACCACCACCAGCTACCCCATAGCTCCCCGTCTCCGCATTCAGAAGCCAAACCTGGACGCTAAACTGCCAGTGCCCCTCTTTCGTCCGCCGCCGCTCGCCGCCGATTGCGCGATCGATATCGCGCACGAACTCGACGTTTTGCGTCGCCGCCGAGCGCTGCGCAATCAGCGTATCGGCTGGGTCCGGGCCTAAATTTCCCGAGGCGCCTCAGCGATAATCGCCGTCGCGCCTTGTTCCCGTTTCAGGACGACGCGAAGCGGAATTCGGCGCGGCGCGCCGCTGGCGCTTGGCGCGGGGTCAGAGAGCGGAGCCGTTGCTCTCCACGGCGCGACTGGCCAGCTTGCCGCCAGCGATCGCCGCGAGTAGTTCGCCGCTGGTGAACGGCTTGCGAAGATGCTGCTCGGCTCGCAACGACCCCGCGGTGCGTTGGGCGGTGACGAAATCGTAGCCGCTCATCGTGATCACGCGGAGGGTCGCTTTGTCCTGCGCCAGCTGCCTGGCCAGGTCGCGGCCGTTCGGCTGGCCGGGCATGATGATATCCGTCAGCAGCACCGAGACTTCGTCGCGATGCGCGGCCCATTGGTGCAGCGCTTCCGCGCCGCACGACGCCTCGATCACGCGGTAGCCATGGCGCGTCAGGACGCGCGTCGCGATCGCACGTACCGCCGACTCGTCTTCCACGACCAGGATCGTGGCCCCGTCGCCGGATTTAGCCGTCGGCCGCGCGGTCGCGGGAGTCGTCGAGGCGGCGACGCCATGCAAAGGAATCCACGCATGAAACGTCGTCCCGCGGCCCAGCTGCGTTTCGACGTCGATCCATCCGCGATGCTGTTGGACGATCCCGTGCGAGATCGCCAAGCCCAGCCCGGTGCCTTTGCCGCGCTCTTTCGTGGTGAAGAACGGCTCGAAAATGCGGGGCAACACCTCCGCGGGAATACCGGCGCCGGTATCGCTCACGCTGATGCGGGCATAGCGTCCCGCGAGCGCATTGGGGCTTCGAGCCGGGTCGGGCGCCGTGAGCGTGGAGATGATCGTGGCGATCGTCAGGCGGCCGCCTTGCGGCATGGCGTCGCGCGCGTTCAAGGCGAGATTGAGCAAGAGTTGCTCGATCATCCCGGCGTCGGCCAATACGCCCAGCGAACCCGCGGCCAGCGACGTTTCCAAAGCCACGTCTTCGCCGATCAGACGCCGCAGCAGATCGATCTCGCCGCTGACGATCGCGTTCAAGTCCACGGGCGCCATGCGCATCGGCTCGCGGCGGCTGAAGACCAGAAGTTGACGCGTCAGCTTCGACGCGCGCTCGGCGGCGGCTTTGATATCGCGAATGGCAGCCGAGCGCAGATCGCTCGGCAGATCGCCCATGTTCAAGAGCTCGCTTTGCCCGAGGATGACGGTCAGCAGATTGTTGAAATCGTGCGCGATGCCGCCGGCGAGCTGACCGACAGCTTCCATCTTTTGCGATTGGCGGAGCTGCGCCTCGATACTGCGGCGCTCGGTGATTTCCGCTTCGAGACTGGCATTCGTGGCGGCCAGCTGCGCGGTGCGTTCGCGCACGCGACGCTCCAGCTCTTGGTGCGAAAGCCGCAGCGCCGCCTCGGCGCGCTGCCGGACCGAGATCTCGTCTTGCAGTTGCGCGGTGCGTTGCGCGACCTGCTGTTCGAGCAGCGCATTGCGCCGCCGAATCGTGCGCAGGCGAAGCTGCAGTCCGACCGCGATCACCCCCGCCAGCGCCACGGCAATCGCCGTGCGGAACCAGGCCGCTTCCCAGAGGCGTGGCGCGATGACGATCGGGACCTTGGCGCCGCGTTCGTTCCAAACGCCGTCTCCATTGCTCGCCTGCACGTGAAAGGTGTAATGGCCGGGCGGCAATGACGTGAACGTGGCCGTGTGCTCTCGCGCCGTCGCATTGGTCCACGTCGCGTCCCAGCCCTCGAGGCGGTAGCGGTACCGGTTCTTTTCGGGCGTCGTGAAATCGAGCGCCGCGAATTTCAGGCTAAAGCCCAACTGCCCCGGCGCGACTTGCAGCGTTCCGCCGGCCGGCCATTGCGGCGACCCGCCCACGCGGAACCCACTGGAGCGATCCACGCCCCTGGTCGGTCGTCGGTGATCGGCACGCCGATGCAGACGGGGTTCGTCGACATGCGGCGGTCGATGGCGCCGAACCGCGCCACCACCAGCCC
>CBINOT010000080.1:0-24695 GCA_966252355.1 uncultured Opitutus sp. | reverse complement strand
CGACTGTTAGAGGAGTTTTTCCAGACGCAAAAACGGCCCGTTAGCGCAAACTGGGACCGGGCGAACGGGGTCAGGGCATAACATATTAACTTGAAGGCGATGTCACTGTAGACTGAGGTGGTGGTGATGGCCCGGCCGCTACGGGTGGTGTACGAGGATGCGATGTACCACGTGATCAATCGTGGTAACTACCGTTGGGATGTATTCGGATCGGTTGGTGCAGCGCAGGCGTTCGAGGCGGCGCTGTTCGAGACGTGTGAGCGCTATCGGTGGGAGCTATTCGCGTTCGTTGTCATGCGAAACCATTACCATTTGGCAGTCGCGACGCCGCAGGCGAATCTCGTCGAGGGCATGCATTGGCTACAGGGCACGTTCGCCATGCGTTTCAATCGGTTTCGCAGCGAGCGGGGGCATTTGTTTCAGGGCCGTTACCACGCATTGCTGATCGAGAACGCGGCGGCGCTGTCGCGCGTCGTCGATTACGTCCATCTGAATCCGACGCGGGCGAAAATCGTGCCAATCAATCAGCTGCGCGCGTTTCGTTGGTCCAGCCTTCGCCGGTATGTGGGCAATTCGACGCTGCCGTTCTTTGCGGCCGACGACTGGCTGGGTCACCTCAAGTTAAAGGCAAATAGCGACGGCTGGAATCAGTATCTCGAGCATTTGCGCGGTTTAGCGGAGGATCCTGAGCGGCAAGAACAGCTGGGCTTCAAGATGATGTCTCGCGGATGGGCGATCGGCACCGACGGTTGGCGTAAGGCCATTGCGAAAGATCACGCCCATCGGGCGCTGGCGCCCGGTCTTTCGCGGCACGCTCTGCGCGAACTACACGAAGCGCGCTGGCACGCAGCACTTGAGGAAGCGATGAAACGTGGTGGGAAGACGACAAGCGACGCTCAGTGCGCGCCGAAAAGTTCGAAATGGAAGGTCGAGATCGCTCGTGAACTGCGGGGTGCGGGCGTGCCGTGCGGATGGATCGCCGAGCATCTGCACATGGGGCCCGTTACTTCGATGCGAGTGTACCTGTCCCGAAGTTAATATGTTATGCCCTGACCCCATTTACGTGAACTGACCCCATTCTCGTGAAACAACAAGGCGTAAGGACGCATTCCGCAGCCCCCGTGGCGAGATAACCATTCAAAATTGACGTGTTATCTGAGATAACGCGTCAATTTTGACGCGTTATCCGTTCCTGAAAAGTATGACGTAACGGGTGGGGGCATCACCGCCGCAGGGCGTGACTTGACCCCCATGGTGGCGTCGCCGTTACTCCGGCGCTCCCCCCTTTGAAAATCCCCGGACTTCGCTGGTACATCATCGGCTTCCTGTTCCTCGCGACGATCAGCAACTACGTCGATCGGCAAACGATTAACGTGCTTTCGCCGTTGCTCATGCAGGAGCTGCGGATGGACAAGTTCCAGTTCTCGCAAATTGCCGCCGTCTTTCTCGGGGCGTACACGATCGGAATGACGTTCTGGGGTCGGCTGCACGATCGCATTGGGCTGCGCGTAAGTCTCGCGTTGTGCATCGCGGCGTGGTCCCTCGTCGCAACGTTGCACGCCACCGTCGCGGGCTTCGCCAGCTTGTTGGTCTTGCGCTTCCTGCTGGGCGTGAGTGAGGCCGGCAATTGGCCGGCAGCGGGCAAGATCGCCGCCGAATGGTTTCCGCCGCACGAGCGGTCGCTCGCAATCGGCATTTTCAACAACGGCTCCGGTATCGGCGCCATGATCGCGCCGCCCGTCATCATTTTTATTCAGCAACGCTACGGTTGGCAGACCACATTTCTCGTCACGGGCGTCTTCGGCTTCGTGTGGCTCATCGGCTGGCTGCTGCTCTACCGGTCGCCCGCGCAACATCCACGCATCACGGCCGCGGAGCTCACCATGATTCGGGGCGATCGGGGCGATCAGGAACAGCCGGACCCAAACGGATCCGACGCCAAGCTCCCGCCACCGCCGCTGGGCGAATTGTTGCGGTTCCGGCAGACCTGGGCTGTCGTCGCCGCCCGTTTCATCGCCGATCCGATCTGGTGGATCTACCTCGTGTGGATACCGCAGTATCTCTTCGAGGCCCGGGGCTTTGACCTCAAACAAATCAGCCTGTCGGCGTGGCTTCCCTTTCTCGGCGCCGATCTCGGTGCCATTGCCGGCGGCCTCGCCGCTCGCTGGCTGATTCGCCGCGGCTGGCCAATCAATCGCGCGCGGAAATTCTGTTGCGTGCTTGGCGCGGCGTTTCTCCCGCTCGGCGCATTCGTGCCCTTCGTGGATCGCGCGATGACGGCGCTCGCACTGATGACCGCTGTATTGTTCGCCTACCAATTTTGGGTGAACAACGTGCAGGCGATCCCCAGCGACGTGTTTCCTTCGCGGGCGGTGGGCGGCGTATTTGGCCTGGGGGGCAGTGCGGCGGGACTAAGTTCGCTTCTGGTCACTCTCGGCGCCGGATGGACCGCCCAACACTTTTCCTTCACGCCGGTCTTCGTCGCCGCCGCGCTGATGGGCCCGCTCGCAGCCATGGCATTGCTGCTCCTAGTGGGCCGCATCCCGCAGTCGCCGCTCGCGCTGGCGAGCCGCATCGCTTAGATCCGGAGCATGGCGGAGCCGTTCTGCACGTTGGCAATCAAAGCGATTCCGAATGCGCCGCGTTCGGAGGTAGTAGGGTGGCTCGGCGACGCCTTGAAGGTCAAAGTCCACGCGCCACCCGTGGAGGGCAAGGCGAACGGCGCCTTGTGCGAGTTCCTCGCCGACACGCTTGGCCTGCCACGTCGCGCGGTCACCGTGCTTCGAGGCGACACCTCGCGTCAAAAAGTCGTCCGCATCGACGGCCTGGACTTGGCGGCGGTGCGGCAGCGCTTCGGGGCCTAGGATGCGACGGCGTGCTCGAACGAGGGCGTTCACCTTCGCGAGCTTGCATTCCTCGCCAGGGGGGGCTTTTCGCGAACGAAGTGGCGGCCGTTGCGGGTTAGCTTGAAATCGCCGGAGGATATTATCTTTATCGTCGGCAATGCCCACAGCGCTCCAGCCAACGGCGGAACAGGTCTCCGAACTGATCCGTCTGCACCGTGCGACACGATATTTGGACGCGTTTCGTTTCGCGCAACACTTGTCGCCGGCCGAAACCTGGGCTGATCCGACGGCGGTGATTTGGGCGGGGCGGCTATATAGTTGTTGGGGCGACGCCGGGCGCAGCAACCGGCTGCATACTCGCGCCTGGCGCATGGCGCCGGATGCGCCTGCGGCCGTTTATTTTTACGCACTGACGCTCGAGCATAAGCACGGACCCTTCTTCGCCTTGAGCTTCGTCCGCGGCCAACCGCGTCGAAACGAACCGGCGGGTGGCGAACGGCATGGCGATTGGCTTCGGCTGTTGGAGGCGCGATGGACAGCGTCCTTCCGGGATTTCGACGCTGCCAATGCGGTGTTGGACGAAACTGCCGCCAACGGCGCCAATGACCCGTGGTGGTGGGTGGAGCAGGCGCGGATTCGCGAACAGGAGGACCGGTACGACGAAGCGCTGGCGAGCGCGCAGCACGCGTTGACGATTCGGCCCGATTATCGTCCGGCGCTGGAGACGGTGGCGCACGTGATGATGCTGCTCAATCGCGATCCGGACGCGGCGGCATTGTTGCAGGACGCCGTCGGCCGTCTGCAATCGTCCAGTTTGGCGCAAATGCTGGCCATTTTGTGGTCCGAGATGGGCCGGCACGAGGACACGCTCCGCGCGCTTGCGCTGGTCGAAGAATGGGCGCCGTGCGCCACGGACGCCTATCGATCGTGGCTCGCCGCGCGCCATTCCGATGCCTTTCGCGCGCTCGGGCGGCATGCGGAGTCCGCGGACCACGCATTACGCGCGAAGAACGGATTCCATGGGCACATCGCGGCCAGCGCGGCGTCTGCCGCTGCGGGAAAATGCGTCGTGCTGCCCGTGCCGTTTGTACGCCAGCACCATCTGACGTGCGCGCCGGCGACGTTGGCGGCCTTGGGGCGGTTTTGGAACCAGCCGGTCGATCACCTCGAACTCGCGCGGGTGATCTGCTACGACGGAACCCCGGACCACGAGGAGCGGTTTTGGGCCGAGACGAACGGTTGGTGCGTGCGTGAATTCAGGGTGACGTGGGAAGTGGCCGTCGCGCTGATCGACCGCGGCTGTCCGTTCACCTTGACCACGGTGGCGACGCGCAGCGCGCATCTGCAGGCCGTGGTCGGATACGATTCCGGTTACGGTCTGCTCATGATTCGCGATCCGTACCAGCGGACGCATGGCGAGTTCGTGGCCAAGCCTTACCTGGAGCAGGCCGCGAGTCACGGGCCGCGGGGCATGATTGTCGTGCCCGCCGGGCAGGCGGCCCTGCTCGAAGGCATCGAACTGCCCGACGCGGCTTTGTACGATCGCTGGTACGCGCTGCGCCGCGCGCTGGTCGCGCACGATCGCGCGCGTGCGCAGCAAGAAGCGGATGCGTTGCGCGCCGCGGATCCGCAGCATCTGTGCACGTTTAAGGCCGAGCGGGAACTCGCCTTGTATGACGGCCACATGCCGCAACAGCTCGAGGCTACGCGCCGCTTGCGCGCATTGTTTCCCGACGACGCCAATTACCACCTCGACGAGCTGCAGATGCTGCGCGCCTTGGGGCGGGCTGACGAACTGAATGCCGCGTTGCGCACGTGCAAGCGGTACGGAGAAGTGGCCTTCCTGCGCGAGCGAGCCGAAGTCCTGATGAACGATGCGCAGACGCAGCGCCGCGCGATGAAAGACATGTGGCGCGTGTTGCGTCGCGCGCCGGTCGACGCGGGCAATCTATATACCGTCGCGCAATTACTGTGGCTGCAGCAAAACTTCGCGCCGTCCGCGGAGGTCTATCGTTTGGCGGCCTGCACCGGCGACAAGACGGAATACCTGTGGGACGCGTTGTTTTCCGCCAGCCGACATACCCAGCAAACGGATTCGGTCATCGCCCTGCTGCATCGGCGCAACGAGCGGCTCGGCGGCCAGTCCGGCCATCCTGCCCAAACGCTGTTTCGCGCGCTCGATGCGCTCGACCGCACGACCGAAGGTTTCGCCATGCTCGAGCAAGCGGCGGTTCGCCGGCCCGGCGACGGCAATTTATCGCTCTTTCTCGCGGACAATCGCGGGCGTTACGGCGATCGGGAGCGTTCGAACGCCGCGCTGGCGGCCGCCGAAGGCCGCACGTCCCGCAGCGATTGGCTGCGCACCGCGGCACGGCTGGCCACGTATCGCAGCGAGCACGCCGTCGCCCTCGGTTACTGGCGCGAGTTCGCCACGTTGAAACCGCTCGATTACAACGCGCATGCGGCAATCGCGTCCTTGCTGGAGATTCTCGAGGGCCGGGAGGTGGCGTTGCGCTTCCTGGAAACGGCATGCGCGCAACATCCGAATTATCTGCCGCTCCATAAACTCTTGCTCGAGTGGCTGCGCCAAGAGCCGCCGGCGCGAGCGCTGGCGGTGCTCGACCATTTGCTCCGGATCGACCCGGCGCATGCCTGGGCGTTGCGCGAACGCGCGCTGACGTACAGACGCGACCGCCGTCTCGACGAGGCATTGGCCGATGCGGAAGCGGCCAATCGCATTGAGCCCAGCTCGGCATATTCGCCGGGTGTGATGGGCATGATTTTGCTGGAACTGAATCGGATGGACGACGGGCGGGCGGCGCTCGAGCGGGCGCTACGCCTCGATGTCGGTTCCGGATATATCTTCACCTTCGTCGACGCCGCGTCCGATTTCGCGGGTCGGCGTGCCGCTTTGGCATTCGTCCAATCCGAGATAACGCGTCAGGCCGCAGCGGACGGAGACGCGGTCCTGCGCTTTCGCGAGGTCGCCCGACGCATGTTGTCGCCGGCGGAGCTGCGCGCCGCGCTCGAGTCGCTGTTGGCGGCGCACCCGGATCGCTGGGCAATGTGGTCGGCGCTGGGGTCTCACCTGCTCGACGTCGGCGAGATCGAGGCCGCATTGCAGCGGGCGACCGATGCGAGCGGTCGGTTTCCCTTGGTGCCGCGCCTCTGGGTCGATTTAGCCGCGGCCCAGTCCCGGGCTCGCCAGCCGGACGCGGAAGTGGAAAGCTTGCAGCGTGCGCTCGCCCTGTCGCCCGGTTGGGGATTCGCCGCGCGGGAACTTGCCGCCGCCTACGAACGCGCCCTGCGGCTCGACGACGCCGAACATGTGTTACGTCGCGCGCTCGCGGCCGACCCGGTGGACGGAATAACCTACGGCCATTTGGCCGATCTCCTGCGACGGCGCGGCCGGCTCGCGGAAGCGATGACGCTCATTGAGCGAGCAGTCATGTTGAACCCATCGTACGACTGGGCCTGGCATCGTTTCGATGAGTGGGCCGAGGCCGATGGCGACAAGGACCGTGTGCGCCGCTTGCTGGAAACGATCACGCAAGCGCGCCCGGGCGAAGCGAGCGCGTGGATTCGCCTGGCGCGGTTCCAATGCGATGTCCTTGACGCCGCTCTGGCTTCGCTCGATCGCGCCGCCGAGCGCGAGCCGCGGAATCCCGACATCTATGACCTTCGCGCGGAGTTGCTCGCCGGGGCCGGCCGCTACGACGAGGCAGAGGCGGTGTGTCGGCCGGCAATCTTCGGGCTGCGAGTACCGTATATTCTCGAAGGCCGCGCGGCGTGGATCGATCACGCCCGCGGTCGAATCCAAGCGGCCCGCGATCGCATGCGGGCCGTCGTCGCCGCTCACCCGGACTACGCGTGGGGCTGGTCCTGCGTCACGGAATGGTCGTGGGAACTCGACGACTTAGCCGCGGTGGTCGAGGGCGCGGAAAAATGGGCGTGGCTTTCGCCCGCCGCGGCGGTGCCGCTCGGGTATTGGGCGGCGGCCCGGTTGCGAGAGGGCAAGCGCCGCGAAGCGAAGGATTTGTTTTGGCGGACACTGTACGCCGACCCGACGTATGCCTACGGCGCGCAGCGCTTGCTCGACATGTTGACGGAAGACCGCGAGTTGGACGAAGCGACTCGTCTGCTGCGGCATATCGAAACCCATTTCGCACCGGCGGACGCGCAGCGGGCGGCCGTGTCATATCACATCATGCGGCGGGACAAAGAAGCGGCCGCGAACGAACTCGCGAAATTGTCGCTGGCACCGGCCGAATCGACGCACCGGCTGGAGCAAGCCATCGAAGCCCTCAATGGCGCCGGCTGGCGTGACGTGGTGGAACGGACGCTGGCCGCTCGGTTGAACGATCCCAAGGCGAACGCCGAAATTGGGCGATATTGGGTACGTGCGCGTGCGCCCAAGTCGCCGTGGCGGACGATTCGCCGCCTGGATCGCGCTAGCGCGCCGGAGGCGATCCGCATCGGCGCGTGGTCGGCCGCGTTGCAGGAGCTCGGTCGCAAGAAGGCGCATCTGCGCTTGCGTTGGGTGGTGCGATGGCATCGGGCCTGGCTGCGCCAGCATGTGGATTTGTGGTCGAGCACCGGGTATGCTTTCGCGACGTTAGGCGGTTGGCGCGCCGCAACCAAGTGGCTCGCCGATTGGCGAGAGCGCCCCGACGCACGGCCGTGGGCACTGCATAATTTGGCTCTCGCTTGGTATAGCCGGAAACGCGGCCCCGAAGCCGCCGAAGTGGTGCGGCATGCGTTGACCCTGCGGGCCGATCATACGGAGCCGAGCTTTCTCGTTTGGAGCGGATTGGAAGCCGCGTTGCGCGACGATCTCGACGTGGCGCAAGACGCGTTGGCGCGCACGCGGGGCGCGTCGTTGAGCGCTTATATGAATGCTACGCGGCAGCTGTTGGAGATCGTTGCGGCGTTTCAGCATAACGGCGCGACGCAGGTGCCCTTGAAAGAGGCGCAACGGCGGCTTCGTGAGTGGCAGGTTCAATCGGCCGCCCACGCGGACGCCGGACTCGTTTATCATCGCGACCGCGTGATGCGCTACATCGGCAAGCGGGGCAAAAGTCTCCGGTTGCGGCTGTCGAGTTGGCTGCCAATGACCGGCCGTTCGTATCAGGCCGGTGCGTGGAAGCATTCAGCCTGGATCGCGTGGCTGCTTATCGTGCTCGCCGCGCAGGTCAGCCGATGTGCTGGAGGATGACCGGAACGGGATCTGGCAAGCCAGCAATTGGTTTGTCCGCCGTCTCGCGCGCACCCTAATCTCTCCCCGTGAAAGCGCGTATGATGTTGCTCATCGTGGCCGCGATATTGATCGCCGTCGGACTGTGGTCGATCTCGCGCCGCGGCAACATCCCACGCGCTCCTTCGGCAAGGCCCGGGGTCGCAATCCAAGATGGCAAGACGATCGACTTTTCGAGTGGGAAAGCAGTCGTGAAAGACAGTGCGAAGGAAAAGGCCGCGCTGGACCGCTCGGTCGCTGAAATGAACGCCGCTGCGGCGAACGTGACGTTTGCGCCGCAACCCAGCGCGACCACGTCGGCTTCAAGTAGCTCCAGCGGCGCCGCCGTGAACACGAAGAAGTAGCAGTGGCTCCGGCAACGCAGCCGCAGGTATGCGGTGCGAAGGTGGCCCACGCAGTTGCGCACTCAATACGACGGTCGATCGCGCAAAACGGAAACCGTGAGGTTTTCGCAGCGCTCGAGGCGCGGTGAATGCGGTATTCGACCTTCGGACGAAAAGCTCACGCTTTCCGCTACGCCTAAGACGCTGGTTATGCGGCGTCGCGAAATGGGTGTAGCCCCATCGGAACATCGGGCTCCACCTGTCTGCAGTTCCCACTTAGCGCACAGCGGTTTTCATTCGCCGCAGCGCTTCCGCGACGGTTTTGCGCGGGCAACCGAAGTTCATGCGCACGTGCGTGCCGCGTTTCGCGCCGAAAAACGCGCCATCGCTCAAGCCGACGCCGTGTTGCTCGAAATGCGCGATCGGATCTTCGAGGCCGAGCGCCGAGACGTTCATCCAGGCAAGATACGTCGCCTCGATGGGCGCTTCGACGCGGACGCCCGGCAGTTCGCGGGCGAGAAACTCGAGGATGTAGTCGCGGTTGCCGCGCAAGGTCTCGAGCAGCTGTTGGCGCCACGGCTCGCAATCGCGATACGCGGCTTCGCAGGCCGTGAATCCGAGACACGTGACTTCCGCCACGATGCCCGCGGTCGCGCGCACGAAACGCGTGCGCAACGCCTGATCCGGGATGATCGCAATCGAGGTGCCGAGCCCCGGCACATTGTAGGTTTTGCTCGGCGCCATCAGCGTTACGGTGCGGGCGGCAATGTCTTCGCCGAGCAGAGCGGTCGGGATGTGCGGCAGCTTTGGGTCGAGAATCAGATCGCAATGAATCTCGTCCGAGCAAAGCACGAGCTTGTGCCGCACGCAGAACTCGCCGAGCTGTGCGAGCTCTTCGCGGCGCCATACTCGCGCGAGCGGATTGTGCGGATTGCAGAGGAAAAATATCTTCGTGCGCGGCGTGACGGACGCTTCGAGGGCGGCCCAGTCGATCGTCCATGCACCCTCATGCAACGTCCACGGAACCGTGACCGAACGCCGTCCGCTGTTCTTCGGTGCGCTCATGAACGGCGGATAGACGGGCGCCAGCGTTAGCACTTCGTCGCCTGCGTCCGCGAACGCTTGCGCGGTGACGTTGAGGCCCACGACGAGCCCGGGCAGCCAAACGATCCACGACGGTTCGATCTTCCAGTGGTAGCGCTGCTCCATCGCCGTGACCACCGCCTCCACGGTCGAAGCGACCGGACGGGCGTAGCCGAAAACGCCATGGTCGACCCGACGGTGCAGCGCATCGAGAATAGCTGGCGCGGACGGGAAATCCATATCTGCGACCCACATCGGCAGGACGTCGCGCCCGGCATACTTCTGCCATTTCTGGGAGTCGGTGCCGGCCCGGTTTGGAGGCGTTTCGAAATCGAACGTCATTCCAGCCAAAGAGAACAACAACGGTCCCATGGAGCACGGATTATTTTCGCGCCACGCGCTCCGTCGCCCGCGCAGCCGGGGCGAGTAAAGTTTTCCCGCTGTGACGTCACGCTGAGAAAATCTTTCTCAGGTCGCCCCTTTGGCGAGCTCGCAACCCGCTAAAGGCTCAAAACTTGCGCGGTAATCGGCTCTGGTCCGCCGCATGCAATACGCCGAGCCACTTCATCACCGCACTCAAAGGAGAATTATCACCATGAGAATCGTTCGTTACACCTATCCAACCCACCGCTCGTTGGCTCAATTGAGCCAAGCGCGCTCCCCGTGGTCGGGGCTCGAGACCGAGATCGATCGCTTGTTCGAGACCGCCCTGCGCGATTTCGGCGGCGCCGCGTCACCCGATCACTTCCCCGTCGATATCTATGAAGATGCCGACAACACCTATGTCCGCGCCGAGCTGCCCGGCGTGAATCGCGACGACATCAACGTCGAGATGGCCGAAGGTTATCTCACGATCGCGGCCACGCGGAAGAATCCCGGCGCGAAAGACGAAGACGCCGCGGCATTTTCGTTCAGTCGGTCAGTGCACATCGCCGACGAGGTCGATTCCGCCAAGGTCGCCGCGACCTACGAAAACGGCGTGCTCACGGTCACCTTGCCAAAGCGCGAAGAGGCGAAACCGAAGAAGATCACCGTCAGCGTGAAATAACCCGCGCTGCCTCTCCACGAAACATTCAACCCGAATCACTACTATGTCTTTATTCCATACTCTTATTCCATCCTTGGCGCGTTCGCCCGCCCGAGCGGAGGACGCGTCTGCCGCCACAAATGTCCCCACCGTCAAGCCCGCCTACGAAGTGAAGGAAAACCAGGACGCGTACGGACTCACCGTCTACCTTCCGGGCGTGACTAAAGAAAATCTCGAGATCACGGCTGAGGAAGGTCAGTTCCGGATCCTCGGTCGTCGAGTTTGGAAACAGCCCGAGGGCTGGACGGCGGTGTACCGCGAAAGCGCTGACGCTCCCTTCGAATTGGTCCTCGCGCACGACAATCTGATCGACGCGGACAAGGTCGTAGCCGAGCTGAAAGACGGCGTGCTCCGCGTGTCGCTGCCGAAGCACGAAGCGATCAAGCCGCGGAAGATCGCCGTCAGCTAACCCTTGTGCCAGCGGACGCGAGTCGCGTCCTTTTGAATCCAACCGCCGGGCCGCACTTTCGGGCCCGGCGTTTTCACGTCCGGATTGCGCGGCGCGCTATTTCTTTTTTTCCGATGCGTGGATCGATGCCGGAATCATCAACGACATCAGGACCGACGTCGCGAGCACCGCGCCGATCACGGCGAGGGAGGTGCCGGTCGTGATGTCTACCCAGTGCTCGAGCAGCATCTTCGCGCCGATAAAGCAGAGGATCACGGCGAGGCCGATCTTCAGAAAACGGAATAGCTTCATCACGCCGCTGAGGGCGAAGTAGAGCGAGCGGAGCCCCAGAATCGCAAAAATATTCGACGTCAGCGCGATGAAGCCGCTCTTCGTGATGGCGAGCACCGCCGGGAGCGAGTCGAGGGCGAAGAGGAGATCGGTCGTCTCGACGACGATGAGCACGAGAAACAGCAACGTCGCCACGCGCCGTCCATTCTCGCGGATAAAGAACCGCGCGCCGTGAAACTGATCCGCCACACGGAAATGCTTTCGGAAAAAGCGGACCGCGGCATTTTTCGCCGGATCGACCTGCTCCGCCTCACCCGGCAGCGCGAACTTCACGCCGGTGTAGACGAGAAACGCGCCGAACACGTAAAGCACCCAGTGAAATCGCGCGATGATGCCGACGCCGACGAGGATGAAGATCGCGCGCATCAACACCGCGCCGATGATGCCCCAGAAGAGCACGCGATGCTGGTACTGCGGCTGGACGCGAAAGTACGCGAAGATGACGATGAAAACGAAAACGTTGTCCACGCTCAGGCAGAGCTCGACCAGATACGCGGCGAGATATTGTTGCCCGGCCTCCGGCCCGCGCCACCACACCAAGCCGCCGAATCCAACCGCGAGCGTGACCCAGACGGCGCACCAAGCCAGCGCTTCGCGCATTTTCACCTCGTGTGGATTGCGCTGAAAAACTCCCAAGTCGACGGCCAGCATCAAAATGATGAATACGAAAAAAGCGCCCCAAGCCCACGGGGGCATGGCGGCGATCGCGGGAAGAACAAAAGGCATGGCGCGGGAGTGTGATTGGCGGCCCAACGACCGCCAAGCCGGGAAACGGCATGAAGAAACGCTCCATGATTTTCCAGACGCCCCACGTTCCCCGTGCGGTGTGGATCTGTCCGCATGCGTGCCGCGCCGGTGTCGGAGGCGCACGTTTTACCGTCACATGCGGGCTGTTGTTGCCGCGGACGCGAAATCGTTATCGTGTCGGCCCATGTCCCCCAAGACCCTTCTTGTTTGCGCGATGGCGTTGCTCGCCGCGCCATTCGCCGCCCGCGCCGAGTCGAGCGCCCAACTCACGATCGACGCCGCAAAAACCGGTCCGGTGATCAACCGGAACATCTACGGCCACTTCTCCGAACATCTCGGCCGTTGCATTTATGAAGGCATTTGGGTCGGCGAGAATTCGCCGATTCCGAACACCAAAGGTTACCGGAACGACGTGATCGCCGCGCTCAAACAGCTCAACGTGCCGGTCCTGCGCTGGCCGGGCGGCTGTTTTGCCGATGAGTACCACTGGAAAGACGGCATTGGCCCGCGCGAGTCGCGTCCGGCGATGATCAACACCCACTGGGGTGGTGTCGTGGAAAACAATCACTTCGGCACGCACGAGTTTTTGGATTTTTGCGAGATGATGGGCATCACCCCGTATGTCTGCGTGAATGTCGGCAGCGGCACGGTGCAGGAGGCGATGGAGTGGGTCGAGTACATGACCTCGGACGCCGACTCGCCGATGGCGAATCTGCGGCGCAAGAACGGCCGCGACAAACCGTGGAAAGTGCCCTTCGTCGCCGTAGGCAACGAGAGCTGGGGCTGCGGCGGCAACATGACGCCTGAGTTCTATGCGGACAATTATCGCCGCTATAATACCTTCGTGAAAAATTACCCCGGCAATCGCATCCAGCGGATTGCCTGCGGCGCCAACAGCGCGGACTACAACTGGACCGACGTCATGATGAAAAAGGCCGGCAAGCAAATGCAGGGCCTGTCGGTGCACTACTATACGCTGACCACGAAGAACTGGCCGCCGCGCGGCGTCGCGACCGGCTTTGCCGAGAACGAGTGGTTCGCGGTGCTGAAGAACACGCTGTTCATGGACGAGATGGTCACGAAGCACGGTGAAATCATGGACAAGTACGACCCCGAGAAAAAGGTGGGCCTCGTGGTCGACGAATGGGGCACCTGGTATGCCCAGACGCCGGGCAGCCATCCGGGATTTCTCGAGCAGCAAAATACGTTGCGCGATGCGTTGGTCGCGGCGCTGAACTTCCACATTTTCCACAAGCACGCCGATCGCGTCTCGATGGCGAACATCGCGCAGTTCATCAATGTTCTTCAAGCGACGATTCTGACCGACAAGGAAAAGATGGTCGTGACGCCGACCTATCACGTCTTCGAGATGTTCAAGCCGCATCAAGGCGCGACCACGTTGAACGTCGAACTGAAGTCGCCCGACTATAAGTTCGGCGAGGAAACCATTCCCGCGGTGAGCGCTTCGGCCTCGCGCGATGCGGACAACAAGGTCCACGTTTCCTTTGCGAACTGCGATCCCAAGCAAGACATCGTCGTCGACTGCAAGCTCGCGGGCCTTCAGGCGAAGGCGGTGTCGGGCCGCGTGCTGACCGCTGCTGCCCTCGATGCGCACAACACCTTCGCGCAGCCGGACGCCGTAAAGCCGAGTGCCTTTAATGGCGCGCAGCTTTCCGGCGAGTCGCTGAAGGTGACGTTGCCGGCGAAGTCGGTCGTCATCTTGGAGCTGAACTGAGTCGATCGGTGGGGCGGCAGACGTTAGCCGCCCTTGGTTTTTCCGGCATGAAACGCGTTCTCGCAGCTCTGATCTTAGCGGTCGTCGTCGCGGGTTGCGCGACGACGCCAAGACCGGTCGAACCCAAGCTTGCCGCGAAACCGTTGTTTCGCGATCCGGTTTACGACGGCGCTGCTGACCCAACGATTGTTTACGACCGCGCCGAGAAGAAGTGGCTGATGTTCTATACGAACCGGCGCGCGAACGTGCCCGGACTCACGGCGGTGACTTGGGTGCACGGCACGCCAATCGGTATCGCGGAATCAAGCGACGGCGCAACGTGGACTTACCGCGGGACGGTCGAGTTTCCGAAAGAGATTCCGAATACCGCCGGCGCCCTGCCGACGTATTGGGCGCCGGCGGTGCTTTGGCACGAGGGGACGTATCACATGTTCGTCACGGTCGTCCCCGGCGTGTTCGAGGACTGGCGGCATCCGCGCAACATCGTCCATCTCACGAGTGCCGATCTGAAGCGCTGGCGGTACGAATCCACCCTGGCGCTCGTGACCGATAGGGTCATCGATCCGTGCGTGCTGCGTTTGCCCGATGGGAGCTGGCGCATGTGGTACAACAACGAACGCGCCGGCAAGAAGGCGTTTTACGCCGACAGCCCGGATCTCTTTCGCTGGACCGACAAGGGCTCGGCCAACTTACCCCGCGATCGCGGCGAGGCGCCGCTGGCATTCGTTTGGCATGGGAAGTATTGGCTGTTGATCGATCTGCTCGGCAACCAAGGCCTCGGGGCGTATCGGTCCGACGATGCGCTGCATTGGGAACGGCAGGCTACGGATCTGCTCGATGTGCCGGGCAAAGGCCGCGACGATCAGAACGGCGGGCATCACCCTGAAGTGGTCGTCAATGGCGATCGCGCGTATCTCTTCTACTTTGTTCATCCCGGCGTTGCCGCCGAATCCTCCGCCCGCGATTCGAAGCGGAGTTCGATTCAAGTCGTCGAGCTTCAGTACGCCGACGGCTGGTTGAAGTGCGATCGCGACGCGCCGACTTTCATCGCGCTGCAGCCGCCGAAATAACGCGGCGCGGATCGGTCGGGCGGCGAACCGTCGCTTTCGTTCGCGGCTATTTTTCGCGGTGCAGGTGCGTCTCGAGCGGCGACAAGTCTTCGTTGGCCGGCCCGTTCAAGACGTGGCCAAAACAATCGAATCGCGAGCCATGCGCGGGGCAGTCCCATGTCTGTTCGCCGTCATTCCATTGCACGATCGCTTTCAGGTGCGGACATACCGCCGAGCATTCGTGGAAGTGGCCGGCGTCGTCGCGATACACGGCGATCTTCGTCAAGCCGGAGCGCACGATCGCGCCTTTGCCGGGCGGGATAAGCTTTTCCTTCTCGGCGTCTCCCGCGGTCAGCCAGTCGAAGTACTGCGCCGCCATATTGGAATTTTCCCGCAGAAAGTCAGCGGCCGCTCCGACCGTGACGCGCGATGGGTTGTACAGATCTGCCCAGCGATTCGGACGGCCGCGTATTAAATCCGTGAGGAGGATGCCTGCGATGGTGCCGTGCGTCATGCCGTTTCCCGAGTCGCCCGTTACAACGTACACATTGTCCTCCATGCCGGGGTTGCGACCGATGAAGGCCATCCCGTCCATCGGCTCCATCACCTGGCCGGACCAACGAAACCGGACCTCGGCTGCCATCGGGAAGCGCTCGCGCGTCCATTGTTCAAGTCGCGCAAAACGCGCTTCCGCGTCGTCCGCCTGCCCCGTCTTGTGGTCTTCGCCGCCGACGATGAGAATGTCGCGCGCCGGCCGAGGCGCGGTGGCACTGGTCGGCTGCAAGCGCACATAATGATACGGATCGCCCGTGTCCCAATAAAGCACCTTGGGAACCGTGCCGACTGGCACCGCGACGCCGATCACGTAAGTGCGATAAGGAGCTTGTTTCGTGTGGATCGCCAAGCGGTCGTTTACCGGCGAATTGGTCGCGACGACGATCGCGGGGCACGAAATTTTGTGTCCCTTCGCCGTTTCGACGAACGCATCGGTTCCTCCGTGAATTTTCCTCGCGTGAGTATGCGCAAAAATGCGACCGCCATCGCGCACGATCGCGTTGGCAAGTGCGACGAGATACTTGATCGGGTGAAACTGCGCTTGCCGCGGAAACAAGAGCGCAGGGCCCGTATTGAAGGCGACGAACGGGGCGCGATCCACGGCCTCGACGTCGGTGAGACCCGCACGGTGAACCGCCTCGAGTTCACGCTCGAGGAGCTCAGGAGAGCCGCCGGGAGGATTGAACAGATAGCCGTCGACTCGCTCGAAATCACAGTCGATCCGTTCGTCGCGCACGATTCGGTCGATCGTATCGATTGCCGCCGCATGGCTTTCCGCCGCGAGCTGCGCGCCCTCTTCGCCATGAAGCCGGATCAATTCGAAATACCGATCGTCGAGCGCCGTCGACAGATGCGCGGTGGTGCGCTCGGTCTCGCCCGAAACAATCGGACCGTCGTCGAGCACGACGACGGATTTACCTGCCTTCGTGAGCAGGTATGCCGTCGTGAGACCGGCGATGCCCGCCCCCACGACGCAAACGTCCGTCACCATGTCGGTGCTCAGAGTCGGAAAGTCGGGCACCGAAGCCGTTGCGGCCCAAACTGGCGTCGTTTTCCCCGCATGTTCGTTCATGGCCTCATCGACCGCGCATTCGGCATGGGGTTCGGCGCGCCTCGGGCGCGGAAACGTAACACCGTTGCTACATTCCGTGCCGCGCAGTCGAACATCGCACTTGCGTCGTGCGAGAGCGCTGGCGATACGAGTGGCTTGGCCATACCGTTCGTATCCCATCAGTTCGGCATTTGCGACCGGCGAGTTGCGCCCGTGAGCGAAGGGTGCGTTTGGCTTGGCGCTACGGCGACATCCGCCACGGGTGTCGGCCGGAGATAACGCGCCCCATGCGGACCTCGCACCAGTCGGGACGGAGTTGGGTTTTGATCGCGGCGGCGAGTTGGGCGGCATGGACGGCTTCGGCACGTGCGGCCGGGGATGTCGCTGCGGAACGCGGGACCGTTTTTGCGCCGTCGATCACGACGACCGCGGAGGTGTGGCAGGCCGTGGGTGGCGGCGTCGCGACCGGTGGTTGGTGGAATACGCTCGTCGATGCGAGCGGGCATCTCAGTGGCGACGTCGTAGGCGCGCCGCGCTCGAGCGTCTTCGTCGCTCAGCTTCATTGGGTCATGAATCGGCGCGCGGATGCGAGTTTCGCCGACTACACCGGCGCGTTTAACGCCGTGAGTAATGCGATGGCGAACGATCATCTGCGCGTTTTCAACCTGCACTATCGGCAATCGGATCCCGACGAACGCTGGGCCTTCAAGCTCGGCCAGATCGCGGTCGACGACGACTTCATGCTGTCGGATCACGCGCGTCTTTTCGCCAATGCCGCGTTTGGTTCGTTGCCGTCGCAGGTGGCAACTCCCGTGTATGTGGACAACGGAGGCTCGTCATCGTTTCCCCTTTATGCGGTCGCTGGTCCTGGCATTTGGCTGCAGGTGAAACCGTCGGCGACGACGATGTGGCAATTCGGGCTGTACCACGGCGGCCCGGGCGCGGACGCGAAGGAAAATACCGGTTTCGAATGGTCGCATCGGCGGCAAGCCGGCGTGCTCGGTTTCCTGGAGGGAACCTGGCATTACGCGTGGCGCTCGCATGCGGTGACGTCACGCCTCGGAGCGGCGGCGCACACCGGCGCCTTCGACGATTTTCACACCCAGCGCGTGGGTGGCGGAACACGCAGCACCGGATTCTATAGCTTCTACACGGTGCACGACATCGTGCTGCTCCGCGGAGTGGGCGACCGCAGCAAACTCGGAGCCTTCGCGCGCGCCGGGATCGGTCCGCCGTCGAACCGGAGCGTTGCCCGCGCCTATGGCGATACCGGCGTCAATTGGTTCGGTCCCGTCCGTTCCCGACCGGACGATGTTGCGGGATCGGCCATTTCGTTCACGCGCTTCGGGTCCGATTACCGAGCATTAAACGATCGCGCCGCCACGGAAACGACCGTGGAGCTCACGTACCAAGCTCGACTCAGCGCCCGAATCGTGGCGCAAGCCGACATCCAATTCCTTTTCTCGCCGGCGCGGCACCCGCATTCCGCACGTCGCGAAACTGCGACCGTGGTTGGCCTGCGCACGAGCGTCGTGTTCTAAGGCGACGCCCGCCTTTTGTGGTTCTCAGAACCGAAGCATCGCGGCCCCGCCGCCGCTTTGGACCCGGGGTGCCGCGACGACACTCATGGCGTCTGAAATCGACCGCCAACGCGCGACCTTCGGATTGAAGAAACCGGACTCGCCGAACGCGCGTTCGATACGGCCGTCCTGGCGCAGCACCGCCAAGCCGCGTTCAAAAGCTTGCGACAGCAGCTGCGCGTGCGGCGATTGCTTGGCAATCACCCAGGAGCGATTGCCGGGCAGCGCGACTTTGCATTGCGGAATCGGGATCAATTTCACGCCATTGTTTTCGACGCTGAGATCCGCCGATGCCGCGAACTCCAACAAGGCGAAGTCCGCCCGGCCGTCACGCACGAGTTGGAACATGTTCTCGGCTTTGCTCACCCGCTCGATCCGCTTCAGCCCAAGGTTCTCCAAGAGCTGCACGTCGACCGTCCAGTTGAAGACCGTGACGCCGACGAATTCCGAGAGCTGTTCCGGCAGCTCCGCCTCGAGGAGGCGCGTGTTGTTCGGCAGCACGTAAAGGCCCTTTTCGAATTCGCCGTTTCGGATCACCGGCGAGGTCGCCAGCAGAGCATCGGCACTCGACTTGATTTCGATGTCCCAAACCGTTTCCGCGGTCAGGTCGGCGTAACCCTGCGCCACTTCGATTACGGCGCGTCCGTGATTGGCATGCACTGACAACTGATAGTCGAAATCCAATCCGCCGGCCGCGAGCGCCTGCAGTTGCAAGATCAAGTCAACGGTCGGACGATTCGCGAAAGGTGTGTCGAATCGCTGGATGTCGAGCACCGGGAACTGCTTCGTCCACTTTTCCAGCGAATTCGCGACCTGCGAGCTCACCGCAATTTTCAGGACGGGGCGTTCGGTGACGACGATCTCCGCTACGCCGCTTTGTCCGCGTGTGAGATGCAATGAGTCGCGCAGGTCGATGAGCACGTTTTCGATCGTGTGCGATTCGTCGATCATCTGCTGGGCTGCCGACGCGGAATGCTCGGCGTTGGCGACCGTTTGCTGAATGACCGTCTCGATCTTTCCGATCGCGGTGTTGAGCTGGTCGATCCCACGCGCTTGCTCCGCCGAGGCCTGGGCAATTTGCGTGACGAAGCCGCTGGACTTCAGCACCCGCGCATTCACGTCTTCGAAGCGTTTGCTGGTTTCGTCGACGACGGCCGCCGCTTGGCTGATTTCGTGGTTCGTCTGTTCGAGCAGCGTCGCGGTGTCGCGTGCGGACTCAGCCGTATGCCGGGCGAGCGTCCGCACTTCTTCGGCGACGACGGCGAAGCTCGCGCCATGCTCGCCGGCGCGCGCGGCCTCGATGGCGGCGTTCAACGCCAGGATGTTCGTCTGGAAGGAAATTTCGTCGATCGTCTTGAGGATTTTAGAGGTCGCGACGCTTTGGCGCTGAATCGCTTGAATCGCCGCCAGCAGGCTGCGCATGGAGGTGTCCGCCTGAGAAACCGTCGCCCGCGTCTCCTGCATGAGCTTGTCGGTCTCACCGGTGTGATCGGCATTGCGTTGCGTCATCGAAGCGAGCTCTTCCACTGTCGACGCAATTTCCTCGATGCCCGCCGCGGCTTTTGACGTCACGTTCGCCAAGGAGCCGGCGTCGCGGGCCACCTTTTCGGCGTTCACGGCAATTCGCTCGGAACCGTCCGCGAGTGCGTCGAATTTCCCCGCCAGTGGGCGGGTGACGCGCGTGCGCATGTAGAAGATGCACGCCGAGGCAAGCAGGCCGAAAATGACGATGAGCTCGGAGAACTGAAGAATGAGGAGTCGGTCGCCATGACGCGCTACCGCGGACCGGAGTTGTGCGTCGATGGCGCCGTTATTCGCGGCCGCGGCGAGCAATTCCCGATCGAACAGACGTTGCAGGTAGATGAACAATCCAGCGGCGCAAATCGCGAGCGCCACGAGCGTTGCCACGATCGTCCACGCGTTGAGCTTCGCACGGAGTTTCGTCGTGAATTTCATGCCGGGGTGTAGTGACAAACCCTCACATCGGCTAAACTACCGCAATGTTAAGCCCCCACAGGCAGAGGGACGAATGGGCGTCAGAGGCGCAGTTGTGTAAGCAGGTGAACGTTAGTTATATAAGCCATGCCGCCGGTTCTGCTCGCCTCGTTCGCCTTCGCCTTGAGTCGTAACGGCCTTCCCGGTGCGAACCGCTCGGCGATGGCGCGGCAAAAGGCGCAAGAACCCGCAGCGGCCCTTGCGCCTTTATGTTTTGCCCGGGGTAGATGTGGGTCGGCTTTACGCCGCGCGGACGTGGCAATGCCGCGCAAGATCGAGATCGGTGACGACCGGAGTTTTCTCGAGTGCGACGAGCGTCGGTCCATGCCAAAACGCCGTACGCAGCGGAGCGAGGAAACGGCGCGGGATTTCGGGATCGGCGAAATTATGGAGCGCCGCGAGGGTGTGCGGAGTGGCGGGCAAGCCGAGCCATTCCAGCACTCCATAAATTCCCGTGCGCTGGAAAACCGCGTTGATCTCATCCCAACCGGGCCGTTCGCTGCCGCGCAGGCTGACGTGGGCGGACAGAAAAACCGTGAGCGCCGGGTACTCGCGCAGCACCGGGAGCAGATCCGGACAGCGCGCGACGACTTGCAGCGCTTCGAGCCGGCCGAAGCGAAACTGCGACACGAACGCCCGCTCTTCGTTGGGCACGTATTCCAAATACCGCCGCCAGGCGATTTCGCGCAGATCGGCGGCCGCGGCGGCGAACGAACCGTCGTCTAAATGACAGGCTACCCACGACTCGCCGCACAGGCGCTCGATCGCCGCTTCCGGCCAAGGCGTTACGCGGTAGGTCATGCCGGCATGCGACCACATCAGGCAAACGGAAGGCTGAGCTTGGGCACGGCGAGTGGTTTTCATGCGCGTATCTTACGCCCGCGCATGAGACATTACTTGTCCCACCCAAAAAAAAGCTTAGAAAAACGCGATGGGTTCTCGTGTCCAGTTATCGCGACCTCCGCTCGAGCGGATGCTCCGGATTCATGACGAATTGCGCCGCGGCGCGCTCACCAACTGCACGAAGCTCGTCGAAGTGTTGGGCGTTTGTCGCAAGACCGTGCTGCGCGACATCGCGTTCATGCGCGACCGGCTCGATTTGCCGATTGAATTCGATCCGCTGATCCAAGCCTACCGGTACACGCACCCCGTCACCTCGTTTCCGACCGTGCATGTGACCGAGGGCGAATTGCTCGCGCTGTTGGTGGCGCAGCGGGCGCTCGAGCAATATCGCGGCACGCCTTTTCACCGGTCGCTGGAGATCGCTTTCGAAAAATTGGCGGGCGGGCTGCGCGACCGGATTTCGTTTTCGCCGGCCGACGAATTGCGTGCCGTGTCGTTCAAAAACATCGGCTTGGGCAAGACCGACCTCGCCATCTTCAACGCCCTCAGCGGGGCCGTGCTGCGCCAAGAAGAAGTCGAGTTCGATTATCGCAAACCCGGCGAAACGGCCCGTTCGCATCGCCGCGTGCGCCCCTACCATTTGGCGCACCGCGAGAACCTCTGGTACTTGATCGCATTCGACATCGAGCGCGGCGCACTACGCACGTTCGCGTTGCCGCGCATCGGCAACGTCGAGGTGACGAAGCAAAAATTCGCGAAACCCGCCGACTTCACGCCCGAATCTTTTTTTGCCGACGCGCTCGGTGTGCTCGGGGGTCGTGGCAACCATGCGGTCGTTATCCGGTTTGCCGCGGCCGCGGCCGATCGGGTGCGCGAGCGCGAGTGGCACGAATCGCAGGAACTGCGCGAACTGCCGGACGGCCGCGTCGAGCTGCGCATGCGTCTGGGCGCATTGCCGGAGATCGAACGTTGGGTCTTGGGGTGGGGCGCGGCGGCGGAGGTCGTCGGGCCCCGGGAACTTCGTCAACGCATCCGTGACTCGGCATCGGCCGTGACCGCGCTCTACGCCGCGAAACCCGACGAGCGGGCCGACAAACGGTCGGGCGCGCGGTAGGCCGAAGGTGGCGTCAGCCATCCGCGTCGTAAGCGATCGAGACAATCGTCAAAATGGTCGGTCCGTGGGGCGTGGCGACGTTTACATGATCGCCGACTCGACGGTTCATCAACGCCTGGGCCAACGGCGAAATCCAACTCACCGCGCCGTGAATCGGATCGGCTTCGTCGACCCCGACAAGTCGATAACGCGTGGGTGCGGCATTGCCCTGTTCCACGGTGACCGATGTCCCAAAACGAACGACCTCGGTCGGTCCGGGGGTTGGCGCAACGATCTCCGCCGTCAGCAAACTCTGCTGCAGGTAGCGGATCTTGTGATCCAGCGCGGCGAGTTCCGCCTTCGCATCGCGGTCGTTGGCGGCCCGTGCGACGAGCGCGGGGCGCTGCTCCGAGCGCAAACGCCTGAGTTCTTCGCGCAGTCGTTTCGCACCGGTGGCCGTCAGGTAATTTCTCGCCCCGGCCGGCAGCGGCGAAACGAGCGGAGGTGCCTCCGGCTCATGCCCGTGGTCCGACTCGCGCAGAAAAGCTTTGCTCATGTCGCATGGCCGCGGACGAGCGAGACGTCTCGTTCGCTGGCCGAGACGAAAGACCGCAACGAGCTCCACTTGCTCCTTGTCATTCAAGGCCGGCGCCGCGTCATTCCTCCAACCGATGAATCGCCGCGACGCGTGGTCCATTCCGCTTTTCCGGTTCTCCGGCATTCAGGTCTACCTGCATGCCTCGTGGTTCATTCTGGCGTTCTTCCGCGTGCCCGGACTTGTCGGAGAGGATTTAACGTTGCCGTGGGCCATTGCGCTGTATGTCTCGCTCTTCGTCATCGTGCTCATGCACGAGTTTGGTCATGCGCTAGCCTGTCGCCAAACAGGCGGCGAAGTGCACGATATCGTCTTGTGGCCACTGGGCGGCATTGCCTTCGTTTCGCCTCCCCCTCGCCCGGGCGCCACCCTGTGGAGCATTGCGGCTGGGCCGTTGGTAAACGTCGTGTTGGTTCCAATTCTCTTTGCACTGGTATTGCTGAGCCGCCGACTCGAATGGACCGATGCCATACCCGGCCTCGCGGCGTATATTCGTGCGCTCAATGCGCTCAATATTGGCTTGCTCATCTTCAACCTCGTTCCGGTTTTCCCTCTGGACGGCGGGCAGATTCTCCAATCGGTGCTGTGGTTTTGGGTCGGTCGCATTCGAAGCCTCCAAATCGCAGCTACGATCGGTCTCGTAGCCGTCGCCGTCTTTGGCGTGTTCGCCGTCTCCCGTGGAGAAATATGGTTGAGCCTAATCGCGCTCTTCCTCGGCCAGCGTTGCTGGATCGGGCTGAAAGAAGCGAAAACGCTGCGCGCGCTCGAGCAAATGCCCCGACATCCCGGCTTCAGTTGCCCGACATGTCATGCCCCGCCGCCAGGCGGCCCCCTCTGGGTATGTCGGAATTGCGGTGGACGTTTCGATCCGTTCTCGACTCGCGCGGTTTGCCCCCATTGCCAGACGCAGCAAGCAACCACGATGTGCGCGTTTTGCGGTTCCAGCCACGCCATCGAGGCCTGGCAGGACACGGCTCCGCCGATCCTCTAGGGCGGGCGAAAAGCGGCGCTATCGTATCACCAGAGGTGGTGGTGAACCGATGGTATTTCCGGCTTGGCCAAGGACGCGCTGGACGTCCGAGAGCAATCGCTCGGGCCGAAAAGGTTTTTTGATAAAACTGGCGATTCGCTGTCCGAGAAAACCCGTTACGACCGCGGTGCGTGAATCGCCGGTGCAAATAATGACCGGAATACGCTGAAATTTCGGGAGCTGACGCAGCGCGGTAAGCAATGCGAGTCCGCTTTCGGATCCTTCGCCTAGATTTTGATCCAGCAGCACGAGACTTACGCCCGGCTCCGTCTCGAGCAAGGCGCGCGCTCGCTCGGTGCACGGCGCGGTGAGGCAAATATAACCCGCGCCTAGCAAGATCGTCGTCAGGTACGTGACGATGTTCTTATCGTCTTCGACAATCAGGATCTTGGGCATGATGGACGATTTATAGCGTAGCGGTGGCAGCGTCACTGGGAGAGGTTTGCTGAATTCCGGTTAGCCCGTGGGGTGGTCGATGCTGCCGACCGTAGTGAACGGGGCAATACGCAACTCATTGCCGGGTGTTTACCGGAAAAGCCTATATATCGCTATTTTATCATTTGGAGTTCAGTAGCTTATGAAATACAACCAGGCGGCATTCCGCGTGTATAATAAACGTCAAATTCGCGTGAGTCCTGTGTGATGCCCCGCCACGGCCGCGCAACTGCCCGCAGCGGCGCCGCCGTCGGTCCTTCGGGCAGGGCGCCAGCGGGAATTCAACCCGCGGCTGGTCTGTTTCGCAGGCAACGAGCCCCCGATTGAAGGAATGTGAAAAAAGAATTGACGTACGACAAAGAAAGTTTACCACTCGAGCCATCGCTCCAAAACATGCATACGTCGACTTCCCTCGTGTTGGCCGCTTTCGAGCTGCCGCAAAGCGTCAAAGACAACCTGTCTTACGGACTATTGGTGATTATCGCGATCAGCGCGGTGTTCTGCATCATCAAGTGCATTCAAGGGGCCGACATGCTCGATAGCGGCGAGGATGGGAAGAAGAAGATCTATTCGGGCATCGCGATCGGAGTCGCGCCCTGGCTGGGCATCGCCGCCTTTCAAGCCACTGGACTGTGGAAGACCCTGGAACTGTCCT
>CBINOT010000079.1:0-25041 GCA_966252355.1 uncultured Opitutus sp. | reverse complement strand
CTCAGGAGAATGAGGATGATCATGTGAATCGCCCAGCTGGAGAACTGAAACTGGCCCATGCGGACGTGCCCGAGTCCGTAAAAGAAAAACTGCAGGTACCACAGCAGGCCAGTCAGCAACGACAGCGCGTAATTCGCGGCGAGCGAACCTCCCTCGGGCGCACGCCCGTATTCGCCCCAGGTGCGACCGCGCGCCGCGAGCCAACCCGCGTAGAACAACGTCGTCGTGAACGCGCCCGTGTTCGAAAACAGATAGATCACGTTCCCTTGAAAGTTTCCGGCGCCATGCGCCGCGGCGACGTCGGCGATCGGCTGACCGGCGGCGAGCGAGAAACTGAAGACCGCGGAGAGCACGCCGGCGAGGAGGACGATGGGGATGCCCCTGCGCGCGTTGAAGGTGCTGCGCGGCGTCGAAGCGGAGGCGCCGGCGCCGAGTTCGTGTTCCTTGCGGAAGCCGGCGATGCCGGTGGCGACGATGGCGATCGCGCCCAGCACGACGCCTGCCACCACCAACAGGCCCGCGGTATTCGCGATCGCCGAATGCAAGGTTCCGGCGAGCAGCGGCGGCAACAGCGTGCCGAGCACACAGGAGACGCCAATGGCGATGGCGTAGGTCAGCGAAAAGCCGATGTACCGGATCGCGACGCCGAACGCGATGCCGCCGATGCCATAGAGGGCGCCGAGCAAATACGATTTGAGCATCGCCGCCCGCGGTGCCTCGTGCAGCACCGCGCCAAGATCGGGAATGGTCGCCACCGCGAAAATCACGGGCAACACGAGCCAGCATCCTGCCGCCTGGAGCAGCCAATAGGTTTGCCAGCTCCAGCCGCGAACATAGCGCTGCGGGGCGTAACAAAGTGCGGCGCTCGCGGCGCCGACGGTGTGTAACAACGTTCCTAAGACGGGAGCAGCGGCCGGAGAGGGCATGTGGGGTAGTGGGGTTGCGACGCTAGAGAGAAAATTCCGTCTGGATTTGCCGGGTGTGCTGCCCGACGCGCGGTGCGCCGCGCGGCGAGGTGAGCCGTTGTCCATCGATCGTGATCGGGCAGCGCGTCGTTCGCAGTGTCGGTCCGTCGTCGCGCGTGACTTCCTGCACCCAATCGAGCTGCTTGAACGCCTCCGTTTCCCAGAGGCGGGACCAATTGAGCACTTCGGCACACCAATAATCCGCCGGCTCGAGCCGTTCGAGCCACGCGCGGGTCGGACGTGTCTTCAAATGGTCGACGAGCAGTTGTTTGATCTCGTCGCGCCGCGTGAACCACGTCGACGCATCGGTGAACTGCGCGAGGGGCGGCAATTCGAGCAACTCGCCGAGCTTCGTCACTGAACCCATCGCCAGCGCGAGGTGCCCGTCCGCTGTCGCATAGATGCCGTACGGCGCGCCGAGATAAGCGTGCGCGTTGTTGACGCGGCTGCGCTGCGGATCGCGACCGCCGTCGTTGAGGAAGGTTGTCGTGACCTCGAATTGCAGGTCGAGAATCGATTCGAGCAAGCTGACCTCGACGAGGCCGCCGCGCCCGGTGACGCCGCGGCGAACGAGTGCGGCGAGCAGTCCTTGGACGAGATGCGCGCTTGCGGACAAATCCGCGACCGAGAGCCCGAACGGCGTCGGCGGCTGATCGGCATTGCCATTCAACCACGTGAGCCCCGACACCGATTGCGCGAGGAGGTCCTGGCCCGGTTTTTCGACCCAAGGCCCGCTGCGCCCATAACCGGTAACGACGCCGTAAACGAGTTTGGGGTTGAGAGCGAAGCAGGCTTCCGCTCCGAGGCCGATGCGTTCCATCACGCCCGGCCGGAAATTCTGGATGAGCACGTCGGCGCGCGCGACCAGTTGCTTCACTTTCGCCAGGTCCGCCGGATTTTTCAGGTCGGCGGCGTAGCTCTGTTTATTGCGATTGATCGAATGGAAAAGCGTGCTGTCGCCGTCGAGCGAAAGATTCGAAATGTACAACTGGCGCCCGATATCGCCGGTTCCGGGACGTTCGATTTTGATCACGCGCGCCCCCAAGTCCGCCAGACGAGTGGCGGCCCAGGGCCCGGCCAGAAACTGGGCAAAATCGAGTACGAGCAGTCCTTCGAGCGGTTTCATGCGGCGGTGGCGTGCGTCGCGAGCGAGGCGCGATACAGTGCGTCGAGGTCGTTCAACGTGTCGTTATCATCGGCGCGCCCCTGCAAGACGCGTTGCAGGATCGGGCCGGCATCGTCTTGGAATTTGAGATAGCCGGGATAACGCGGACGCAGATACGCCCGGTCGAGCACAGGCAAGGTTGCGGCGAAATAGTCATGCGCGATGCGATTGTTCTCCGCGTCGGTCCAGGCGGAGCGATGACCCGGCTGGCCGCCGGCGTGGGTATATAGCGCGCGTTGGACAGGACCGCTCGCGACAAACTCCGCGTACGCCGCGGCCGCGGTCCGATTCCGGACGCGCGCCGAAATGGCGAGCCCCGCGCCGCCGAGGGTCGTGCGCAACGGCTGCCCGTCGACGCATGGTGTTTCGCCCGCGGTCAGCCGGTGCGCCGCATAGCCGGCCCGCGCGTAATTGGAGTATCCGTACGCGAGTGGGCAGTACATCAGATGCGTGTTGCCGGCCGACGCGACGAGATCGTGCGACGCGATCGGGTTGCGCGACCAACAGCCCGGATCGCAGAGCGCGACGAGTTCTCGCATTCGAGCCAAGGCCCTCCGCGCAACGTCGCGGCTGGCGATCCGTTCGGTGCCGGCGAACGGCGTTTCGCCCGCTGCGATGCAGAACGTGTAGAAATTCATCAGGCAGTTGATCGGGGCCGCGGGAATCTCGACGTGCCCGCGCCGAGCCAATTCCAGCACGTCATCCCAGGTCGAAGGCACCGCGACGCCGTGCGCACGCAGCAAGTCTTCCCGCCAAAATGCGACCGGGGTCGCGGCGTCGGTGGCGAGTGCCCATTGCCGGTCGTTGAAACGATAGCTGGCGTGCGACGCGCCGACGGAGTTTTGCGCCTGGTCCGCTAAAAAGTCGACGGGCAGATGTTCGTCGAGCGGCAGCAAGGCGCCGGTGCGCGCGCCTTGTCCGACCGAGGGGTGGTCAAGGACGATGAGATCGTATTCCTGCGCGAGCCGCTCGACGGGATAGTCCTCGAACGACTTCAACGATCGTCGCTCCCAGGTGATCTCGATGTCGGGATGCAACTCCGTGAAGCGCTGCGCCGTGGCCACCATCGGCAAAAAGCCACGGGTGTGCTGCCAGGTCGTTCCACGAAGATGAATGGGTGTTCCGCTCATAGGGAAGGAATCGGTGCCGCGCCGGACGCGCTCGAAGCGTAGGCCGCTTCCACGACGGCCATCGTCTTGATCGCGTCCTCCACCGCCGTTGGCATGCGGTCGATCTCGCCGTTGGCGAGGCGCATGAGATCCGTCATCGGTCCGATAAAGGCGTGCGGATACCAGCTGCCGGCGAAGGGCAGGGGACGCCACGGTTGCGCCGCGCCGTCGCGGCCGACCGTGGAAATCTCGAGGGCATCGGCCTCGCCGCGCGGGTAATCGAGCAACAGCCCGAGCTGCGCTTTGATTGCGCCGCGCGTGCCTTCCCATTTCACGTAACTTTCTTGGTGTCGGCGCCCGAAATCGTGGCCGTGGTTCGTCGTGATCGTCGCCCGAACGTGCTCGCCATAGTCCAGCGCGAGAGCGGTGCGCGTGGCGGCGAGATTGGGGGTCTTCGGGTGGCGGACGGTCTTGGCATAGACTCCGCGCGGCTCGCCGAGAAACGAGCGGACGAGATCCACGTAATGAATGCTGTGGTAGAGGATTTCCACGCGCGGACTCCGCTCCAGGAAGGTCCACAACTGCCAGGGCATGTATACGGTCACGCGTACTTCAACGTCATGCACGTCGCCGATCTCGCCCGCCGCGATCGCCGCGCGCGCGGCGGCAATGTACGGAGCATAACGCAGCTGAAAGTTCACGCCGGCGCGCAGGCGTTTGCGGTGGCAGAGCGCGAGCAGCGAACGCGCCTGGTCGAGCGTCTCGCCGAAGGGCTTCTGCACGAGAACCGCCGCGCCGTCCGGCAATCCCGCGAGCACGTGAGTCAACGCCGTCGCGGGCACGGCGACATCGTAGACCGCGTTCGCCGGCGCCGCGGCCACGGCTTCTTCCAGCGTGGCGGCAACCCGCGGCACGCCGAACTCGGCCGCTAATGCCCGCGCCTTGGCCGCGTCGACGTCGTGCAGCACCGCCACGGGAAAACCCGCGAGCCGATAAGCCGGCAAATGCGCGTCCCGCACGATGCCACCCGCCCCGATGCCGACGATGGGGCGGACAGGTTGGGGCGCCGTGGGCAGCTCGCCTGGGGTGGACGGCATAATTTTATTTGCAAAACAGAGTTTCATTAGCGAATAGCAGCAAGTCGAAAATGCCGAAAACCCCGAACTACCCCGTTCCGGCGCTCGAGAAGGGCCTCGATATCGTCGAGACGCTGGCCGCGGCCGCCGTTCCGCAATCGCTGGCCGAGCTGGCCGACGCGCTCGATCGCAGCAGCAGCGAGCTGTTCCGGATGCTGAACTGCCTCGAGCGCCGTGGTTACGTCAAACGCGACGGCAGTTCGGGCAAATACGCGCTGACGCTGCGGCTCTACACGCTGGCGCACGCGCATTCGGTCATGGAAAAGCTGCTGCGGGCCGCCACCGGGCCCATGCAGGCCTTGACCGAAAAGACGCGCGAGTCGTGCCACTTGAGCGTGCTCGAGGACGACAAGCTCGTGGTGGTGTCCCAGCACGAAAGCCCGGAACGCGTACGGCTCTCGATCGAAGTCGGCTCGGTCTTCGACCCCGTGCGTACCGCCTCGGGGAGGCTCCTGCTCGCGCAATTGCCGGCGGACGAAGTGGCGATGACCGTGGCCGCCACCAAAGGCGGCCGGGAGCTGAGCTTGAAAGACCGCGCCGAATTGAACGTGGCGTTGACGGCCATCCGGCGGCGCGGAATTTCAATCGCCGAGAGCGAGACGATCGAAGGCGTGCGCGATCTCGCGGTCCTCGTCGGCCGGTCCGATGCGGGTGTTTCCGCGGCGCTGGCGGTCACGCGCCTGATGCGCCGTGGTCAACGCGTCGACGACGCGCCTCTCATTCTCGCGCTGCAGAAAACCGCTTCGGAAATCACCAAAGCTCTCGGACTCGTTGCCGCATGAAATCGCTCTGCTGGGAAGACTACGAAATCGGCGCCGTTCGCACTTCGACCGGCCGCACCATCACCGACGCCGACATCGTGCTGCATGCCGGACAAACGGGCGATTTCTACCCGCATCACATGGACGCGGAGTGGTGCAAGACGCAGGACTTCAAGCAACGCATCGCGCATGGCACGCTCGTGTTCAGCATCGCCGTGGGCCAGACCGCCGGTGAAATCAACCCCGAGGCGTTTTCGTACGGCTACGACCGCGTGCGCTTCGTGAAGCCGGTATTCATCGGCGACACGCTGACGGCGCGCTGCACGGTGAAGGAGCGCCGCGATCATCCGAAGCGTCCGACGCATGGCTTCATCGTCGAGCTCGTCGAGTCGCTCAATCAACGCGGCGAGGTCGTCCTCGCGGCCGAGCACTTGCTGCTGGTGAAACGACGAGCCGTTTGATCGCGCGTTGTCGCCATGCCCCCGAATGTAGGGCGGGGTCTCCGAACCCCGCCGTCGCGAAGAACGGTCGCGATGCCCACGCGTCTTCGCGTTACGAGTCAACGTTCGATCGTCGCCAGTCCGAGACTGGCGCTACTCACCAGGAAGTGATACTCGATCCGGATTCCCCGATGAAATTGTTCTCAATGATCGCACGTTTCCTTCGTCGCCGCGTCGCGACGGAGGCGCTCCTCACCGTCTTTTGCGTCGCCGCCTCGTTCGCGCTCGGCCGAGAGAGCATGCCGCTCGATGCCGAATGGCGCTTCCATTTCGGCGACGCTCCGGGCGCCCAAGCCGCCGATTTCGATGCCGCCGCTTGGTCGCCGGTCGAGCTGCCGCACGATTGGAGCATCGCACTGCCGATCGACGAGAAGTCGCCCGCGCGCGGCGGCGGTGGTTTCTTTCAGAACGGCATCGGCTGGTATCGCCGGACGATCGAAGCCCCGAATTCCTGGCGCGGTCAGCGCGTCGCCGTGGAATTCGACGGCGTCTACATGAACGCCGAGGTCTGGATCAACGGCGTCAGTCTGGGCATGCATCCGTATGGCTACACGCCTTTCGGCTACGATCTGACCCCGCACTTGAAGCTCGGCGCCGCAAACATCCTGGTCGTGCGCGTCGACAACTCGGCGCAGCCGAATTCCCGCTGGTATTCGGGTTCGGGCATTTATCGTCATGTTCGGCTCGTGGTCACCGATCCGATCCATCTCGTGTCCGATGGCGTCTTCGTGCGCACGACCGCGCTTTCCGCCGCGACGGCGACCGTGCAAATGAGCTGGGAGCTGCGCAACGACACCGACGAATCTCGCGACGCGGTCGTGCAGGCGATCGTGCTCGACCCGCTCGGCCACGATGCGGCGCGAACCGAGGCTAAGACCAAGGTGCCCGCCCATGAGACGGTCGTTGTGCCAGCCACCGTGGAGATCGCGCATCCGCAATCGTGGTCGCCGGGGACGCCGGTGCGCTACCGCGCGTCGATGCGGGTGTTGGTCGCCGGGCGCCCGACCGATCAGCTCGTGACACCTTTTGGGCTTCGCACCGTCGCAGTCTCGGCGGAGGGCGGCTTCGAGTTGAACGGCAAGCCGATCAAGCTCGTGGGCGGAAACGTGCATCACGACAACGGTCCGCTCGGCGCGGCGGCGTTCGATCGCGCGGAAGAACGTCGGGTCGAGCTGATGAAAGATGCCGGCTTCAATGCCATTCGCACCTCGCACAACCCGCCATCGCCCGCGTTCCTCGAGGTGTGCGACCGGCTCGGCGTGCTCGTGATCGACGAGGCGTTCGACGGTTGGGAAAAGGGAAAGACGAAGTACGACTACAGCGTCGTCATCAAGGAATGGTGGCAGCGCGATATCGACGCGATGGTGCGCCGCGATCGCAACCGTCCCTCGATCGTGCTCTGGAGCATCGGCAACGAAATGAACGAGCGTGGCAACGCGAACGGGCTGCGCATCGCGAAAGATCTGAGCGGACGCGTGCGCGAGCTCGATCCGACACGGCCCATCACCGCGGCCTTGAACGGGCCAGGCAAGAACGGCGATTGGACGAAATTCGACCCGGTTTTCGCGACGCTCGACGTGGCCGGATACAATTACGAGCTCGGTCGTCATGCCGCGGATCACGCGCGCCTACCGAGTCGCGTGATCCTCGTCACCGAGTCTTATCAGAACGAAGCGTTCGCAAACTGGGCGATCGCCCAGGACGCCTCCTATGTGATCGGCGATTTTGTGTGGAGCGGCATCGATTATCTCGGCGAGGCCGGGATCGGTCGCGTCTTTCCCCCCGGCGAGCGGATTCTGAAACACTGGGAAGGTAATCAGTTTCCCTGGCACGGCGCGGCGTGCGGCGACATCGATCTCACCGGCTGGCGCAAACCGATCTCGCATTATCGCAACATCGTCTGGGATCGGGGGGAGAAGTTGTACGCGGCCGTCATCGCTCCGACATCCGATGGGAAGCCTTGGGGCGTCTCGCCGTGGGCACTGCCGCCGGCGCTGCCGAGCTGGACTTGGCCGGGACAGGAAGGAAAGGAACTCGTCGTCGAAGTCTATTCACGGCACGAGAAAGTGCGGCTGTACCTTGCGGATAAATTGCTCGGCGAAAAGCCCACGACGCGCGCCGAAGAATTCAAAGCGACCTTTGCCGTGCCATATGCGCCCGGCTCGTTGCGCGCAGTTGGAGTCGACGGCGGGAACGAGAGCGAGACCTTCACGCTGAAGACCGCGGGTCCCGCGGCAATGGTCCGCCTGACCGCCGATCGGTCGATGATCCGTGCGGATGGACAAGACTTGTGCTTCGTGACGGCGGAAATTGCCGATGCGAATGGCGTGCTCATGGCGCCCTCAGACGCATCGATCCAATTCGCGGTAAACGGAGCTGCGACGATCGCGGGCATTGGCAATGCCGATCTCACGTCGTTCGAGACCTATCAGGCGAATCCGCATCGCGTATTTCAGGGTCGCGCTTTGGTCGTGTTGCGCGCGACGCATGCCGGCGGTCCGATCACGTTGTCCGCGTCGGCGGAGGGGTTGAGGGAAGCGAAACTCTCGGTGTTGTCGGCGGCGCAGTGAATGTGGGTCTAACGCTCGTTGTGGAAATCGTACTCGTGCTCGTAATCTTGCTCGTGATCGGAAAAGCAGAATTCCGAACGATCACGAGTACGAGCGAGGGGCTCCTATGATCATGAATCGGATCAAGAGGCTCGGGTGCGTTGTGCCTACCTCGCCTTACTCTATGCAAAGCCGCGTCGCGTCCCTCATCGCCTTTCTTCTCCTCGCGCTCGTGCCGCTTCGCGCCGAGGTCCGTTGCCCCGCCATTTTCGGCGATCACATGGTGCTGCAACGCGATCGCGCGGTCACGATTTGGGGCGACGCGGCGCCGAACGAAGCGGTGGCAGTCGAGTTCGGCGGCCAAGCGGTCACGACGCACGCCACGCCCGATGGCCATTGGCGGGCACGACTCGCGGCGATGCCAGCCAGCGCTGAAGGGCGCACGCTGACGGTGCGCGGCACGAATACGCTTTCGTTCTCCGATGTGCTGGTCGGAGAGGTTTGGCTCTGTTCCGGACAGTCGAACATGGAAAAGCAGCTCGGCCCGCGGCGCGGACAAAAGCCGACCGACAACTACGAGGAGGAGACCCGCAACGCGAATTACCCGCTGCTGCGCCTTTACCAAATGCCACAGCACGGTAAACCGCAGAAAGGCGTGCGCGGGCTCGAGTGGGTGGCGTGCACGCCGGAAACGGTCGCAAGCACGCAATTCTCGGCGGCCGGATATTTTTTTGGCCGCGAGTTGCTGCGCGAACTGAATGTGCCGATCGGCATGATTCATTCGAGCTTCGGCGGCACGCAAATCGAGGCGTGGATCCCCGATGCCATGTTCGCGGCTCACGCCTCGATCCAGGATCTCCGGCACGTGGAATACAAAGCGTGGGTCAAGGGAGTGCAGGCGACCGAGCTCTACGAAAGCATGATCGTGCCGCTCGTGCCCTACACCTTGCGCGGCTTTCTGTGGTACCAAGGCGAAAGTAACGCGATGCAGGCCGAGGGCGCCATCTATACCGAGAAAATGAAAGCGCTGATGGACGGCTGGCGCGCGGTCTGGGCACAGCCCGACGCCCCGTGGTATTACGTGCAGTTGGCGCCGTTCGATTATTCGAAATGGACGACCTTCCCGAAGCTGCTGACGCCCGAAGAATTGCCGGTCTTTTGGGAAGCGCAAACGCGCGCTCTTGAGATTCCGCACACTGGCATGATCGTGACGACCGATCTCGTCGCCAATCTGCACGACATTCATCCGACGAATAAGCGCGACGTCGGTCTCCGGCTCGCCCGTCTCGCGCTTGCCGACACCTATGGCCGCCGCGATCTCGTCGCGCACAGCCCGAGTTTCGTCGCCTTGAAGGAGGCGCGAGATGGGACGTTGGAGCTGACGTTCAAGGATGTGGGCGATGGTTTGAAAACGCGCGACGGCAAGCCGCCGTCGGATTTCATGATCGCGGGCGTCGACCAGCGGTTCGTGCCCGCGGAAGCGCGGTTAGCCGGCGACCGCGTGATCGTTTCCGCGGCTGAAGTGAAAGCGCCCGTTGCCGTGCGGTTCGCGTGGAGCGAGGTCGCGACACCGAACCTCGTGAATTCCGCCGGACTGCCCGCGATTCCATTCCGCACGGATGCCTGGCCGGTGACTTTGGAGAGCCCCCGTCCGCCCGCGCCACCGAAAGATTCGGAGGAAACAGCGGAGAAAAAGGTCACTGCCCCAGCCGCGCCCGCGACTGTGCAATGAAGGTTGAGCTTAGAGTTGTAGGGCGGGGTCTCCGAACCCCGCCGTCGCGAGACCGGCGATCGCACGAGGACCTGTCCTCCATGCGCATCTCAGCGTCCAATCGATCGCCAGCCGAAGACTGGCGCTACAAGGTAGCGCCGATCTCCGACCGGCGCACCAAGCGCTCATGCACCACGTTCGCCTCACTCTTTTTTGCCGCGCTCTTCCTGCTTTTTTTCCAGGTGCTACGCGCAGCGTCCGCCACCCCGCCGGTCCGCGCCGCCGACCTCGACACGCTCTTCCGCCAACCGCCCGCGAGCGCGAAACCCTGGGTAATTTGGTATTGGATGAACGCCGCCGTTTCGCGCGAGGGCATCGCGGCCGATCTCGCGGCGATGAAAGACGCTGGCATCGGCGGCGCGTACTTGATGCCGGTCAGAGGCCCGACCGAGCCGCCGCAAATCACTCCGCCGGTCGTTCAATTATCGCCCCCGTGGTGGGAGTGCGTGCGTTTCGCCTTTGCCGAAGCGGACCGACTCGGGCTCAAGCTCGCGATGCAGGATTGCGACGGTTTCGCGACCGCCGGCGGCCCCTGGATTACGCCAGAGCTTTCAATGCAGAAGGTCGTCTGGACCGAAACGACGATCGAGGGCGGGCGGCACATCGACATGTCCGTGCCGCAGCCGGTGGCGAACGAAGGTTTCTACCGCGATATCGCGGTGTTCGCTCTTCCCGTAGCGGAAGCCGTGAGGCTTTCGGGCGAAACGCTCACGCGTTTCGCTACAAATAGGAATGCCGCCTCACCCAAAGTAACGAGCAATGCCACCGGCCCGGCGCCGCAATTTCTCGCGGTGCCAGGCGGCACTGAAACCTTCCGCAGCGATGCCGCGTGCTGGATTCAATACGCCTTTGCGGAGCCGTTCACCTGCCGGGCGATCATGATTCAACTTCCGCCGGCGCCGAACGCCTATCAGCCGAACACATATCACGCCAATCGACTCGCGGTCGAAGCGAGCGACGACGGCGAGCACTTCCGCCGTGTGGCGCAACTCGTGCCGCCGCGACATGGCTGGCAGGACGGCGATGCCGACATCACCCACGCCATCGTGCCGACGATCGCGCGTTATTTCCGTTTCGTCTTCGATCCCGCCGCATCCGACGCTGGCGCCGAGGATCTCGATTCCGCCAAGTGGAAGCCGATTCTGAAGCTGCGCGGCATCGTGCTTTCGTCCGTGCCGCGAATCCACGGCTTCGAAGGCAAAAGCGGCGCGGCGTGGCGCATCGCGGAGCCTACCACGGACGCGCAAATTCCAGCGGCGGATTGTGTGCCGCTCGTGAAAATCGTCGATCTGACTTCGGGTCTAGACGCTCACGGCCGGCTCGTCTGGGACGCGCCGCCGGGCACGTGGCGGATTTTGCGACTCGGCCACACCTCGACGGGCCATCGCAACGAGACGGCGGGCGGCGGCAAGGGCTTGGAATGCGATAAGTTCAATCCCACCGCAGTGCGCATGCAGTTCGATCACTGGTTTGCGGAGGCGGTCCGCCAGGTCGGTCCCGATCTCGCTCGGCGCGTCCTGACCGTCTTTCACATCGATAGCTGGGAATGCGGAAGCCAAAATTGGTCCGCGGCATTTAGGGACGAATTTCGGCGGCGGCGCTGCTACGATCCGTGGCCTTATCTGCCCGCGATGGCCGGGATCCCGGTTGAGAGCGCCGACATCTCGGAGCGTTTTCTGCGCGACGTTCGGCTGACGATCACGGAACTGCTGAGCGATAATTTTTTCGGCACGATGGCCGAATTGGCTCGTGCGCACGGTTGCGCCTTCAGCGCGGAAAGCGTCGCTCCGACCATGGTGTCTGACGGCATGGAGCATTTTGGCCGCGTCGATCTGCCGATGGGTGAGTTTTGGCTGCGCAGCCCGACGCACGACAAATTGAACGACATGCTCGACGCGATTTCAGGCGCACGCGCCTACGGCCGGCCGGTCGTGCAAGCGGAGGCGTTCACGGAATTGTCGCTGGCTTGGGACGAATCGCCGCACCTGTTGAAGCCGCTGCAAGATCGCAACTACGCGCTCGGCGCGAACCAGTTTGCCCTGCACGTTTTCGCTCACAATCCCTGGCTCGATCGGCGGCCGGGCATGACGCTCAGCGGCGTTGGCGTTTACTTCCAACGCGATCAAACCTGGTGGCACGCCAGCCGCGCGTGGATCGAATATAGCCAACGCTGTCAGGCGATGCTGCGACAAGGTCATGCCGTGGCCGATATCGCGGTGTTCACCGGCGAGGAAATTCCGCGTCGCGCGTATGTGCCCTGGCATCTCGCGTCCACGCTGCCCGGCCTGATCAAGCCGGTGCCGGCTCCGGATCCCGCGCGCAAGCGTCCGCAGATCGTGGAGGCCGCGGATTGGATCGATCCGTTGCACGGTTATGCCTACGACTCGATCAACCGCGACGCCTTGCTGCGCAATGCGACGATCGGCGAGGGCCGAATTTCAATGCCCGGTGGTGCCAACTATCGCGTGCTGATCGTTCCGGCGCGCAATCCGATGTCGCCGATCCCCGATGCGCTCACGCCCGAAACCGTGTCGCGGCTGAAACAGTTCGTTGACGCCGGCGGGACGCTGATTCTCGGCGAGAGGCCCGCCCGTTCGCCCTCGCTCGAACGCGGCTCCGACGGCGATGCGGGTGTCGCGTTGGCGATGCGGACTTTGTGGCCCAAAGCCCGCCCGGCAGATGGAAAAGCGAATGCCGTCGGCAGTGGAAAGGTCGTCACCGGTCCGTATGCGGAGGCGAGTTTCGCCGGTCTCGGCCTCACGCCCGACTTGCTGGCCACCGAGGGGACTTCCGCTGGTGCGAGGCCGCGGGCTGAGGCGGTTGCGTGGACTCACCGCGCGGGGGATGACTGGGATCTTTACTTCGTTTCGAATCAGCGCGACGCCGCCCGCGAGGTGAACCTCTCGCTGCGCGTCGGCGACCGTGTGCCCGAGATCTGGGACCCGGTGACAGGCGGGCAGGAGCGAGCGGCGAATTGGTGCACCCGAGAGGGACGGACGGAACTTACGCTGGATTTGCCGGCCTCCGGTTCAGTCTTCGTCGTCTTTCGCGCGGCGAAACCCGCTGACGCCCCCGCGCCGCAGGATGGATCATCGGCCATGGGAACGCTGAATGGCGCGGAGCTGCCCGTTGCGCAGACGATCTCTGGGCCGTGGACGGTCAGTTTCGATCCGCGCTTCAACGGGCCCAAAGCGCCTGTCGCGTTCGAAACGCTCGCGTCGTGGACGATGCGAACCGAACCGGAGATTCGATTCTATTCGGGAACGGCGCGGTACCGCTGCACCTTCGCGTGGCGTTCGCCCAACGGCTCAAGGCCGCAGCGTGTATGGCTCGATCTCGGCCAGGTTCGCGAGGTCGCGGAGATCACGGTGAACGGCGTGATCTGCGGCGAGGCCTGGACTCCGCCGTACCGCGTGGACATCGCGTCCGCGCTCCGCGACGGCGAGAACGAACTTCAAATCGACGTGACGAATACGTGGTTCAACCGGCTGGCCGGCGATCGTGAGCTGCCCACGACCCAACGCACGACCTGGACCACCGCCCCAGATCGTACCCAAGGGAAGCCCCTGCTGGAATCCGGGTTAATCGGTCCCGTGACCCTGCGAACTCAAAGTACCGCCCGCGAATGACGCGAATACCCGCGAATCGGCTGGAATGAGTGCCCACGAAACACACGAAATACACCAAAGCTACAAACCAGGCGGCCTCCGGAACACATAGAATGTTTGGTCGGGTTTCGTGTGACTCGTGTGTTTAGTGGGCCCAATCCGATCCTCCGCTTCCTCCGCATTCGCGTCTATTCGCGTCGTTCGCGGGCAACTCTTTTATGAAATTCGTGGCTCGTTACGTTGTCGTTCTGTGCACGATCTTGGCGTTTATCGCGGGCGCGCGAGCCGCGCAGCCGTCGGCGCTGCTGCTGGGCTCGGCGTGGTATCCGGAGCAATGGCCCGAGGAGCGTTGGGACGCGGATCTCGAGCTGATGGCCAACGCGGGCATGTACGTCGCGCGGATCGGCGAGTTTGCGTGGAGCAGCATCGAGCCGGAAGAGGGCAAGTACTCGCTCGACTGGATCGAGAAGGCGATCACAGCGGCGGAGCGGCATCACATTGCGATCGTTCTCGGCACGCCCACCGACGCGCCGCCCGCTTGGCTCACGAGCAAATATCCCGAGACCTTGCGCGTGGCCGAAACGGGCGAGCGCATGCGACACGGTTCGCGCCGCCAGTTTTCGTACACGAGCGCGAGGTACCGGGAGCTTTGCCGAAAGGTCGTGGAACAGATGGCGCAACGCTTCGGCAAAAACCCGAACGTGATCGGCTGGCAGATCGGCAACGAGTACACCGAGGATTCGTTCGATCCGGAATCGCGGCGGTTGTGGCAGGCCTGGTTGAAGGAGCGTTATGGTTCGCTCGATCAGCTGAACCACCACTGGCTCACGGCGTATTGGAGCCAGACGTACAACGCGTGGGACCAGATTCCGATGGAGACGGGCCGTGGCAACCCGGGATTGCTGCTCGATTACAAGCGTTTCGTCACCGAACAATGGCGCAGCTTCCAGCGCAATCAGCTCGACGTCATCCGGCGGCACGCCGACCCGCGCCAATGGATCACGACGAATCTCGGCGGCCTGGGCTGGGCCAATCGCTTCAACCGGACCGACATCGCCGGCGATTTGGACCTGATTTCCTGGGACACCTACGTCGGGCAAGGGCACCTCGATCCGATCCGAATCGGTGCCACGCACGATCTCGTGCGCGGCTGGAAGCAGAAGAATTTCTGGGTGATGGAAACGCAGCCGGGCTTCGTCGACTGGGCGGGGATCGCGAACTCGCTCGACCAGGGCGAGACGCGCGCGCTCGTCTGGGAGGCGATCGGTCACGGCGCCGATGCCGTTCTCTTCTGGCAGTGGCGCGCCGCCTTGAACGGCCAGGAGCAGTATCATGGCGTGCTCGTGGGCTCGGATGGCGCGCCGGTGCCATTGTACGCCGAGGCGAAGCAGGTTGGGGAGGAGTTTGCGAAGGTGAGCCCGGCGCTGATGGGCACCTCACCGGAATCGCAGGTCGCCGTGCTACACGATTACGACAGCCGCTGGGCGGTGGATTTTCATTTGCATTCGAAGCGCTATGACCAGCTCGAGGTGCTGCTAAGTTACTATGCCGCGGCGCGGGAAATCACGCAGTCGGTGGACATCCTCGACCCACGCAAGGACCTCACACCGTATCGGCTCGTCCTCGCGCCGACGCTAAACGTGATTTCGCCCGAACTGGCGAAGCGGCTGCTCGCCTACGTGGAACGCGGCGGCCACCTCGTGCTGGGACCGCGTTCCGGCATGAAGGACGAGTTCAACGCCTTGTTGCCGCAGCGCCAGCCTGGTCCGTTGGCGGCGGCGCTCGGTGCGCAAGTGGAGCAGTTCTACGCGCTGCTGGACGACGTGCCGATCGCGGGCGAGTGGGGTACAGGCCGCGCGACGATTTGGGCCGAGTATCTGAAAACGACCGCGGCGGATGCTCAGGTGACAATGCGCTACGGCGTCGGCAACGGCTGGATCGACCACCAGCCGGCGGTCGTTTCGCGTCGCCTCGGCGCGGGGACGATCTCGTATGTCGGAGCGCTCTTGGATTCCGGGCTCATGCGCGTCATGGCCAAAACGCTGACCTCCGCCGCGGGGGTGACTTCGCCGACGCTCAACGTGCCGGCCGGTGTCGAGGTGTGTCGGCGGGTGGGGCAGGGGCGTGAGATTTTCGTCGTGATCAATCACAACGCAAAGCCCGCGACCATCGAACTCTCGGCCGGACTCGAAGACCTGCTGCGGCCGAATGCCTCCGGCAAAGTTGAGCTGCCCCGTTACGACGTCGCCGTGCTGTCGCGTCGGAAAGTGCAGCGGTAGCATCGGCGAAGCGAAAGGACGTCTTTGATGGCGAGCGTCACGTCAGCAGCCATATGCGAGTTGTAGCGGAAGCCGTGAGGTTTTCGTCGTTCGCGCGCCTTCACGAAACGCTCACGCGTTCCGCTACAACGTAGACAGAGGCGCCGTCTTAGATTCCCGGCGAAAGTTCGCGCAAATACGGGAGATGCCGCCGTAAGATTATCCTAGGCTCGCTCCTCTCGTTCGTTCCCCAACAGTCGTGCTCGTGATTTCGTATTCCTCTCGGTGGAACCCGATGTCCCCATCGGGTTGGTTTTCCTGCCTGCTGCTTGTCCTCGGCGTCGCCGCAACGTGTCTTCACGCCGGCGAACGTGCGTTGATCGACACGACGCGTTCGCCGGAGGCAAAGATGTACATGACGGATCTCGCCGACGTGAAATGGACCGGCGGATTTTGGCAGGAGCGTTTCGCGGTGTGTCGCGAGACGATGGTGCCGCACCTCTGGGAAATCTTTCAGAGCGACACCGAGAGCCATGCGTGGGCGAATTATCTGATTGCCGCCGGCCTGGAGCATCGCGGCGACGACAAGTTTCACGGCCCGCCGTTCAACGATGGCGATTTCCTCAAGTGGCTCGAGGCCGTGGCGCAGATGTATGCCGTCACGCGCGATCCCGCGCTCGACGCGCAGATGGACCAGATCATTGCCGTGATTGCGAAGGCCCAGCGCGAGGATGGCTATCTGCACACGCAAACGATCATCCCGCAGCGGCAGGGCGATCCGAAGGTGAAGGAATTTGCCGACCGCGATCATTTCGAAACCTACAACATGGGTCACTTGATGACCGCGGCGTGCGTGCATTATCGCGCGACCGGCAAGACCTCGCTCCTCGTCCTGGCCCGCAAAGCCGCCGATTATCTCGATCAGCTTTGCGCCCGCGCGCCCGAAGAATTGGCGCGCAACGCGATCTGCCCTTCGCACTACATGGGCGTGGTCGAGCTGTACCGGGCGACGCGCGACCCGCGTTATCTCGAACTGGCGAAAAAGCTCATCGAAATTCGCAGCCTCGTGCCGCCGGACGTCGGCAGCGATTACAACCAGGATCGGATGCCATTCCGCGAATTGACGCATGCGGAGGGCCATGCCGTTCGGGCCAACTACCTGTATGCCGGCGTGGCCGACGTCTTCGCCGAATCGGGCGACGCCTCGCTGCTGAAAGCGTTGTCCACGCTGGCCGACAATGTCGCCGGGACGAAGCTCTACATCACCGGCATGACTGGCGCGCTCTACGACGGAGCGTCGCCCGACGGGTCGAGCAATGCCAAGGCGATCAAGGCCACGCATCAATCGTACGGCCGCGATTACCAGCTGCCGAATCTCACCGCCTACAACGAAACCTGCGCGACGATCGGCTACGCGATGTGGACGTGGCGGATGCTGGAAAACACCGCGGACGCGCGTTACGCGGACCTCTTCGAGCAATCGCTGTACAACGGCGTATTGCCGGGCATCAGCCTCGAAGGCACGCATTACTTCTACGTCAACGCGCTGCGGAAGGCGGAAGATTTCAAATGGCCGATGCGCTGGTCGCGCACGCGGACGCCGAACATCAAATCGAGCTTTTGCTGTCCGCCGAATGTCGTCCGCACCATCGCGGAGGCGCATAATTACGTGTATTCGCTTTCGCCGGGCACGCTCTGGGTGAACCTTTACGGCGCGAACACGCTCGATACGAAGTGGACCGACGGCCCGTCGCTCAAGCTGCGGCAGGAAACGGATTATCCTTGGAACGGTACGATCAAGCTCACGATCGACTCGGCCCCCGAGCAGCCGGTCGCGTTAAAGCTGCGGATCCCCGGTTGGCTGCACCGCGACGCCGCGACGTTGCGGGTCAATGGCGAGAGCGCTGATGTCGACTTGCTGCCTGGTACCTACGCGCAACTAAAACGGGTGTGGCGCGCCGGCGATCGCATCGAGCTCGATCTTCGTTTCACGCCTACGGTGTGGGAAGCGAATCCCCTCGTCGAAGAAACCGTCGATCAAGTCGCGGTGCGTTATGGCCCGCTGGTGTATTGCCTCGAGGCGAACGACGTGCCGGAGGGCGTGAAGCTGTCCGATCTCGCGCTCTCGTTGCGAAACGATCCCACGAAGTTTGGCGTGCGACGCATTACCGTGGCGAACGCGAGCGTCGTGGCGCTGACCATGCCCGCGCTAGCCTTGCAACGGCCGGCATGGCGCCCGGGCGAACTGTATCGCGAAGCGACGAGCAATGATCTCCGCCCCGTCGAAGTGTCGATGATTCCGTACTACGCGTGGGGCAATCGCGGCGATACCGACATGAGTGTCTGGATGCCCGTGCGATGAGAAGTCTTCATACCGTGGATCGATTTGGAGGGCGTCTGTCTTGCAGACGCCGCCCCTCAGCGGGACCGTCAGCAAGCCTGACGCCCTCCCTCATTGGAAAACCGAGCGCCACATGACTTCACGACTCACCGCGCGTTATTTGATCGAGACGCCGCGCGAAATCGAAGCCGCTGCGGACGCGCTCGCCGGCGAACAATCGTCAGGCACCTTTGTCGCGGTCCCGGGCGAAACGGCGGAGTTGAAGCAGCGTTTCGCTGCACGCGTGGAGAGCGTTACCCGGCTCGAATCGGTGACCGCGCCCTCGTTGCCCGGCGCGCGTGGTGGCGGCCAGATGTTTCAGCGCGCCGAGATCGCGATCTCGTGGTCGATCGAGAATTTCGGCTATAATCTCCCGACGCTGGTCTCGACGGTGCAGGGCAATCTCTACGAGCTCGCGCAGTTTTCGGGACTGCGATTGCTCGATCTCGAACTGCCGGCGGAGTTCGTCGCGCGTTTTCGCGGGCCCAAGTTCGGGGTTGAAGGCTGCCGGGAGCTCACGGGCGTTTCCGGTCGGCCTCTGATCGGAACGATCATCAAACCGAGCATCGGGCTGACGCCGCAGCAAACGGCCGAAATGGTCGCGACCCTCGTCGAGGCCGGGATCGACTTCATCAAGGACGACGAACTGATGGCGAACCCGCCACACTCGCCGTTCGACGCGCGCGCCGAGGCGATCATGCGCGTAATTAACGCCCACGCCGACCGCACCGGCAAAAAGGCGATGTACGCGTTCAACATCAGCGATGAGTTCGACGAAATGCTGCGGCACTACGATACGATCGTCGCGCTCGGCGGCACCTGCGCGATGATGAGCCTGAACAGCGTGGGCCTGGTCGCGGCGAAACGAATCTGCGATCGCGGCGCGCTCGCGATTCACGGCCACCGCAATGGCTGGGGCATGTTGAATCGGCATCCGCTGCTCGGCATGGACTTCGCCGCGTACCAAAAGCTCTGGCGGCTTGCGGGCGTCGATCAACTGCACGTGAACGGCATCGCGAACAAATTCTGGGAGCCCGACGACTCCGTCGTGCATTCGATCGAATGCTGCCTCGCGCCGCTCAGCGGAAAATGTAGGGCGGGGTCGCCTGACCCCGCCGAAAGTTCGGGTACTTTCCGCGCGACGGCGGGGGCGGGAGACCCCGCCCTGCAGCAACAGGGCAGTCATCGCCGGCCGTTGCCCGTCGTTTCATCCGGACAGTGGGGTGGGCAGGCGCCCGAAACGTATCGCCGCACGCAAACTGTCGACCTGCTCTACATGGCCGGCGGCGGAATCATGGCGCATCCCGACGGCGCCGCCGCCGGCGTGCGCTCGCTACGCACGTGGTGGGAGGCCGCCGTCGAAGGACTCACGCTCGAGCAAGCCGCCGTAAAATATCCCGAACTGGCGAAGTCGGTCACGAAGTTCGGCAAGATGGGATGAACGTTCCGGAAACACCTCTCCGCGAATGACGCGAATCCACACGAATCCGTACCCTATCGCTGCGAACGCCAGCGAGTGGTCCTCCGCGGATGGCACGGATGAAATGGATACTATCCGCGTTGATCCGCCTCATCCGCGGAGAATGGCTGGGTCTATTTGCGCCGATTCGCGCGATTCGCGGGAAACTCTCCGGATTTTACCCGTGCTCCCATGACCCTGCGACTCGCCTATTACGGGGACGATTTCACGGGCTCGACCGACGCGCTGGAGTTTCTGACGCGCGCCGGCGTTCGGACGGTTCTCTTTACCTCGCCGCCGACGCCGGAGCAGCTTGCACGCTTCCCCGATCTCGGCGCGATCGGCGTCGCGGGTTTCACGCGTGCGCTCGCGCCGGCCGAGATGGAGCGCGAGTTGCGGCCGGCGTTTACGACCTTGCGTGCGCTCGGCGTGCCGCATGTTCACTACAAGGTCTGCTCGACTTTCGATTCGTCGCCCACGGTCGGCAGCATTGGACGCGCGATCGATGTCGGGGCCGAAATCTTCGGCGATGCGTTTGTGCCCTTGGTGGTCGGGGCGCCGCCGCTCGGTCGCTATTGTGCGTTTGGCAATCTGTTCGCGCGTTTCGGCATCGGCAGTGCGGGCGCGATCCACCGGCTCGACCGGCATCCCGCGATGAGCCGGCATCCGAGCACGCCGATGGACGAAGCGGACCTCGCCCTCCATCTTTCGCGCCAAACGCAGAAACGCGTCGCGCTCTTCGATTTTCTCGCGCTTGCGAGAGGTGAGCTCGATCGGCGGGCAAACTTGGATCGGCTCGTCTCCGAGGGCGCGGAGGTGATCTTGTTCGACGTGCTCGAGAATGCGCACCTCTCGCGGATCGGCGCGTTGATCGAGCCGGTTGGGACAGTGGAACGTCCCTTATTTTCCGTGGGCTCCTCCGCCATTGAAATGGCACTCGGCGCGCAATGGAACGCGCAGCAACCATTGCCGTCCCGTACATGGGGCGAAGCAAGCCCAGCGAATCCGCTGCTGGTGATTTCGGGCAGCTGTTCGCCGGTGACGCTCGACCAAACCCGTTGGGCGCTGCGCAACGGCTTCGTCGAAGTCGGCATCGATGCCGCCGCACCTAGCGATCGCATCGAGGCGGCGATCCAGAGCGCCGTTGCGCACGCACGGGCGGGTCGGCCTGTGATTGTACATTCGCATGGCTCGGATTTCGGCGCGGGAGAGGAAGGCGCGGCCACGTCGGGGCGTAACGCTCCTCCCAGCACTCGAGCAGAGCGTACAGGATCCGTCTCGTCGCTCGCGCTCGGCACTGCGTTGGGAACGATCGCACGCGAAATCATCGCTGCCGCCGGAGTGAGGCGTTTGCTCGTGGCCGGCGGCGACACGTCTGGCTTTGCGGCGCGCGCATTAGGCATCGAGGCCGTCGAGATGATCGCACCGCTCGCGCCTGGTGCCCCGCTGTGTCGCGCCTTCGCGCCGGGCTCTCCGGTCGATGGGATCGAAGTGAATTTCAAAGGCGGACAAGTCGGCGCCGAAAACTACTTCGGCGCCGTCGCCGCCGGCAAGGTGTGAGGATTTCAAGCGATGATGTTTAACCGCGAATGCACGCGAATAGACGCGAATCGGACGATTTCGCGTCGTTACTTTCCCTCTGAACCGCGATGGTCTTTGGTGGCCAACGTTCAGAAACCGGCAGCATGCTGAATGCGGTTTGAATTCGTGTTCATTCGCGTCCATTCGCGGTTACTCCCTCTGTTCCTCAGCACGTTACTATGAAAACGAAAACGTTAGCACTGGTGCATACCTCCGCGACGCTCGTCCCGATCTTCGCGCAGCTCTGCAAGACCAAGCTGCCCAATGTCGACACGTTCAATATCGTGGACGACAGCCTGGTCCGCGCAATCGGTGCGCGCGGGTCGCTTACCGCGGACATCGCGCGCCGGGTGGCCGCGTATATCACCTCCGCCGAAGCGGGTGGGGCGGATCGCATTCTCGTGACCTGTTCTTCCATCGGCCCGGCGGTCGAAGCGGCGGCGCCGTTCGCCGCCGTTCCGGTGTTGCGCGTCGATCAGCCGATGGCTGATCAGGCGGTGCAGACCGGCCGACGGATCGGCGTGATTGCCACGCTGCCAACGACGCTCATCCCAACATCCGATCTCGTGCGCCGTCGCGCGCAGCTTGCCGGCAAAGAGATCGAGCTGGTCTCCCGGCTTTGCGAAGGCGCGTTCGAAGCCTTGATGAGCGGAGACGCGGCGCGTCACGACACGCTCGTGGCCAACGCGCTGCAGGAACTCTCGACCGAGGTCGATGTGATCGTGCTCGCGCAAGCTTCGATGGCGCGCGTGGTGGACGCGTTTCCGCATGTCGATCGCCGCGTTCCGATTCTCGCCAGCCCGCCGATCGCGATCGAACATCTCGCCAAGGAGATGAGCGCGTGACGACCGCGCCTTTCGCAGGGGTTGATGTAGGGCGGGGTCTTCCTCCTTCGCGAAGCCTACGGAGGACGGGCCGTACCCCGCCGTCGCGGCTCGGGCGTTCGACCGTCTCTATTGTTCCATGCGCAAGCTGATCCTCTTCGTCAGTCCGATCGCGTTGCTCGCGACCGCCGCCGGTCTCGTCCTTGGCCATCCCGCGCTTTGGCAACCGGGCGCAGTGATTGCCGCGATCACTCTTGCCCTCGGTCTCGGTGCGAATCCCGCGCTGCGCGGTTATCAATTCACCGCGTGGATCGTGGCCGCGGTTACGACGAGCATGATTTACCCGGCGGCATTTCTACATTGGGGGAGTTTCGATTTGCGCAACAAGTGGGTCATCCTGCTCGTGATCCAAACGGTGATGTTTGGGATGGGCACGCAGATGAGCCTGGACGATTTCAAGGGCGTCGTGCGCACGCCGCGCGGCGTGCTCGTGGGCATCGTCTGTCATTTTTCAGTGATGCCACTGGTGGGTTTTGCGCTCACGAAGGTCTTTCACTTCGAACCGGAGATCGCGGCGGGCATCATTCTGATCGGCTCTTGCTCCAGCGGGCTCGCGTCGAACGTGATGGCTTATCTCGCGGGCGCGAATCTCGTATTGTCCGTGACCGTGACCGCGATCACGACGTTGATTGCGCCGTTCATGACCCCGCTCCTGATGAAGATTTTTGCGCGGGCGTACGTCGACGTGAAGTTCGTGAACATGATGATGGAGATCATCAAAATGGTGATCGTGCCGATCGGCGCCGCGCTGCTGCATGACTATCTAAAGCATGCGAGTGTCGCTGGCCGAGCCCGCGTCCACCGGCTTGCGGTCATCGCAGCCGTGTGGCTGTTATTTATTGCTTGCGGGGGTTGGACCTGGATCGCCGCGAATGTACCCGAATGGCTGCGGTTGATCGTCGGCACGTTTGGCTTCTTCATGGCCGCCGTCCTCGCGGGCATCCTGTATCACGGCGCGGTCGGTCGGTGGCCCGTGATCGGTCGCAAAATGCCAATCTGTTCGATGGCGGGCATTGTTTACTTCACGGCCGTAACGACGGCGGCCGGTCGCAATAATCTCTTGCAGATCGGTGCGCTGCTTTTCCTGGCCGCGGCGCTGCATAACGCGGCGGGGTATTTCTTCGGCTATTGGCTGAGCCGGGGCGCCGGTCTCGATAAAAATTCGGCGCGTTCCGTGGCATTCGAAGTCGGCCTGCAGAACGGCGGCATGGCCTCCGGCCTGGCGGGCGGCATGGGCAAGCTCGCGACCGTCGGCTTGGCCGCCGCGATCTTCAGCCCGTGGATGAACGTCTCCGGCTCGATCCTCGCGAACTACTGGCGGCGACATCCCGTGGACGACGACCGTGATCAGGCTGGCGACATCGGAACCAACCGGCAAACGGTGAATGCCGCCTGATGATCGCTGACCACAGCCAAACGCGCGACACCCCGCACCACCCAGCCACCAAGCCAAGTGTCATCTAATGGATGACACTTGGTTTGGCCGTCTGTGCGGTGACGCAGCTGGCGGATGGGTACACTATTCGACCTCGAGCGAGTCGATGACGAGTGGAGTGTCGCCTTGGAGGGTGAGACGGAAGCGGTAAGTGCCGGCGTTGATGCTCGAGCCGGTGCGCGTGCGCAGGACCGACCAACTGCCCGGTTGCGACACGGCGGCGAAGTCGAGTTTGTCCGTGCGGAGCGTCCGGCCGTCGGCGCCGATGATTGCGAGCTCGGCGGCAACTGCCGGGCTTGGCGTCGTCGAGGTGTAGCGTAGGTTGACCCCGTAACGGTCGCCGACGCCCACCGCGGTGGTCCATTCGATTGCATGCGTGGAGCCGGCGAGCAGCTTCACGGCGGCATCACCCGTCGCGCCCGAGACGCTGTTCACGATTTCCGCGTCAGTCAGCGCCGCGGTTTCGGCTTCGAGGAACAGCGCTGGGCGAACAGCGCGGACGATGACGAAGTAAGACGGCGTCGGCCGGCCCGGTTGCGAGTCATTGCCGCCGAGCCGCACGTGTTGATCGGGCGTGTAGCGTTGACGCAGCAGGATGAATTTCGGCGCCGCCGAATCGGTCGTGGCGATCGTGTCGCGCGAGAGCACCCAGTCGGCGAGCCATGCGGGCCGATCGGTTATTCGCGCGTCGAAAGCGACGTAGACTTCGACATGATCGCTGACGGTGAATTGGATCGCGGGCGGATTGTGGCGCGGCAGCGCGATCAGGTCGCAGTCGGTGAGATTGGCGGGAAGCGAAACAAGGCGGGTGTCGGCATCGGTAAAGATTTCGCGGCCGATCCGGAGGTTGCCGGTGGCGCGTAGCGGTGCGGACGCGCGTGCTGCCTCCGAAGATCGGCCCGCCCGGAGGTTGGGCCCTACCTCGTGCAGAGTGTGAACGAGCTGGGGCGGGGGCGCAGGACGACGTGGTACGATGAAGACGCAGTACATCGGCACGTTGTCGGTCGCCGACTCGACATTACCGCCGAGGGCGACTGTTGCGCCGCGAACGGATGCCTTGCGATACACGGCGAACGGCACGCCGGGCGCAGCATTGGTGGTTAATTTCGTTCCCGTCGGTTCCCAGGTCCGCAGCCAACTCGGCAGCGGCGCGCGTTCGGAGCGAGCGATGAAAACCGTCGCATCGGCTGTGAGTTCGAATTCGAGGATGCGCTCGCCGGCGATCGCCCGCGACCCGTTTGCCGTTTGAATCCAGTCGGACTCGAGCAACTCTGGCGGAAGCGAAGTGAAACCGCCGTCTGTGTCGGAGTACGTCGACATGCCGGTATCGAGGGCGTGTCGGAGAACGTAGGATGATACATGAGCGGTGTCGGAAATTTGGAGATGCTCGATGATGCGTGCGTCGGAAGTTGCTTGTGTGGCACGGGCGTCCCGCCCGTGGGTTTGACGCTCGGGGACTGGCCACGGGGGAGACGCCCGT
>CBINOT010000078.1:0-25055 GCA_966252355.1 uncultured Opitutus sp. | reverse complement strand
ACACGGGCAGCGCCGTTACGATGCATCTCTGAGCCGGGCACGAGCTGAGGTAGCGCTGAAGAAGGCTTGCCCGGACGCCTGTCATGCGAGACGTCGGGGTCGGGAGGCGCCGAAGCTGGAAGGGGCCTGAAACAGCCGGGGAATGCGCTGGCCTGCGCGCAGCGACGAGAGCGATTCGGACGTTTCCGGAGCGTCGGTCTCGCGGCCCGACCGAGGCTATTATTTGCCGTCCACGTGATCGACGCTTTGCGGCGGCCAGCTCACCAGCGGAAGGGTGCTGACGTCGGCGTCGAGATCCAACGCGACGATCGGGTCATTCGGATCGAGCCCAATCGTGGGCAGCGCAATGGCAATGCCGGAGGGCGATGGTCGAAAAGCGAGTTCGCCGCCGCCCAGGAGCGACACGTGGATCACATGGGCATCGCCGAATGCCGGAACGATCAACTCCGCCGGTCGATGCTCGAGGAGGTGCACGTACACCCGGTGTCCTTTGCGCGTTGATACGCCATAACTGCCGGGGAGAAGGGGCCCACCGCGCGTGCCGTAGATGCTTTCGCCGAAACGAGCGAGCCAGGCGCCGATCTCGCGCAGCCGGGCAGCCTGCGGCGGATCGATCTGGCCGTCGGGACGTGGCCCGACATTGAGCAGGAGGTTGCCATCGCGGCCGACGACCTGTGCGAGCAGTCGGATGCTGCTCTCCAGCGAACGCACCGCGGCGTTTGGCTCCCAGCCCCAGCCGTGGGCAAGCGTCGTGCACAGCTCCCACGGATGTTCGTTGTCGAAAACGCCGAGGGCGCGGTCACCTTCGCGCGATTGAAAATCCGGCGGCATGTCGGCCCGGCCGTTGATCAGGATGTCGGGTTGGGTGCGGCGGAGGAAGTCGAGGACCTTCTCGTGCTGCCAGCTGAAGCCGCCGTGATAGGATTGGCCCGCCGGCCGTTTCTGCCATCGCCCGCCCGGAAGCCAGTCCGCGCCGAAATTCAGCCAGTGGGCTTCGCCCCCATCGAACCACAACACATCGATCTGGCCATAATGCGTGAGGAGTTCCTCGATCTGGCGGTGATACTGTGCGCGCATCGCTTCAGCGCTGGCACGTTGCAGGTCAGGGAAAAAGAAGCCCGGGAAACGCCAATCGAGCGGCGAGTAATACAGCCCGACGCGCAGTCCCGCGGCACGAACCGCGCGCACGTAATCGGCGACAAAGTCGCGGTGCGCCGCGGACTTCGTGCTGGTGAAGTCGCTCGCGTCGCTGTCGAACAGGGCGAAGCCGTCGTGATGCCGGGACGTGAGCACGACGTATTTCATGCCGGCATCCCGGGCGGTCGCGGCCCAGGCATTGGGATCGAAGTGATCGGGTTGAAAACGATCGGCGAGCTTGGCGTACTCGTTGACCGGGATCTGATCGTCCCACTGGACCCAGGCGTCGCGGCCCGGAATAGAATACAGCCCCCAGTGGATGAAGAGACCGAGCCGGGCTTCCCGCCACCAGGCGATGCGTCCCCCGGCGGCGTCCGGTGCTTCACCGAAGGCACCGAGAGCAGGACCGAACATGAGCAGAATCAGCAGCAGGCGCTGCGTGGGTCGGGAGACATTCATGGAAATCACCTCACCTCGTTGCTCAACTACCATCGGCCGCCCCCCGGGGGCGGCGATAATTCCGTGTGCACACGAAATAATTATGCGCACACGGAATTATTAGCGTGCCCCAGCGTCAGCGGTATTCTTCGCCGGTGATGGCGTTGATGATCTTGAAATTCTCGACGTGGTAGTTGAGGTCGGCGCGGAAGGCCAACTTCACGCCGAAGAGCTTCTCCATCCGCACGAGCAGATCGGCGTCCTCGCTGCGCAGGCGCTCGAGAATGCTCGGATGCACCATCACGCGGAGCGAATACTCCTTGCCGTCGTTGCGCAGCTGCAGACGACGGACGACCGAACTCAGCTTGCGCTGCAGCTCGACGGACATCGTGGTCGCGCTCTTCACGATACCGCGGCCGCGGCAGTACGGGCAGTCGGTGTAAAGATTGCTCGACAGCGATTCCTGCTGCCGTTGACGCGTCATTTGCATGATGCCCAACTGCGAGATCGGCAGGATGTGGTTCTTGGCTTTGTCGGTCGACATCAGCTCCACCATCTTTTCGTAGATGGCGTTGCGGTGCCGGCGCTCCTTCATGTCGATGAAGTCGATAATGATCAGGCCGCCGAGGTTGCGGAGCCGGATTTGGCGCGCGATTTCCGCGGCCGCCTCGAGATTCACGGCATAGATGACGTTCTTCTCGTCGCCGCCGCGGTTCTTGTGCGAGCCGGTATTGACGTCGATCGCGATGAGCGCCTCGGTTTCGTCGATGATGATCTCGCCGCCTGAGGGCAACGGCACCTTGCGCTGGCCGGTCTGCTCGATCTGCCGCTCGATGTTGAAGCGCTCGAAGATCGGGATGCTGTCCTTGTAGAGCGCGATCTTGCCCGCGCTGCGCTTCGAAATCTGCGCGACGAGCCGCTGCGTGCGCTCATGGTCGTCCTTGCTGTCGATCAGCACGCGGTCGACCTCCTCGGTGAGGAAATCGCGCACGGTGCGCTCGACCAGATCGGGTTCCATATAGAGGCACGCCGGCGAACGTTCGCTCTTCATCTTCGCCGTGATGTCCTCCCAGGTTTTGAGCAGGATGTGGAGATCGCGAACGAAGTAGCGGGCTTTTTTGCCCTCGCCGGCGGTACGGACGATCACGCCGACGCCTTCGGGCAAGGTGAGCTCGTTGATCAGCTGCTTGAGCCGCTTGCGTTCGAGCGGGTCCTCAATCTTGCGCGAGATGCCGCAGCCTTCGCTGAACGGCGTCAAAATCAGATAGCGCCCGGGGATCGAAAGATTCGTCGTCGTGCGCGGACCCTTGGTGCCGATCGGGCCTTTGGTGACTTGAATGACGATTTCGCTGCCCGGAGGGTAGAGGTTGGGGATGTCCTTCACCGTCGGTTCAGCCGGCCGATCGGGCTGGCTGCGGCGCTTGTTGACGCGCACGACTTCGACGGAGGAGTCGGCGGCGGCGGGCAGCATGTCCCAGTAATGGAGAAACGCGTTCTTGGTGTAGCCGATGTCGACGAACGCGGCCTTGAGGCCGGGATCGAGATTCTTGATACGGCCCTTGTAGATGCCGCCGACCATCCGATTGTCGGATTCGCGCTCGATTTCGAACTTTTCGAGGCGACCGTCGACGAGCAGCGCGACGCGCTTTTCGAGCGGCTCGGAGTTGATGATCAACTCGCGGTAGGAGCCTTTTTCCTTTTGGAACACCGCGAGGATTTTTTGGAGGAGAGGACGTTGCTTGGCTCGTTCGGCGGCGCCGGCTTTCAGCTCGGCGTTACTGACCGGGGAGGATTCCTTCTCGGGCGGAGGATTGACGAGCTCTTCGTCATATTTCTGGGTCACGTCGGAGGGAACTCCTCCGGACGATGGGGGCTGCGTTTGTTCGCTCATGGCGGGTGTGTGGCTTGATCACGGGGCACCCGGGTGCGGCGGTTGCGGCGCAGGAAATTCCGGCAGGGCGGTCAATGGCACGATCGGATTTCATGCGAAATCCTTTCGGAAGCGCCAGACGCTCTGGACCAGTCCTTGCAGCAAGCAGCAACTAAGCACAAAGGAGCCACCGTAGCTGATGAAGGGAAGCGGTATGCCCGTAATGGGCACCAGCCCGATGGTCATGGCGATGTTCACAAACACGTGCACCGTGAAGAGCATCGTGACGCCTAAAGCGAGCAACGTGCCGAGCCGGTCCCGAGCGGAACCGGCGATGCGAATGCCATTGAACAACACTATTCCACACCGGCCTAGGACCGTGAGGCTTCCCAGAAATCCTTTTTCCTCGGCGATGACCGAGAAGATAAAATCGTTATGCGAGACCGAGGGTGGCAGATAACCCAGCTGGGCCTGCGTGCCCTCGGTCCAACCTTTGCCAACCAATCCGCCGCTGCCGACGGAGATCAGCGATTGACGTGAATTCCAACTCGGGCCGGTGCCCTTGGGATCGATCGTTTCCGGCGCCGCAAAGGTTAGGATGCGATTGCGCTGATAATCGTGCAGCGGCAGCCAGGAGTGATATTTCTTAACCGTAGTGTCTTTGTCGTCGCTACGCGTGTTGAACGAGTAGTCATTCTCCTTCATGAACTTAGCATATTGCCAAGTGTCCAGGGAAACAATGCCCACCACGAGGAGAAATGCCCCCAAGGCCCCGAGAAAAAATCGGGTCGAAAGCTTGGAGACATAGAGCATCGAGAACACCATCGGGGGCAGGACGATCGCCGACTTCAGGTCTGGCTGTTTTAAGATCAAGAACATGGGTGCGCCTACCGCAAGGGCCAATTTCCCGAGGGTGCCTAGGGATTGTGCGACGGTGCCGATCTTGGAGTGTATCAGGATACTCGCGGTGATCAACAAGACCGCGATCTTCGCGGTTTCCGACGGCTGGTAATTGAAGAAGCCAAGATCGATCCACCGCTGCGCGCCCCAACGGGTGGCGGCGCTGCCGCCCACGCCAGGAATCAGCACGAGAACGAGCGGCACCATGCAGGCGGCGTAGAACCAATGCGCGACGCTCAGCCAAAATCGATAATCGATTAGCGAAACCATCACATAAATGGCGCCGCCGATGATCAAATAGATGATCTGTTTGAACCATTCCTCGCGCAGCAGCGCTTTGAAGCCGGTCAGGTTGGAGGTGTGGAGCGCGGAGAATTGCGCCGAATAAATGAACGCGATCCCGATGCAGCTCAGCGCGAACAGCGCGATTGGCGTGAGAAAATCCCAGTTGGCGCGGGTCGTCGTTTTGAGGAACGCGAAATAATCGGTGGGCGAGGGGAGATTCACGAGTCGATGCGAAAAGCGCGGAGTTCTGAAGCGAACCTGACGCGAACCAATCGTGCCGCGCCAGCGGGAGCAAGTGGCGAGTGCGCTCGGGCGACGAGATTATGGCCGGAAACATTTCCGGCCGCGAGAGCCAAGGATAGCCTTGGTGTATTCGGTGGTTTTGAGCTGCGTCGATTCTGCTTGGTACGGAGGGAGCCGAGTCGCCGATGCCCCCGCACGCGAACATTCGCGCGGTCGACTGTGTCCCCCCGTGTAGGGATGGGCTCTCCACCGCCGCCATTGCTACAGCCGGCTCAAGGCGCTTCGGCGATGCTTTCGCATATTTTAGTTGAATAGGGAAATGGGTTTTACTCCGATCAACCGCCATTTTCAGATCTGTGCCCGGCTCGCTTTCGTCCGGCGACGTTCGTCAGCCCCGCGTGGAAATGAATCCAGCCACCACCCCATGAAAGCCAGAGTCCTGTTCATATTGTCCTGCATTGTCGCGAATTTGTCGGCGCTACGTATCGCCTCCGCCGCCACTCCGACACCGCAATTGATCATCACCGCCGCTGAGCCGCGTTTTGGCGTAGCCCCAAGTGCCAATGCCGGCCCGAACGATTCCAAGATCAACATCCTCGTCGTATCGGGGCACAACTTCGGCACCGAGAATGTATTTGGCGGCACCATTTCGATTACTGTCCCCCCTTACGGGGATATTGTGCTGAAGGTGCGTTCGTTTGACCCGGCGAATCAAGAGATCATCACGGATCTGCCCGATTCCGTGGCCACCGCGGCTGGCACTTATCTGCTCAAAGTATCCACGGGCAAGGCTACCACCCAGAACGACGTTTTCGATCTCACGATCGGCGCGGTGGGGCCGAAAGGCATTAAGGGAGACACGGGCGCGGACGGAGCGGTGGGCCCGCAGGGAACGGCAGGACCTCAAGGCGCGCAGGGTGAAAAAGGCGATACCGGTGCGGTGGGCCCGCAAGGGCCGCAGGGCGAGACGGGCCCAAAGGGAGACAAAGGCGATGTGGGCCCGCAAGGCCTGAAGGGCGACGCAGGAGCCGTTGGCGCTGATGGTCCCATCGGCCCGAAAGGCGAAGCCGGTCCGGTCGGGCCCAAAGGTGAGACGGGCGCAACGGGGCCCAAAGGTGACACCGGGCCGCAAGGGCTCGTGGGCGAGCAGGGCCCTAAAGGCGATCAAGGCGTGAAAGGCGATACGGGGCCGCAAGGTCCACAAGGCGAGGTTGGCGCGGTGGGCCCACAGGGTCCGAAAGGAGAGACGGGGGCGACGGGTACCGCCGGCCCGCAAGGTCCAAAAGGCGACACGGGAGCTACCGGTGCAACAGGCGAAGTCGGCCCGGTGGGACCGCAAGGTCCGAAAGGCGACATCGGTCTCACGGGAGCGCAGGGACCGAAAGGCGATGTCGGGGCGGTTGGCGCCACCGGTCCCCAAGGTCCTCAGGGCCTGAAAGGCGACACGGGTGCCGTTGGTCCAGTGGGGCCGCAAGGCGCGAAGGGGGACGTCGGTTTGACGGGACCACAAGGCCTGAAAGGAGACGTCGGCCCCATCGGTCCAGCCGGTCCTCAGGGCGCGCAAGGATTGAAAGGCGATACCGGCGCGATGGGTGCGGTCGGCCCACAAGGCCTTAAAGGCGACACAGGCCTAACTGGCGCGACGGGCCCGGTGGGACCGCAAGGTCCAAAGGGCGACATTGGTCTTACGGGAGCGCAGGGACCGAAAGGCGATGTCGGGGCGGTTGGCGCCACCGGTCTCCAAGGTCCTCAGGGCCCGAAAGGCGACACGGGTGCCGTTGGTCCGGTTGGGCCGCAAGGCGCGAAGGGGGACATCGGTTTGACGGGACCACAAGGCCTGAAAGGGGATGTCGGCTCTGTCGGCCCGACGGGTCCACAAGGTGTGCAAGGATTGAAAGGCGATACCGGCGCGGCCGGTGCCGTAGGACCACAAGGCCCAAAGGGTGATACGGGCCTAACCGGCGCGACCGGTGCGGTCGGTCCGATCGGACTGCAAGGCCCGAAAGGCGATACTGGCGCCATTGGTGCAACAGGTGCTCAAGGCCCGAAGGGCGACACCGGGGCAGCGGGTGCGACTGGTCCGAGCGGGCCGCAAGGCATCAAAGGCGACACCGGCTTGACCGGCGCACAAGGTCCGCAAGGGGTGAAAGGGGATGCCGGGGCGACGGGTCCGATCGGTCCGCAAGGCCCGCAGGGCGTCAAAGGTGACACTGGTGCGGCAGGACCAACCGGTCCGGTCGGTTCCCAGGGTCCCGCAGGCCTCACTGGCGCTCCGGGCGCCCAAGGCCCGCAAGGTCCCATCGGCAACACCGGGCCGCAGGGTCCGAAAGGCGATACCGGAAGCGCTGGTCCAATCGGGGCGACAGGGCCGATGGGCCCAAGCGGCCCACAAGGCCCGGCCGGTCCGCAGGGCCTGCAAGGTCCTGCCGGTTCGTCGCCGTTCCTGCTCAACGGGGCGAACGCGTATTACACTGCAGGCAATCTCGGCATTGGCACGTCGACGCCGACGGAAAAACTCGAGGTCGCTGGCGTTGGCCGCTTCGGGTTTTCTGGCGGTCGGGTTAACGTTGGCGGGTACGGACTCACGCCAGGTGACAGCGGCCTGTGGATGTCCTTCGATTCGGCGGCGAAGTTCGCGACATTACAATCGGAGTCAGCGGGGGTCGCGTATCGCGACTTGGCCCTGAACCCGTTCGGCGGGAAAGTCGGCGTTGGAACATCGACCCCGAAGGTGACGCTCGATGTGAACGGCGACATTCAGGGCACGAATCTCCTCGAAAAGTCGGTCACGTTCACTCCAACCGCCGTCGGCTGGTACCGTATTGTCGCCGCATCAGAAACCAGTGGCGGCGTCGTCCGGATCTACAATCGAGGTTATGACAACACCGTCACGGACATCGAACTCCAATACAATATAAGCGGCTACGGTATTGGCGGTGCGATTCAGCAAACACGCTTTTCGAATTATAACGGGGGAGTTATCGGCAATGCCCGTATCAGCAGCAACGGCGGCAATACCGTGTACCTGGATATTTACGTTCGAACCGCTGGCGGGCCCCAGCCGATCAAATTGTACGGCTTCGGTCCGAACTTCAGCGGTTTTGTACCGAGCCCGGTAGTCGGTGCCGCGGCAGGCCCGGCAAATGTTTCGACATTGGAATTAGGCCATGGTCTCCGGACGACCTCGGACTGGTCGACTCAATCGCTCACCGTCGCGCCGAACAATCCGCCGTGGGGCGGAGGTTCGCTGAACACCACCGTTGGCGACGACGGCGGTTGGAATTGGATAAATCAACAGGCGGGGCGGGATGTATCGATGTGGTATTGGAAGACCGGCGGTCCCGCGGTCACCTCCATGGAACTGAAGGCGGCCCGTTCTCCTGAACATGCGACGCACCTGGGATTGAACGATAACAACGGCAACCGAAAGGTGCATTTCAGCACGGGCGGAGTGTCGTATTTCATGGGCGGTAGCGTCGGCATCGCCACGGATTCGCCGGCGTACACGCTCGATGTCAACGGGACGATTCGCGGGACCGTGGTGTCGCCGTCGGACGCCCGATGGAAAAAAGACATCCAGCCGCTATCGCATGCGCTTGATACCGTTTCGAAACTCGAAGGCGTCAGCTATCGGTGGCGCCAGGACGAGTTTCCGGAAAAGCATTTTCCGGACAATCGCCAAGTCGGTGTCATTGCGCAACAGGTCGAGAAGGTTGCACCTGAACTCGTCACGACGGACCAAGACGGCTACAAAGCCGTGAACTACACGTTGACGGTGCCGCTATTGATTGAAGCCATCAAGGAGCTGAAGGCGCAAAACGAGACACTGCGCGCTCGGGTCGAGGCGCTCGAGAAACGGACCCGTTGAAGCCGCACCAGGACCTTACGCGCCGCATCCGCAGTTCCGAGCGGATGCGGACGGTCCGCGTCAATCTGCGTCGGGCTTCGCTTTCTCGAGGCTGATAATTAGCCGACGTTCGCCGTTCGTTAGACATCTTGGTGTGTTCTGGGCGAACCGCGCCGATCGGTTTGCTGCGGTTCGCGATCAGCTTCTGGCCGCGATGTAGCTTTTCGTGAGCCCGCAAAAGCGTTCACGGACGATCGAGCAGTCGGGAAACAGCGTTCGCATTTCGGCCGCGGTGAGGAGCCGGACTTCGGCGAGAAAAGCGTCGACCGTTGCGCGATCCGGCCGTTCGAGCCATCCCCGCAAGGTAAGATTGCGAATCAAACGACGCTGCAGGCTCGGCCGCAGCCAATGAACGAAGGGAGCGATCAAATGCGGTTCGACGAAGAATTCTCGCGCGGGAGTTTGAATCCACAGCCTGCGACCGATCCGCCGTGCTTCGGAAGCGAAGGCTTGTTGCCGCTCCCAGGTGCCGACGTGCTCGATCACGCTGTTCGAAAAAACAATGTCGAAACTGTTGTCGGCAAAAGGCAGCGCACAACCGTCCGCCTCGGCCACGCTCATGCCGCAGCTTTTCGCTGACTCCACGACTCCGCGATCGGTGTTGACGAGCGTGACTCGAGGTTGTGCGTCGCCGGCCCGGGCGGTGTCTTGCCAGAAGCTAGGCGTCCCGCCGATATCCAAGATCCGATCGTTCGAGCGCAGGCCGACGGTGTTCCGAAATAGTCGCATTCGTCGGCGACGAAAAAAAGGCGATACGTTGGCGTACAGGCGGTGAATGTTCATGGCCCCATCTTTGGCACCGAGGCCTCCTGCGGCTCGAGGGCGCGCGATTGCGCCAGCAACTTCGCGGTGGACGCATTGGCCATTCCGAGTGCGGTCCAGAAAACGACGGCTCCCATGGGGCCTTCGAGCACGACGCCAAAGCAGCCGCTCGTGAAGACGACCCAGGCGACGCTCCACCAGCCGAGCGGGACGAGCGCGGCATCGTCGTTCAACGCTAATTTCGCGAGCTGTACGGTACGGGCGATCATTGCCAAGACGATCGCGAGGAACGCCGTCAAGCCGACCAAACCCATTCGGCCGAGGACGGTAAATATGATGCTATGCGGGCTGCGTGTGTTGAAATCTTCGCCGAGATCCAATGGGTATGTCCGCACGAAGCGGCCGGTAAGGTCGGCGCCGAAACCGAGCCCGAGGAACGGGGAGTATTCGAACGTCTCGGCCGCAACGGCGTTCCACCATGCGAGCCGAAAGCGGTTGTTGTCGCCGACGTATTGCCGGTTTTCCGTCGCATAATGACCGGTGCCCGTGAAATCGACCATCGATGCCACGTGTTCGTACAAGCTGTAGATGCGTGTATTCACGAGCGGTTTTTTGCCGAGCAAGCCGGCCAATCCGAGAACCATGAGGCCGGCTGGAACGACCGCCGCCTGCAGCTTCCAAGGTGCCCATCGGCGGGCTAGCGCCCACCAGCCGCAAACGACGAGGAGTCCAACGATCGCGGCGCGTGAAGAGTTGATGGTGTAAGCGGTGCCGTACGCGACCGCGGCCCACGCGTAACGCAGCCGCTGCGGCCAAGCGTCGAGCGTAAGGAGCAAAAACATGCCCGCGAAAAGATACGCCGCGACGAGATCGTCTTTGTAGAAAATGAGCGGTGCACCGCGAAATGTGATCCACCGCAAGGCAAGGTCTTCGTATCGCGAAAAGATCAAATACGAAACCGGGAGAATTGCACACGCCGCCGCGAGAGCCCGCCGGAGGATCCTCGCCGACGGCGCATGAAACGCGAGCGCCTGCGCCATGAAGAAGAACAGCGCATAATATACGGCGGCGAAGTCGCGCAACGCCATCGGACCGTTGCTTCGCACGTCGCTCCACAAGCGCGCCGCGCCCAACATGACCCAAACCGAGATCGCAAAGTTCAAGGGATCGCGCAGCCCAGCTACGGCTTGGCGTATCGACAAGCGCAGCACGGTGGCTCCTACACCGACTAGGAGGGCGAATTCCGCAGGCAATAGCGGCACGTAATGCGAGATCGAGAGCTGGGCAAAGCCTCGATTGCCCAGCACATAGCCCGCGATGGCAATCGCGAGCACCCATGCTTCCGGCCGAGCGGGGCTGAGCCATTCGACCGCCATCCAGAGGAACAGCGTCCCCGCGATTGCCGGGACGAGGTAGCGGCCGTCTGCGATGTCGAATGCCGCGACCAGGCTCACGATCACGGCGAGCGTGACTATGATCCAGAAGCGCAGTCGCGGGTCCATCGAGCCGACTCCATGGCTAGAGCCATTTTTTGCAACCCGACTCTTCGGCGCGATTGTGCCGCGGAGCCTTGGACGTCCGGATCGAGCGTGCCGTCGCAAATGCGACGACGTCACGCGACACATCGGCAACCGGTCGGCCCCTCGGCGCGATCGATCTGCCGTCGCTTTCAGCGCGGAACGTTAGGTGGAAGTCGTCGCCGTAGTTTCGCGCGCACGAGTCGAACGATCCAATCGACAGCTCTGAGCATCGCCAATGGGGTGCCGAGCGCCGCACCGTACTTCAAACGCAGCAACGCGACCATCGTTCGCAGCCGGTACGGCGATTGAGTTGCCGAGAAGGTGCCTTGCCAGTTCGTGCGCCACGACGCGGAGGCGTCGACGCGCGTGTCCAACGTTCCGCTCCCTGTCGGGCGTTCGACGACGTCGACGATTACGTCTCCCAGCAAGACGACGGGATGACCTCGGCGACTGGCTTTCAGCGTATACGCGGTATCGCCTGCATAATGCGGGAAACGTTCGGCGTCGGGCAAATCCAGCTCAGCGGCTGCTTTTGCACCGATGCCGACGCAGAAGCCGCTGACGCCCGATACTCGCCGTTCTTCCCCGGGGCCGGCCGAAAAGATTCGCCTTCCGCTGAAACCAGTCGGCAACGGCTGGCGGGTAGCTGCATCGATACAAGTAGGACCGGCGATTGCGGCGGGATGGCGGGATAGCCACTCGTTCAACCGCGCAAGCGCTCCCGGTCTCGGGCGGCAATCGTCGTTTAACCAAATCACGGATCCGCTTTCGCCCCGCTCGCGTCGTCGCGCCATTGCGAGCCGGATCGCGCCCGTCCAGAACAGCGACCCATTGCCGGGCAGAATTTCGACGCTGGGAAACCCAGCGCGCACGGCTTCGGCCGTGCTGTCGCTCGAGCCATCGTCGATCACGACCACACGGTTGGCGAGCAGATCGCCGTTGGCGTGCAGCGCTTCTAGGCAACCCAGCGTCAGCGCACGGCGGTTGTGGACGGGAATCAGAATCGTGCTCGAATTCACGACGCGTGCCGCTGTTCGTGTTGCCAAGCGCGCGACTTGCGCCCGCGCAGCCGCCGCAGCCAGGAGCGCGGGACGAGGGGGCGGACGATCGAAATCCCGACGAGCTTCGCCAGGATAAACGCGCAATAAAAGGGCCCGCGGCAACCCCAGTGGCGCCAGTAAAACCGCTGAATCGCCGGTTGATAGATAAACGACCCGCGTCGCCCGAGTCCGCGCCAGATCGTGCCGAGCGGAACGTCGCTCAACAGCCACGAGCGGTAATTGGCCGAGAGATTGGCGTGCGCTTTGCCCCCGGCGCGCCCTACAAGTCGAACCGCAATGCCCAACCGGCTAGCCCGCAGGGTGTAGTCAAAATCGGCATAGCCATGCGGCATCCCCGCCGCGTCCGGATATCCGATACGCTCCACGACTTCGCGCGGGATGCACACCATGTTGCCGTTCAGCGCATCGCATGTGACGGTCGAATTCCCCGGGCGCAACCCGTCCCGGAGCCGCCAGAAGCCGCGACGATAACCGCCGTATGCGGGCCCTTCCTCGCCCGGTAAGAAACCGACGCCGCCCGCAATCCCGCCTGTGCTCTTGACGTCGGCGTGCAGCGCCTCGAGCGAACCGGGGTCGGGCAGCGTGTCGTCGTTGAGCCAGAAGATGAAGTGCGCACCGCGCTGCATCGCGTGGTGCATTCCGAGCACGATCCCGCCGGTCCACCACAAATCCCCGTTGCCCTGCAGCACGCGAACGGCCGGAAATTCGCGATGGATCGCCGGTGTCGTTCCATCGGTCGAGCCGTCGTCGACCACGATCACCTCCGCCCATTCCAGCACACCGATTTCGGCGAGGCGTCGCAGGCATTGCAGCGTTGTTTCCCGGCGATTGTGCACCGGAACGACAATGCAGCACGTCGGCGAAGTTGGCCGCATGTCGGTCATCGATTCAACTGATTCCCCCGGTCACGCGCTGCCGCGTAGATTTCCAAGTAGCGCGGCACTTGCAGCTGGATGTTTGCTTCGTGGACGGCCGTTTCACGAGCCGCCGCGCGCATCGCCGGGTTGCCGCGATTCTCCGCGAGCCAGGTCACGCCTTGCGCCAGGCTCGCCGCATCGAATGGCGTGGCGAGATATCCGTTTTGCCGATGACGGACCAAATCGGCGGTGATGCCGACGGGAAACCCCACGACGGGCGCGCCGCACGCCAAAGCCTCGATTGCGATCAGTGGCGCCGTATCTTCGCGCGACGGTACGAGAACGCCGTCCGCCGCCGAGTAAATCAGGGCAAGCGTGATGTCGTCGTGCACATAGCCGAAGTGCCGAACCGCGAACGGGCCGATCCGCGCCGGCGGCGGCATATTGGATGCACCGAAGTAGCATAGGACCGCGGAATCCAAACCATCCGTTGGCGGCAGGTCGGTTAGCGCACGCATCGCGAGATCGAAACCCTTGCGCGGATCGTCTCCATTGACGGCGCCGAATGCGAGCACGAGGCCTGCCGATTCCAAACCGAGCACTCGACGCGCTTCCGCGGTCGGTATCGGTCGATAGATCCGCGTGTCCACCCCGGGAGGAAGACGAAGACTTGGCCGACCGGCAAAAAGCGAGGAGCCTTGGGCGGCCTGCAGCGACGACGAGCAGAAGCAGACGAGTTGAACCGGCAGTCGGCCCCACGCTTCGCGTTTCACGCGCTGCATGCGCGCACTCAAATCGGCGGGGTCGGTCGAACCAAGCACAGGGCACGAGCCACACGTCGTCCGGTAGCGTTCGCAGTCGCCGAAATAGTGGCACCCGCCGGTGAGCGGCCAGTGGTCGAGGAGAGTCCAGACCAGCGGTGATCCGAGACGTTGGAGATCGCGGACCGCGAGAAAGCCGTGATTGACCCAGTGCAGGTGGACGACGTCAGGCGCTGCGGAACGCACCGCGCGCCACGTGGCGTTGCGGGCCCAACCGACCGAAAATTTCGTCCCGGAGCGGTTCGGATAACGCCGCAACGGCAGCGATTCCAGCGTCTCCCGCCAGCGCCGGCGGAGCGTCGAAAACCGCCGGGGAAAAGCTTCGCTAACCGTCGGATCATTGCTGGATTTTTCGCTGACGATCAGGCGCGAATCGACCCCGGCCTCCAGGAGCGCTCGGTGCAGTCGATAAGTGTAACGCGCGGCGCCGCCTTGGATATCCGAGGTTGAAAGGTGAACCACGCGCATGGCATACCCAGTTACCGACTCGACCGTCGGGCGTCCACGCGAGATTCGCACCAAATGATCGCCGTAGTCCAATCCGCGACCGCGGCGACGTGGCGGTCACTCCGGCCGCTTGCGAGAGATTTCAGCCAGCGCGGCGCGCGCTTCGACGAACGACCCCGGCAGGCCAATCGTCACGTATCCAACGATCAGCCCAGCGACGACGCCCGGCGCGCCCCAGACATGACCCAACGCCCACATCGCAAGCGCCGACACGACATGGCCGGCCGTGCTCAGGGCGGCGAGGCGGCGGACGCGACCGACTCCGCCGAGCAAATGTGCCGGCGGGTGACCGAGGCAAAGGACGAAATTCCAAACCGCCACGGTCCCGATCAGGCCCCACGACAGCGGGAGGGTGTTGGACTTCGCCCAAAACGGAATGATGCTCGGAGCAAGCGCGGCCAGGACTGCTGTCGGAACGCCGACCCCGAGTGCCGTGCCAAGCAACGAGCGTCGGTAGGTCCGGCGGATCCACGCTTCGTCACCGCGCACCGCGGCATCGGTGTAGCCCGGCCAGGTCGGGCCAATCGCCATTTGCTGCAATTGCGGAAACAGCCCGAGCAATCTCTGCAAGACGTAGTACGCTGCGACCGTCGGTGCGCCGGCGAACGCGCCAATGGCGGGAGCCGCGGCGTTGAAAAGAAAAGTCGCCCCAATCTGCAGCAGCGAGAAATGCAGCCCGGCTCGGGCGAGGGCAGCGCGATCGTCCGCGCTAGCCCATCGGAGTTCCGCGAATCCCCACCGCAATCGATGGAGCACATGGAGAAGCAACCCGAGCGACGACAAGATCGATGCGCTGCCCGCGAGCCAAACGAACAGTACGAAGTCGAGTCGCCAATGCCGCGCGAGGATGATGGCAAGCAATTGGAGGGCGCTGCCGATGGCAGACCAAATTCCGGCGAGCCAGCCCCATTGGCAGGCATTCGCGAGGCGCGCGCCGGCCGTGAGTGGAAGACCGGCGCAAAAAAGGACGAGCGCGGCCACTGCCGCCGCGCCGGTCGTACGGATCAGCGTCGGGTCCGTAAGATGGAATAGCTTTGCCCAGTCGATCCATCTCACGATCGGCCAGCCGAGTCCGCAGAGCGCAATCGCGATTGCGATGAGGATCACGCCGGTCGTGCCAAATAGTGCGGCGGCGCGTCGCGGTTCGTCTCGAGCCAAAGCGGTGCCGATTTCGTTCTGCATGCCCGCGCCAAGCCCAAGATCGGCCACATTGAGCAACAACGTGACGCTGGTGAGCGCGATCCAAAACCCGTACGTCTCTCGACCGAGCAACGCGAGCGCGATGGGTACTTGAATCAACGTGCACGTGACGGAGAGTGCGCGGCCAGCCAGCAGGGCTCCGATGGTCCGGCGAATAGCGGAATCGCGACGTGATCGCTGCTCCACGGTATTCGATGAGGCGCCAGGCATCGTCGCGACTTTGGGGCGCAGCTGCCGGTTGACAATACCGTCCCTCGCCGAGCGAACCGGCGAACCTGCCTCCGAACTTTCGTGCTGATGCCGAGCGGAAAACCGGCACGCTGGCCGGCGCGCCATGAAGCTTGCCCTCTCCATCCTCTGCGAAAATCCCGTTCGGCGCACGGGACTGACGACCTTGTTTCACGAGTTTGTGGCGGCCGGATTGCGCACCCACCCGGAGATCGAATGGCTCGTTTTCGCCGGGCCGACTCAACCGTGGGCGATTGAGGATCGCCGGGTCGAGGTCGTACGCGAATTCGCCGCCAACGATCGCCGGCTTGCCCGATTGGCGGCGGACCATTTTGCCGTTGGGCCGGCGGCGAAGATCCGCGGCGCCGCGGCATTGCTGACGATTGGTTTTGTGCCCAGGCGGAGCGCGGGAGTGCCGACGATCATGCACCTGTTTTCGCTGCACCACTTGAGTGAGGCAGGCGGGTGGCGGGGCGCTTATCGACGCTGGGCCGTGGCACAGGGCCTGCGCCAGGCGCGGCTCGTGATCGTGAATTCCCGCTGGACGGCACAACAAGTGGCCGTTGGGTACGGATCGCTCCAGCTAATGAAGAAGTTGCTCGTGAGCCATGAAGGCCTTCGGCACGACGTATTTCGGGTCGAAGGCGCGCGAGGCCGGCCGGATTTGCCGCCGAGCTATTTGCTGTGGTGCGCAAATTTTTACCCGTACAAGCGAGCGGACCTCGCACTGCGAGCGTATGCTGCGCTTCCCCCCGAATTGCGGGCGCATTTTCCTTTCATCCTGGTCGGCGGAAATTGGGAGGGCGGGCTAACGCGAGCACGGACGGTCGCGCATTCGCTGGGGATCGAGCCGCAGGTGCGATTTCTAGGGTGGGTAAACGATGCGGAATTGCCGGCCTTGTACCGTGGCGCCCGCGCTCATGTCCTTTCGACCGCGGAGGAGACATTTGGCCGCAGCGTCTCGGAGGCGATGGCATGCGGCTGCCCGTGTGTGCTCCAAGATTTGCCGGTCCTCCGTGAAGTGACGGACGGTGCCGCGCTGTTTACGGATTTCGAGGATACGCGGGCCGCAGCGGCGGCGTTGCGACGCATTTGTACCGATGATTCTTTAGTCGAACGCTTGCGGGCCGAAGGCTTGCGGCGTGCGAGCAGTTTCAGTTTCGAGAACCTCGCGCGCGAACGCCTCGATGGGATTATGCGCGCGTTGATCTCATGACGGCGGTCCCGCGAGATTCCGAGGAGCGGAAGCCCGATCGGTCCCCGGGGCGGCTCGTCGCGGCGGCAATCGTAGGCGCAGTCGCCGGCGCGCTCGTGTTTCAATTTTTCGGCAACGCGAACCGCGGATACATCGATACCGCCTCGCTATTCTGGTGGTGGATCTATCAATGGATCAATCCCGAGTCCGAGACCGAGCATGGCTGGCTGATCCTCGCGATCGCCGGATGGCTCTGCTGGAAGAATCTGGCGAATGCGGAAGGCGGATTGCGGCGCGCGGAATGTCCCGAGCCGCCTGAATCGCGCGGCGAGGGAGACATGGCGCCGGAAACGAAACCGGACGCCAAAGCTCGTTATTCCGAGATTCGCATTCCGAACTCCGCAATTGTCGCGCTCTTCGGCGGCCTTGCGCTCCACGCGATCGGTTTCGCGGCGCAACAAGCGCGGCTGTCGATCGTCGCCTTGCTTTTGTTTACCTGGGGCGTGCTGCGACTCGGCGGCGGGCGCCGCTGGGGACGAGCGGCCGCGTTTCCCCTCGCGTTCATGCTCTTCGCGGTGCCGATCAACGTGCTCGATTCGCTCGGGTTTTGGCTCCGCATGTGGGTGATCGATGCGAGCACGGCCCTCGCGCACTTGGCGCATATCGGCGTCGTGCAAAACGGCACGCTGCTGCTCGCGCCCGACGGACGCTACAATTACGATGTCGCCGCGGCGTGTTCCGGCGTGCGATCGCTGATGGCGCTCGCCGCGTTGTCGCTGCTCGTCGGATACCTGAATTTCCGTTCCTGGTGGCGCCGCGCGCTCGTCTTTCTGCTCTGCTTCCCCCTGGTCTACGTCGGCAATGTCGCGCGGATCAGCGCGATCGTTTTTGCGGCGCAAACGGGCGGCCCCGCCTGGGGCGATCGCGCGCACGCGGTCATGGGCTATGCCGTCTTCGTCATCGTGCTCGGTGGCGTCCTCGCCGGCGCCGCGCTCCTCCGCCGGCTCGCTCCCGAAAAGTGTCATCTAATGGATGACACTGTGGCTCGGGATTCGGTCGGCGGCGGGCGGCCGCGTGATTTGAAGGTTGGCGCGGCTTTTCGTCGCCGCCCTAAGTTCGAGCCCGCGCGAACTCACCCGGCGTTCGAATCGCGCGATCGTTCTTCGCGCGCCGTTGCCACGAGCATCGCTCTCCTCGTGGCCGCGGTCGCTGAGATGACCTTCCTCCACCGCCTCAGCACGCGGCCGCCCGGCGGGGAATGCGGCATCGTGCTGGCGTCGGACGGCAAGAACCCCGTCGAGTTGCCGGCCTTTCTCGGACGCGAATGGATTGGGTGGCCGGCAGCTGTAACCGCGGTTGAACGACAGATCCTTCCGCCAGATACCGGCTTCTCGCGCGTCGATTATGTCGCGTCCCGGCAAACGCAGCACGTGTTTCTCTCGATCGTCTTGAGCGGACGCGACCGCACCTCGATTCATCGGCCCGAGCTTTGCCTCGTCGGCCAAGGGTGGACGCTCGCCGATCGGCGGGCGCATCAGTTCTCGTATCCGGCGCACCCGGACGCCGGCTTTCCGGCGACCGTGTTACGTGTCACCCGAGAGGTGAACACGGCGGCGGGGCGGACGGTCGCGCCGCAGTTGGTGGCGTATTGGTTCGTGGCAGGCGATCGCGTCGTGGCAGGCCATTGGAGTCGAATCGCGTGGGACGCGTACAACCGCGTTGCGCACGGACGGGTGGATCGTTGGGCGTATATTTTGATGCAAACGGATGCGGCAGACGGCGACACGGTGGCCCTCGCTCGGATGCAAGCCGTGCTCAATGCGACCCTGCCGGCGTTTCAGAAGCCGTTTGCCCGGCAGTAATCTAAGAGCGGAAGGGCGACCACGCCGGTTGCTGGACGTTGAGCAAATTCGGCATTGTTAACGTTTGGCAGATGAAAACCTGACTTGAGGTTTAACGGCTGAAACCTACTTTCGACACTCCTTGACGACCGGAACCGTTGCCGACTTCGCGTTGCTGTTCGCCGTAAGTGACCCTGAATTCGATTGGTCACTGCCGGTGGTTTTGGTCTTAGGCGGGGCGTTCGCCTTCTTCATCGTCTGGGCCTCGACCCGGCACACGCGCCGCGTGGCGCACGAGCAAGCTGCGGAACTGATGGAGGTCGCGCGGCGCGAAGCAGCGGTCGCGGCCGAGGAGATGAAGCAGAAGGCCGAAGCCGACATTCAGGAAAAACGTGCGGAGCTGAACCGCGAGTTCGACCGGCGCGAAATCGAAATCGATGTCCGGCTCCGCGAAATTCGGGCGCACGAAGAATCGCTTGCCCTGCTCGACTATCAATTGGAGCAACGCCAAGAGCGGCTCAATCGCGAGAACGCCGCCATCAAGCAGGCGCGCGATGCGATCCGTGCGCTGTCGAAGAGCGTGCGCAAGCGGCTCGAGGGCGTGTCGCAGATGGATGCCGAGGAAATTCGCCGGCAGCTCCGTGAGGAAGTGCTGCTCGAGTGTCAGGACGAGTTGCGCGCCCTGCGCCGGTCGACGCTCGAGAAATCGGAGCAGGAACTGCAAAATGAAGCGCGGCGCATCCTCGTTGCGTCGATGCAGCGGATCGCGAGCAAGCCGAACAACGACCTGACGGCGACGATCATTCAGCTGCCGAACGAGGACATGAAGGGCCGCATCATCGGCCGCGAAGGGCGCAACATCAAAGCCTTCGAGTCCGCGACCGGCGTCACGCTGCTGATCGACGAATCGCCGCAGATGGTATTGCTTTCGTCGTTCGACCCGGTCCGCCGCGAAATCGCGCGCAGCGCGCTCGAGGCGCTCGTGAAGGACGGACGGATTCATCCGGCGTCGATCGAGGAATTCGTAAAGCGTGCGAAGGACGAGATCGATCTCGTGACGACGCAGGCCGGCGAAGACGCAGTCGCCAAGCTCAACATCAACGGACTCCACCCCGAGATCATCAAGTTGCTGGGCCGGCTGAAATATCGGTTTTCCTACAATCAGAATGTGCTCGATCACTCGATCGAGACCGCGTTCCTGGCGTCGCTCATCGCGAGCGAAGTCGGTCTCGATGCGAATGTGGCAAAGCGCGCCGGCCTCTTGCACGACATCGGCAAGGGCGTTCCGGGCGAGCTCGAGGGCAGCCACGCGATGATTGGCGCCGAGTTCATCAAGCGTTTCGGCGAAACCCCCATCGTCGTGAATGCCGTCGCGGCCCACCACGAAGAAGTCCGGCCGGAAACCGTTTATGCCGGATTGGTGATTCTCGCCGATACGCTTTCGGCCGTGCGGCCGGGGGCGCGCGCGGAGTCGATGACGAGTTATATCCAACGTCTCGGCCGGCTGGAGAAATTGGCGCTGTCGCTCGAAGGCGTGCAGCAAGCATTCGCAATTCAGGCGGGCCGCGAGATCCGCGTCGTCGTTTCGCCGAGTGAAGTCACCGACGACCGCGCGCGGGAAATCGCGAAAGAACTCCGCCGCCGCATCGAGGCGGAACTGCAATATCCGAGCACGATCAAGATCACGGTGATTCGCGAGTCGCGGTTTACCGAAACGGCGACCTAAAGGGGCGAAGGCGTTGGCAGTCGGTAATTCGTAGTTAGTGACGGACGAGACGACGAGGACGCGGGCACCAGCGGACTTGCGAAAGACGTGCCCTAACTGCCAACTACAACTACCAAATACTCACCACTCATCCGGCATGGCCAATCCCAGCATACTAGAAACTTTCCCCAATCCCGCTCCGGGGCGCGATTACGTGATCGAGCATACGCATCACGAGTTCACGTCGGTTTGCCCGATCACGGCGCATCCGGATTTCGCCTCGATTACCGTGCGGTACGTCGCGGACAAAATCTGCGTCGAACTGAAATCGCTGAAGCTGTATTTCCACGCCTACCGCAACGAGGGCATTTTCTTCGAGGCCGTGACGAACAAGATTTGCGACGACCTCGGCCGGGTTTTGAAGCCACGGTCCTTGACCATCGTCGCCGATTGGAAAGCACGCGGCGGCTTCACCTCGCGGATCACCGCCGATTGGTCGCCTACGAAATCGAAGCGCGGCGGGCGATAAATCGGCTCGGCCGGCGTTTCCGGTGCGCGCAATCGACAGAAAAAAGCCGCGGGCCGAAGACCGGCACTACTGTGGATCCGGGCGACGCGGCGAGATTTTCGAAAACGAAAAAGCGCCAGTCCGGAGACTGGCGCCACAACACCAACCCCTGAAAACTTATTCTTTCGGGGGCGGAGGGCCGTCCTGTCGGCCATCCGCAGGCGGCAAGGGACGCAGCTCGTCGGGTGTGAGTTGGCCGTCGTGGTTGGCATCGAGCGATTTTAAGCTCGCGGCAGCGTTCGCAATTTCCGCGGCGGAAAGCGCTCCGTCGTGGTTCGCGTCCAGCGCTAGCATTGCGGGCAAGGCGGGATGATGTTTGTCGGCGTCTTCGGGTGGGGGCGGCGCATCGGCCGGCCGGGGTGGACGAAGCTCGGCGATCGTCAATGTACCGTCTCCATTCTTATCGAGCGTGAGCAGGCTCGCGGAGGCATTTGCGATTTCGTCGGCGGAAATCACGCCATCGCGATTGGTGTCCAGCGCCGCGATCACGGGCGGCGGGCCATGCCGGCCGCCGGGGCCATGCGGACCGGGCCGATGGCCACCCGGGCCGCGTCCTTCGGGTTGCGCGCTAGCGAGTGAAGCAATACCGAGCGCAAGCCCGGTGAAGAGGAGGACTGAATTTTTCATGGAAACTCATTCGCTCTGTCCCGCCGCGATCCGAGAGGACCGCGCACTAACGGGGTTGAGTGAATGCAGAAGATGAGACGCCCCCCATGTTTCGGCTTCGTCAGCATTACCGGGAGATTTGTTAAGCCCGGGTAAATGGTTGGTGTCGAACGAAGGCGACGGTGTGAGGCAGGGGCGGCTCTCCGAGCCGCACCGAGTTCCAGCCTACGTCCGCTTGGCCCGCGCCGAAAATTGCGACCAACTTCAAACTCAAGGCGCCTCTACCTGGCTAGGCGAGGAATGCCCAGCCGCTGCATCACGGTGCGCGCGGCATGGTAACCGCACATGCCGTGGACGCCGCCGCCGGGTGGAGTCGAGCTGGAACAGATGAACAAGCGCGGATTCGGCGTCGAATACGGGTTCCACCAGCCGCTCGGCCGAAAGAGAAAATTCGCGAGGTCGTTTTGTCCGCCGGCCATGTCGCCGCCAATCATCGCCGCGTTATGCGTCTCCAGTTGCGCGGGGCCGATTGTGTGCCGCGCGAGAATGCAGTCGCGGAATCCAGGCGCAAAACGCTCCACCTGCGCCTCGATGCGTGCGGTCATGTCGACGGTGCATGCGTTCGGGACGTGACAATATGCCCAGCCGGTGTGTTGTCCGCTCGGCGCTCGCGTGGCGTCGATCAACGATTGCTGTGCCACGAGCACGAAGGGCCGTTCCGCGACGCTTCCGTTCATCATGTCCGCTTCGGATCGCAGCACCTCGTCGAAACCGCCGCACACGTGCACGGTCGTCGCTTCACGGCACTCAGGATTTCGCCACGGGATCGGCGCACGCAACGCCCAGTCGACTTTGAAGACGCCGGGCCCGTGGCGAAAGGTCTCGAACCGCTTGCGGAAACCTGACGGCAGCGTGTCGCCGGCAATTTGTGCGATTTGGCGCGGACTGAGATCGAAAAGAATCGCTCGAGCCGCCGGCAGCTCCGCCACGCTCTCCACGCGTCGGCCCAACTCTAAGGTGCCGCCGGCCTCGATAAGAGCGCGAATTAAGGCAGCGATAATTGCCTTTGAGCCGCCCCGAGCGCACGGCCAGTCGATCGCGTGGGCGGATGCCGCCAGCACCAATCCGAAGGACGCGGTGCCGGCTTGCTCGAGCGCAACCACCGAATGGGCGGCGCAACCGGCGAATAGAGCGCGCGCGGCATCGCCGTGAAATCGGCTGCGCGCCACAGCGACACAAGAACGGAATGCCCATAGCCCAAAACGAGCCTTGGTCAGCAATGGGCCGCGGCCGGGAAACCAGATGGGCTGCAATAGCGATTGAATGAACGCCTCGCTGGCGAACGGCCGCAAAAGTCGTTCCCAGGATGTGGCGTCGGGGCCGAGCCGTTCTGCGGTGGTCTCGATCGAACGATCGAGCACCGCGACGCGCCCATCGGGCAAGGGGTGCGCCAGCGGACGGCGCGACCATGCCCATTGCAGTCCCAACCGGTCGAGGCCGAGTTCACGGAAGGCGGGCGAGAGCACACCCATCGGATGCACGGCCGCGCAAATATCGTGAACGAATCCTGGCAGCGTTAGCTCGGCCGAGCGGCACCCCCCGCCCGGCGTGGCATTCGCTTCGATCACGTGCACCGAAAGCCCGGCACGGGCGAGCATCGCGGCGGCGGTCAGGCCGTTAGGCCCCGCGCCGACAACGACGATATCCGGAGGGGAGGACGATGCGGTCGGCATGCAGCATGGCACGATGCACTGTGCTTACGCGCGAGCAACTGTTGCGAACAAGACATCGTCGGGGCGTAAAGCCTCACCGCTTGAATGTAGGGCGGAGTCTCCGAACCCCGCCGTTCCCAATGTGCGCGCGGAAAAGATACATTGCGTCGCATGCCGACGAGGTGAACGAACATCGAGACCTCGCTCTTCCGTCACAACCTTCTCGACGGCAGGGTTCGGAGACCCCGCCCCACAAATAAAAGATTCACGCTGCCACGAGCCGTATCTCGGCGCGGAAACCGCGCGGCGTGCGATTCGAGAAACTTACCTCGCCGCCGCAAGCGGTGACGCTGCTGCGCACGATGGCGAGCCCGAGCCCGACGCCGCCGGTTTCGCGCGTCCGTGCCAACTCCGGCCGGTAGAAGGGTTCGCCGAGCCGCGGGAGAGCGGCAGCCGGTACGCCTGGCCCATCGTCTTCAACGGTGATGGTAACATGGCCGTTTGTACGTTTGCTGATGACGTTAATGCTCGCGTTGTCGCCCGCATAGCGCAGCGCATTGCGCACCAGATTGGCGATGGCACGCGTGAGCAGCGTTTCGTCGGCGAGCGCCTGCACGTTGGCGCCGTTAATCCGATGAACGCGCCCGTTCTGGTCTTCGCGCGACAAGGCTTTGGCGACCACCGCATCGACCGCGACCGCATCGCGTGTGGCGTCGTGCGGCCGCATGCCGGCTTTCGTGAAGGCGAGCAGCTCGTTGACGAGATCCGCCATGTGCTGAACTTCCTCGCGTACATCGGCGACGTGCTCGCGCAGCGAGTCGTCGGCGCGAGCCTCGAGGATTTCCGTCGCCACTTGGAGCCGGCCGAGCGGCGAGCCGAGTTCGTGCGCGATGTCGGCGAGAAAACGCTTTTGGCCATTCACCAGCGTATCGAGTCGGGCGGCCATGGTGTTCACCGAGGCGCCGAGCCGGCCGAGTTCATCGCGGCGGTTCGTGGCGACGCGCGTTTCGAATTTGCCGTCGGCGATCCGTTCGGTCGCGGCGGTGAGCGCGCGCAGCTGCGAGGTGATGCTGCGGACGAGGGGCAGCCAGAAGACGATCGAGAGCGCTAAGACGCTCGCGCCGACGAGCAGCCACGTCTCCAGGCTGAGCAGCACGACGACGCTCCAAAACGAATGCGCGCGGATGAGGAGTGTTGCCGGTTGCGGACGCGTCGTCGGATCGACAAACGGCACACGAAACCCGATCCACCACGAGACCGGATCGCCCGTGTGCAGGAGAAAGCGGCCACGCGCATTGTTGCGCGGGCGCGCTTCATCGGGCGGGCCGCCCGGCCGATCGTTCAGCGGTCGCACCCCGGGTGCAGCGCCTTCGGGCGGACCGGAGAAATCAGGGCCGTCCATTTGGCGCGGGCCGGGCGGGCCTTCGTCGACTCGCGCACGCACCCCCGGCGGCAGCTCCAGCGGAATCCCCGCCAGTTGCGCACCGCGATTGCGCATGACAATGAAGTCGGCGTGGTACGCGGCGCCGAAACGGGCGAGGACCGCATCGCGATTCGCGCGCGGCGCGGCGGCGACTTCGCCCGCGATGACATTGCTCAACGCATGCAAGCGATCGCCCGAGGTCCCAATGACGAGGGAGTCCCATCCGATACCGCCTTGCGCGACCAAAAACCCGATGGCCGCCGCGCAGC
>CBINOT010000077.1:0-25540 GCA_966252355.1 uncultured Opitutus sp. | reverse complement strand
CAGAGGCCAGCGGCATCGCACCTTCGCGTTCATTCGCGTCTATTCGCGGTTCAACTGAATTGCTGCCTCAGTTCGTGGCGTGACTCGCGGCGGCTTCGGTTTTGCGCTTCTTGCCAGCGGCTTTGCCGTCAGGGGTCGGATCGGGGCGCTCGATCGAGACTTTCGGCTTATCGGAATCGAGGCTGACCGTGTAGCCGACCGGCACATCGCCAATACCGGGACTCTCGTGCATGACGGTGAACGTCAGCGTGTCCTCGTTGACCACCGGATTGGAAATCGGATGCGTGCCGCTGCGGTCGAAGAGCGTGCCGGTAATGGCGCCCTTCTTGTCGACCGAAACCGAGCTGAGCGACTGGAGGTTTGTATCCGAATCGTAGCATTCGACGGTCAGCGCCCAACCCGAGCCATTCACCTGTGCAAAGGCGGCCGAAGCTGAGGCCAGCAGAACGAAGGCAACAAAACGGGACACGAAGTTCGATCGGTTCATGTGCAAAATTAGACTTAGCAACGCTGAAATTCGTAATAGCGAGGATGAGCGATTACTCACCCGGCGGCCCGAGGCGACGAAGCGAAAGAGTTAAGGTTAAACTGGAGGAATCGAGGTGCGCCGTGGACAGAAACGCAGCCTCGGTTTTTAAGCGGAAGTCCGGCAAAAAGGGGAATAGGAGCGTCGATGGCTATCAACAAATGTATTTTACGCCTAAATTTTATCACGACTTTCCCTGCGGGCGCCTGACAGAGAGAACCGCGGCGAATAAAATAGAGCGCTTGGTGTGCATCGCGGGGTGAATAAAGACGGCTGGGTCGTTAAAATGTGAGGGAAAGTTGCGACGCATGCGTGGAAAGCTGCGGAAGATCGCGGCGGCAGGGTTTGCGTGTCCATTCCATAGTATGTCCGTGGGCGGCGCAGGCCGGCGTGGCACGGGCGGGTGCGGTCAACGGGCGTCCAGCTTTCGCGTGCGGCGGGGAGCGCCGTGCTACCGGACGCCCTGCCACTACCGGTTTAACGCGAAATTGGAGGTGGTGGACGCGAGACGAACTGTCAGGCGGGGGTCGCGTTGCTGGTCGGAACCGAAGCCAGCAGCTTCTCCGATTCACCCACTCGCCCATCCCTCGGGCAAGCCCCAGAACCTCCATCCCCGTCCAGATGACTAACCCGCGCTTTGTGTTTTCGGCGGCAGCCATGCCGGCGGGACCCCGTTGAACTCGATGATCGCACGCCTCTTTCGCGTCGCTCTCCCTAATCTTTTCTAACGCGTATCGCTTTTCGCCTCCTGTCGAGCACCTTGGCACCGGGATTCTCCCGAACGCGCGTCCGAGCGATGTGAATCTCGCGGTTCCGAACTGTCCGTTTTTTCGCTCCGTTGCGAGCCCGTAGCTGGCACGCAACGTGTGCCGTCCACTCCTCCACCCCTTTGTCTTGTTACTACACCTCGCCCATTCGCGAGGTCTCCTGCGCAGCTAATCCCCCCTACGTCCGATGAAGAAATCGTTGAAGGCATTCGTCCTCGCATTCGTTTCGGCTGTCGTGGCGCTCGTTGTCCCGAGCGTTCGCGCGACTAGCCTGATGGAAAACCTCGGCCGCGGCGTCGTCGCGGTCCGCACTAGCAGCACTGACGCATACGTCAGTTGGCGCATGCTCGGGACCGACCCGACCAGCGTCTCGTTCAATCTGTATCGCTCCACCGGTGGCGGCCCAGCCGTGCTGCTCAACGGCTCGCCGATCACCGGCGCGACGATCTTCACCGACCCGTCCGCCGACCTCACCCAAACCAACGCGTACTTCGTGCGGCCCGTCATCTCCGGTGTCGAGCAAGCGGCCAGCGCGGCGTACACGCTCGCGGCGGATGCGCCGGTACAGCAGTACCTCCGCGTGCCCTTGCAGCGCCCGACCGGCGGCACCACGCCCGCGGGCGAGGCGTATACTTATTCGCCGAACGACTGCTCGGTCGGCGATCTCGATGGCGACGGCGAGTACGAGATCATCGTGAAGTGGGACCCGAGCAACTCGAAGGACAACTCCCAAAGCGGTTACACGGGCAACGTGTACCTCGACGCTTACAAGCTCGACGGCACGCAGCTCTGGCGCATCGACCTCGGCCGCAACATTCGCGCCGGCGCACACTACACGCAGTTCCTGGTGTATGATTTCGACGGCGACGGCAAAGCGGAGCTCGTCTGCAAGACCGCCCCGAACACCAAAGACGGCACGGGCGCTTTCATCGGTGCGCACTTCATCGGCACACCTTCGGTGCCGATCGATCACAACGCCGACTACCGCAACGGCGGCGGCTACGTCCTGACCGGTCCGGAATTCTTCACCATCTTCAACGGCCAAACCGGCGCCGAACTCGCGACGACAAACTACGTCGTGCCGCGCAACAGCAATCCCGCCAGCGGTGACGTCACGGCCTGGGGCGACGACTACGGCAACCGCGTCGATCGCTTCCTCGCCTGCGTCGCTTATCTCGACGGCCAGCGCCCGAGCTTCGTGCTCTGCCGCGGCTACTACACGCGCGCCGTCCTCGCGGCCTGGGACTGGCGCAACGGCCAGCTCGTCCAGCGCTGGGTCGCCGACACCGGCAACACCGGCTCCGCCACTCCGCTCGCCAACTGGCGCGGCCAGGGCTCGCATTCCCTCACCGTCGGCGACGTCGATGGCGACGGTCGCGACGAGATCACCTACGGCGCGGCGGCCTTCGACGACGACGGCACCGGCCTCTACTCGACGCTGCTCGGCCACGGCGACGCGTTGCACATGTCGAAAATGGATCCGAATCGTCCCGGCCAGCAGGTCTGGATGGTGCACGAAGATCCGGGCAGCTATGGCCCGACCGGCCTCGAGTACCGCGATGCGCGCACCGGCCAATTGATCTTCGGCTTGAGCGGCCAGGGCGCCGACGTCGGCCGCGGCGTCATGGGCGACATCGATCCGCGTTATCTCGGCTGCGAAATGTGGGGCGCGCGCGGCGGCTTGATGGCCGTCGACGGCACGCTGATCACCTCGAGCCGACCCGGCCAGATGAACTTCATGGCGTGGTGGGACGGCGATCTCCTGCGCGAAATTCTCGATGGCACGACGGTCTACAAATGGAATTGGAACACCAGCACCGCGGCCCCGATCCTCGCGCCGTCGGGCATTTCCTCGAACAACAGCACGAAATCCACGCCTAACCTGAGCGCCGATATCCTCGGCGACTGGCGTGAAGAAATCATCTGGCGCGAGAGCACGAACGACGCGCTGCGCATCTACACGACGACGATCCCGACGACGTATCGCATGCCAACGTTGATGCACGATCGGCAGTATCGCGAAGCGATCGCTTGGCAGAATGTCGCGTACAATCAGCCCCCGCACCCGAGCTTCTATCTCGGCGAGGGCATGACCATGCCGCCGCCGCCCGATATCGTCACGTCCTCGGGCGCCTTGCCGGCGCTCGCCCCGGCGGTGACGTCGATCAATCGTTACGATCCGTTCGCCAGCTCGACCGGCGCTTCGAGCGTGACTTTCCGGGTCACGTTCAACACCGCGGTCACGGGCGTCGATTCGACCGATTTCGTGGTGACGAAGACCGGATCGATCGCCGCGACGATCGGCGCGACCACGGCGCTCAGCGCCTTCGAATATAATGTCACCGTCGGCTCGATCACCGGCACCGGCACGATTCGTCTCGATCTCAAGTCGAGCGGCACCGGCATCACCGCGGCCGGCGGAGTGCCAATCTCCGGCGGCTTCACCAGCGGCCAAATCTACAATCGCGCGACGCTCGCGTGGATCAATCCGGTGACCGGCGGGTTGTGGAGCAATCCGGCGAACTGGGATGGCGGCGTGATCGCCGATGGCATCGGCGCCGTGCCGATCTTCGGCAATTTCGACCTCACGGCCGACAACACGGTGATTCTCGATAGCGCGCGCACGATTTCCGGCCTGATCTTCGGCGACACCGCCACGGGCAGCGCCGCGAGTTGGACCATCACCGACAACGGCGATGCGAACAACGTGCTCACGCTCGACGTCGTCAGCGGCACGGCCACGAACACCGTCAACACGCTCGGCGCCGGCGCGACGGCGACACTCGACGTGCCGATCTCGAGCGCGGATGGCTTCGGCAAAGCCGGCACCGGCACGCTGGTCATCACGAAGCCCGCCACGGTCGCGGGTTCGGTCAACGTCACCGGCGGCACGCTGCGGGTGGACACGGGCGGCTCGCTCGCGCTCGGCAACAGCACCGTCAACGTCAACACCACCAGCAACGCGACGCTCTTCATCAATGGCGGCAGCGTGAGCACGACGGGATTGGCGACGCTCGGCGGCGGCAACACGATCCCGGGCATCATTCGCATCGACTCGGGCACCGCCACGTTCAACGGCGGCATTCGGACGAACAACGACTTCAGCAGCACCGTCCGGGTCAACGGCGGCACGTTCATCGCCTCCGATATCAACCTCCGGCGCACCAGCGGCGCCGCGCCCGACTTCACCTCGGGATTCATCGTCACGGGCGGCAACGCCACCGTCGGCACGATCCAGCTCGGCACCAATAATTCGAGCGGCGCGATGTCGGTCGAAGGCGGCACGCTGACGGCCACCGGCATGGTGACGATCGGCAACCAAGCCACCGGCGGTCGCGGCGGCGGCATGCGCGTCACGGGCGGCACGTTCATCTCGACGCATACCGCCAACGGCGTCGTCCTCGCCCGTAACAACGGCACCAATACCAACAACGTGACGAGCGCCACCTTCAGCGGCGGCACCAGCTTCATCGAGAAGCTCTCGCTCGGTTACGATGCGGCGGTCACCGGCGGCTCGGCCACCGTGACGTTGAACGGCGGCACACTCTATCTGGGCGCCGGCGGCATCGTCAAAAACGGCACCTCGGGCCTGGTTTCCACGTTGAACTTCAACAGCGGCGTGCTCGGCGCGAAGGCCAACTGGTCGACGTCGCATCCGGTCACGGTCGGCGGCAATTTGACGATCAAGGCCGCGGATGCCGACGACAACCCGTTCGCCATTTCGTTGAACGGCGTCGTCAGCGGCTCCGGCAGCATCACGAAGACCGGCGACGGCACGCTGACGCTCGACGGCGGCAGCGCGCATACGTACGCAGGCACGACGACGGTCGACGCCGGAACGCTGAACATCACGAGTTCGCTTGCCGCCTCGGCGAACGGCGTCGTGCTGAACGCCGGCGCCCTGAGCGGCAACGGCGCGATCAACCGCAGCGTGACGCTGAACAACGGCGCCGCGATCGTCCCCGGCAGCCTCGGCGGCATCGCGACGCTCAGCGCGTCGTCGGCCATCTGGAACGACGGCGGCACCTTGATGCTGGATCTCGGCGCCAGCGGCACGTCGGACGTGCTGGCGTTGACGGGCGCGCTGACGAAAGGCACCGCGGGCAATTACACGCTCGCGTTGAATGCCGTGACGCCGCCGGCGCCCGGCGCGAACTACACCGTCGCGACCTTCGGCTCCACGACGTTTGCTCCGACCGACTTCACGACGACCGGATTGCCCGATGGCTTCGCGGCGAAGACGATTCTGACCCCGTCCAGCTTGGGCGTGGTGATCGTCGCACGCCCGGTGATCACCAGTCCGAGCGCCGCGAGCGGCACGTACGGAGCTCCGTTCTCCTACACCATCACGGCCGACAACAACCCCGTCACCTTCAGCGCGACGGGCTTGCCGCCGGGCCTTACGCTCAACCCAAGCACCGGCGTGATCTCCGGCACTCCGACCGCCGCCGGCCAATACACGATCGCAACCGCCGCGACGAACGAAGCGGGCACCGGTACGGGGACAGTCACCGTCGACATCGTGAAAGCGGTGGCAGTGATTTCGGTCGGCTCGCCGGCTAACTCGACGATCAAGGTCGCCTATGACGGAACCGCGAAGAGCGCGACGATCGTGACTTCGCCGGCCGGCTTGAACGCGACGTTCACGTACAACGGCAGCACCACGCTGCCGACGTTGCCGGGCACCTACGACGTCGTCGCCACCATCGACGACCCGAATTACTCCGGCACGGCCACGGGCAAGCTCGTCATCACGATCACGGCGCTCGTGCGCCGCGCGCCGAGCATCGATGGCACGCTGGACGGCTCCGTCCAGATGTTGACCGCCGAAAACGTCGCGCTCAACGGCAATACCGTGGTCTCGGGCGATCTCTTGGTGCCCGGTGTGCCGGCGGTGCAGCTCAACGGCACGCCGACGCTCGTGGACACCCACGACGCGAACGGCAGCGAGACGCCGGCAGACTACACGGTCACGCTCAACGGCAACGCGATGCTGCGTTACGTCGTTCGTCGCGTGGATCCGATCGCGCTGCCGACGTTGACGCCGGCCGCTACGCCGACGGGAACGCGCGACGTCCAGATCAACCATGCCAACCAGCAGGTCGGCAACTTCGGCAACGTTCGCGATCTCACGGTCAACGGCAACGCGGCGCCCATCGCAGTGCCCGCGGGCGCGTATCGCAGCCTCACGGCGAACACCGGTGGATTCATCCTCGGCGTCGCCGGCGCGACCGAGCCGGCCGTCTACAACCTGCAAAGCCTGACGCTGAATGGCCATTCGACGGTGCAGATCGTCGGACCGGTCGTGCTGCGGATTGCGCAGGACGTTTCGCTGACGAACGTGATGGGCGACTCCGAGAATGCCTCGTGGCTGACGATCGAGCTCGCGACGGGTAATGCGACGCTCAATGGCCAAGCCACGCTGTATGGCTCGGTCATTGCCCCGAACGGTCGCGTCATGATCAACGGTGGTTCGGCGATCCACGGCAACGTCACGGCCGATCGACTGACGATCAACGGCAACGGTCTGTTGAGCACCGCGCCCTGATCGCAGCCGAGTCTGAATTCGCACGCCCCGCGCCTCTCCGGCGCGGGGCGTTTTTTTGGGCGCGATTGGCAGGAGCGCGGGCGCCCCCGCCCGCATTGCCTCGTCTCATGTGCCCAACGAGCCGTCGGACGGGCGCTTCGATCCAGCGGACAAGGGCGTCCGCGCTCCGAGAGCGCCGAAGGTAGCGGCGGTCGTCCCGACCGCCACCCTCCTCCATGGCCGTCGGGACGACGGCCGCTACCTTTCGTGACGACGCGCCCCGCCCGATACCCCTCACGGCGCCACAATGCAAAATGCACCAGGTTTCTAACCGAACCGTTACCATCTTGCGGTTGGGTACGGGACGGCACGTGGGTAAAAATGATCTTATGTACCCCGCGTCCTCGTTTGTCCGACTTGTCCGCATCTTCCTGGCCACGTGCGGCGTGTGCTTGCTCGCCGCGACGGCATGGTCCCGCCCTCTCCGTGTCGCATATACCCACTGGTTCGCCTGCGTGCCGTTGGGTATCGCCGAAGAAAAGCAGTATTGGCGCGACGCGGGCCTCGAAGTACAGCTCCGCGGCTATCAGACCGGGCAGGAGGTCATCGAGGCGCTCACCTCCGGCGAAGTCGACATTGGGTACGACATGTTGGCGACGTGGGTCGATGTCGCGGCGCGGGGAGTGCCGATCTCGATCGTGGCCGAGACCGATTGGTCGCACGGCGGCGACAAATTGCTGGTGCGGAATGGCCGGACGCTCGCCCAAGAAAAAGGCCGTCCGATCGCCGTCTATCTGCGCGGGAGCGCGCTGATGCTTTTCCTGCGCGAAAGCCTGGCCCGCGAAAAGCTCGGGCTGCCGGAATTTCCGATCATTGAAGTGCCCGAACAGGAGAAAGGCCTCCAGCTTTTCGCGGCCGGCAAGGTGGATGCGGTGGTCACCAACGAGCCTTGGGCTTCGCGCATCGAGACCGCCGGTGCCCGCACGCAAGCGACGACGGCGGATTTTCCCGGCGTGTCGCCCGAAGGCTTCGCGGCCCGCACCGGCCAAGTCGACGACGCGACCTTGAAGAAATTCTTCTCCGCGTGGTTTCGCGCCGTGGCGTTTCTTCACGATCCCGACAACGCGAAGGCCGTCGCCAATATCGCTTCGATTTACGCGTTTGCCGGAACCGAAGCGATCACGCCCCAGGACGTGGCAACTTACGCCAAGATCACGCCCATCCATAGCGCGAGCGCGGCCCTGACCGAGAACGACCTCGAGCACGGCAATGTGCGTCAATTGATTCAACGGCTGGGCGTGCTCCGCCGACTGCAAGGCGAGCCGGTGTCGGAAGAGGCGCTGGCAAAATATTTCCGCCTCGATGCGGTGCGCGAAGTCGCGGCGAAAGCCGGTGCACCCACCCTCGCGGACTCCACCGTGCGATGATCGCGAGCGTCTTCAGGTTGTGCAAAGGTTGACTGGGTGGGCGGGGTAGATCCGCGGACACGGACTACCCCGCCCACAATTTTTGCGCCAAGTCCCTGAATGTAGGGCGGGGTCTCCGAACCCCACCGTCGCGATTCCAACGTTCGAGCGATTACGACGTCCGTGCGCGTTCTAAAGCGCGTCGGCGTGGAGCACTCGACGTAGCGGAAGCCGTGAGGCTTTCAGGAAAACACGAAACGCTTACGCGTCCCGCTACGCCCGGGATTCGATAGGAGCTCGCGCCCCTAGCATATCAGCGGTACGGCGGAGGCAGGAGACTCCGCCCTACATCGGGACATCGAGCCGCACCGAACGCTACAACGCGGCTGCGGCCCAGCTTGGCACCTCGAAGCGACGGCCGTGAAGATGGTCGCGCATCGCAGCTTGCAGCCAGGCGCGAGTGCACGAGCTGTCGAGCACTTCGATAAAGGCTTTCCCGTTTTCCTGCAGCAGTTGGTACTTTTCGACGGTGACGCCGATCGGGCTCACTTCGCCATTGAGCCGCACGACCACTTCGATCCGGCCGCGCTTGGAGTCGATGTTCAGTTCGTCGACCTCGCCGTAACGACTGATGATGTTATTCGCATAGGCCTTAGCGGCCTTGCTGGTCATGAGGTCTTTCGCCGCGGAAAACATGGGGACGCCAACTTACGCGCCGTCGCGCAAAATGCGAGTCGGGTAAACACCCACCCTCGCCACTCCAGTTGGCCGAGGGGGCGTCGGCGAATTAATACGTCCCATTCGCACGAGAACCACGGGCCGCCGGAACTGTCCGCAATGGCACGGGCACCGGCCCGCCTCCCATGAAGCTCTCCACAAAACACCTGAAGCGTTATCGCGAGATCGCCGCGCTGCTCTGGAAATATGGCCGCTCGGACTTGGTCGAGCGGATGCAAATGGACGAGGAGATCGCGCCGAAAGAGACCAAGAGCACGTCCGATATTGCACCCAATCAGTTGGCGGACGACTTGGAGGCGATGGGGCCGACCTACGTGAAGCTCGGCCAAGTCCTGGCTGGCCGGCCGGATTTGCTGCCCGAGCCGTACCGCCGCGCGCTCGCGCGACTGCAAGACAGCGTGAAGCCGTTTCCCTACGATGAGGTGGAGCGCACCATCGTCGAAGAGCTCGGCGTGCGCATCTCGAAGGCGTTTTCGCGGTTCGACACCGAACCGGTCGCCGCGGCCTCGCTGGGGCAAGTACACTACGCGGAATTGCGCGATGGCCGGCCCGTCGTCGTGAAAATTCAGCGTCCCAACATCCGCCCGGAAATCGCGCACGACTTCGAGGTCCTCGAGCAAATCGCCTCGCTGCTCGACAAGCATACGGACGCCGGACGGCGTTATCGCTTTGGCAGCGTGGTGGAGGAATTTCGACTGACGATCCAGAACGAGCTCAACTACGAGCGCGAGGCGCAGAACCTGATCGCGGTCGGAGAAAATCTACAAGAGTTCGAGCTGATTCAAGTGCCGAAGCCGGTGCTCGATTACACGACGCGCAGCGTGCTCACGATGGAGTACGTCACGGGCCGCAAAATCACGTCGTTGTCGCCGCTCGCTCGCCTCGAGGTCAAAGGCGAGCCGCTGTGCGAAGAGCTCTTTCGCGCCTATCTCAAACAAGTGCTGATCGACGGCCTCTTTCACGCCGATCCGCATCCGGGCAATGTCTTCCTCACCGAGGACAATCGTATTGCCCTGCTCGATCTGGGCATGGTCGGTCACACCGCGCCACAGATGCAGGACCAGCTGTTGAAGCTGCTGATGGCCCTCAGCGACGGCAAAAGCGACGACGCGGCGGAGCTGGTCATTCAAATCAGCGAGAAGACCGACGACTTCGACCCCATGCGGTTCAAGCAAGAGCTGAACAAGCTCATTGCGCAGCGGCGCGACCAGGCGCTGCAACAGATGCAGGTGGGCCGCTCCCTGCTCGAACTCAGCAAGAACGCCGCCGAAAACGGCCTGTTTGTCCCAAGCGAGCTCACGTTGCTCGGGAAGACGCTGATTCAGCTCGACGAAATCGGGCGCATCCTCGCGCCGAACTTCGATCCGAACGCCTCGGTACGGCGCAATCTCGACGAACTGCTCGTGCGGCGGATGCAAAAGGACGCGAGCAAGGGCAATGTGATGAGTTCCTTGCTGGAGCTGAAGGGATTCGTCGGCTCTCTGCCCGGCCGGCTGAATCGGATGTTCGACGTGATCAACAATTCCGAGCTCGAGCTAAAAGTGAAATCGCTCGACGCCAAGGCGGTGATCGAAGGCATGCAAAAGATCGCGAACCGTATCACGACGGGCCTTGTCCTGGCAGCGTTGATCATCGGCGCGGCGCAAATGATGCGGGTCGACACGGATTTTCGCCTCTTCGGATACCCTGGCATCGCGATCCTCTGCTTTCTCGCTGCGGCCGGCGGCGGATTCTGGCTCGTGATCAATATTTTCGTGCAGGACTACAAGACACGAAAGCGTGTGAGTTCGCGGTAGTGCCGGGCGTGTCCCTGGCTCGGGTTGTTGCTGGCCTCCTAGAGGCCGGCCGGCTCGGCTCGTACTCGTGATCGATTTCCGGGAGAACGAGCATGATTACGATCACGAGCAAGATTATCAGCGCGGATTGGCCGGGGTCTAGGACCCCCAGCTACAGCGATCCACGGCGAATACGACGGTGATAATTTTTCCGCGCGTACCGCAACTCGAGCATTCGCGACAAATCATCTTTTCATCTGTCCGCCGCAGCGGCGCGCCTATACCGGAAAATCGCCGAGGCGCTCGGGCGTTTTGCGCGAGTGTCAAGTCACGTGGCACGTTCCTCGTGAATTCGGGTCTGTGACTCGCGCGCGGGAAATGGATCCACTGTAAGTCGCTCGAATCGAGTGGCGCGGTGGAATGTCGCCACACCGCTGAACATTCAACTTACGATTTATGTCGCAACCGCCATGGCCACTCACGTCAACCTCTTCAGCTGATTCGCTCCTGCTTCCGGGCCGTTCTGCGCAACGCGCCGCCGAGAAAGCGGAAAGAGCCGCTGGGAAAACCACCCCCTTCGCGTCATCCTCCGACTCTGCCGACGACGCTCCTCCACCGATCATCGCGATCTCCCACCTGGGCTGGGACTGGGTTTGGCAGCGCCCCCAGCAATTCCTTTCGCGCTTCGCCAAGCGCCATCGCGTGCTGTTCGTGGAAACCTATTGCAGCGACGTCCGCGCCACGCGGGTCGACCTGCGTAACGTCGAGAATCATCCGAACATCACGGTCGCGCAAATGCACTTGCCGGCCTCGCGCTGGCAGGATGGCACGTACATCGACGCCGAACGCCGCCGCGCCTTGAAAGCCACGCTGAGCGGCGAACTCGCAGGCCGCTTCGATCATCCGCTGCTTTGGTTCTACGATCCGATGGGCGTGGCCGCCTTCGCCGGCCACTTGAACGAGCAAGCGATCATCTACGACTGCATGGACGAGCTGTCGCAGTTCCGCGGCGCGCCGCCGGAATTGATCGCCCGCGAGCGCGAACTACTCGGCGTCGCCGACGTAGTGTTCTGCGGCGGACAAAAGATGCGCAAGAAACGGCTGCCGCTGAATGCCAACACGCACTTCTACGGCACCGGCGTCGACTGCGATCATTTCGGCGCGGCGCTCTCCGACGAACTCGCCGTCGCTCCTGAAATCGCCAAGCTCAACGGCGCTCCGGTCCTCGGTTACTTTGGCGTCATCGACGAGCGCATCGATTACGAGCTCATCGCGAAACTGGCCGACGCGCGCAGCGATTGGCACATCGTCATGGTCGGGCCCACCGCCAAGGTGAATCCGGCGGAATTTCCGCAGCGACCGAACCTGCACTGGATCGGCGGTCGTCCCTACGCCCAGCTGCCGGCGCTGACGAAAGGATTTTCCGTCGCCATGATGCCGTTCGCGATCAATGCCGCGACGGAGTACATCAACCCGACGAAAGCGCTCGAATATATGGCCGCCGGCCGGCCGGTGGTGTCGACCGCGCTCGACGAGGTCCGCCTGAACTTCGGCCACGTCGCCCGGATCGCCAAGGCGCACGAGGATTTCATCGCCCTGTGCGAGCGCGAAATCGCCAAGCCCTCGCGCACGCGCATCGCGCGCGGCCTCAAGCTGGCCTCGGAAAACACTTGGGAGGCCATCGTCGCGAAAATGGAAAAGCATATCGGCGACGCGCTCGCCACCAACGCCACGAACGAGTCGGCCGGCACCGAGGCCGCGGCTCTCAACCCCACCCCGTTGACAAACCTCGCTTATGTTTGACTACCTCATTGTCGGCGCCGGGTTCGCGGGCAGTGTGCTGGCCGAACGGTTGGCGCGCGGGATGGACAAGAAGGTCCTGATTATCGACAAGCGTAATCATATCGGCGGCAACGCCTATGATTGCTACGATAAGCACGGCATTCTGATCCACAAATACGGTCCCCATATCTTCCACACCAATTCGGAAGAGATCTTCACGTATCTCTCTCGCTTCACCCCGTGGCGCCAATATCAGCACCGGGTGCGGGCATCGGTCGACGGCCAGTTGGTTCCGATTCCCATCAATCTCGACACGCTGAATTCGCTCTACGGGCTGCAGCTCACGCCGCAAGGCATGAAGGAGTACCTAGCGTCGGTCGCGGAGAAATGCGAAGCGGTCAAAACCTCCGAAGACGTCGTCGTTTCCTCCGTCGGCCGCGAGCTGTACGAGAAATTCTTCCGTGGGTACACGCGCAAGCAATGGGGCCTCGATCCGTCCGAGCTGGATTCGCAGGTCACAGCTCGCGTACCCGTGCGCTTCAATCGCGACGATCGGTACTTCACCGACTCGTACCAGGCGATGCCGGCCTACGGCTTCACGCACATGTTCGAGAACATGCTCGACCATGAGAACATCCGGATCCTGTTGAACGCAGACTACCGCGACGTCATCGACGAGGTCGATTTCGAGCAGCTGATCTTCACCGGCCCCATCGACGAATACTTCGACTACCAATACGGCCCGCTGCCGTATCGCTCGCTGGAATTCAAACACGAGACGCATCACAAATCCGTGTTCCAGAGCGCGCCGGTGATCAACTACCCGAACGAGTACGCCTACACGCGGATCACGGAATTCAAATACCTCACAGGCCAGGAGCATCCGCTCACGAGCATCGTGTACGAGTTCCCGCGCGCGGAGGGCGATCCGTATTATCCGATTCCGCGGCCGGACAACGCGGCGCTCTATAAGAAGTATCAGGCGCTCGCGGACGCGAATCCCGAGGTTCATTTCGTGGGCCGCCTCGCGACGTACCGGTACTATAACATGGACCAAGTCGTCGGGCAGGCGCTCACGCTCTTCTCGAAGATCAGCGGCCAAAAGCGCGGCGCCCGTGCGATGGCGATGGCGTAGGCGGCAACGCGAAACACCTTCTCTCACCACATCTGCCGTCATTCTGAGCGCCGCGAAGGATCCGCTTCGGATTCTGCGCGACGCTCAGGATGACGGGCCCTTTTTGTTTTTCCATGTTTCCGTGCTCCTCCATTCCGCGCGCCGAGCATCCACGGCCGGATCGGCAGCGAGGGCATATCGAAGGCGTCGACTGGCTGAATTTGAACGGGCACTGGCAATTCCGCTTCGATCTGCATCGGCGCGGAATCGACGAACGCTGGTTCGAGCCGGGCGGCCCCGATTGGCGCGAGCAGATCGTCGTCCCGTTCTGCTGGGAATCGCTGGCGGCCTGGGACGAAGGCGATTCGGCCGGCGACGAGAACTATTTCTCCACTCGCGTCTTCGTTAATCCGCTGGAAGTCACCCGCGACAATCATCGCTCTGCCCAGCGGTACGAAGTCGGCTGGTACCGCCGGCTCATCGAGATTCCCGACGGCCCGGCTTGGCGCCGCAATCGCGCGATCCTGACGATCGGCGCCGCGGATTTCGCCACCGATGCCTGGTGCAATGGCGTTCACCTCGGCCATCACAAGGGCGGTTACGTGCCCATCGAATTCGATCTCACGGATGCGCTCTCCGCACCCGACGCCGACGGCAAACGTCGCGCGCTGCTCGTATTCCGCGTGGAGGACCCGATGGACAATCGCGAGCAGCCCGTCGGCAAGCAGTGGGGCTGGTACACGACCACAAGCGGCATCTGGCAAACGGTCTTCGTCGAGCCGCGGCACCCGTCGTACATTTCCCATTTCCGCGTTGTCACCGACATCGATGCCGGGCGGGCGAAGTTCGAGGTGTTTTGCCGGCACACCGACGACGACATGCGCGTCGTCATCGACATCATTCCGCCGGAGAGCAAACCGCACCGGATCACGCTCAAACTCTACGCGGACGTCGCGACGGGAGAAGCCGAGGTCGATCCGATCTCGTTGTGGGATCCGAACAATCCCCAGCTCTATCGCGTCATCTATCGGCTCGTGACCGACGAGGGCGAATTGGACGCCGTGCACGGCTATTTCGGCATGCGGAAAATCAGCACGATGCCGTCGGTCGACGTGAACGCGCCGGCGATGCTATGCCTGAACAACAAGCCGATCTATCTCCGCGGCGCGTTATATCAGTCTTACCACTGTGACGGCGTATACACCGCGACCGACGCGCGCACGCTCCGCAACGACATCGCGTACGCGCGCGAGACGGGTTTCGATTTCTTGCGCGTCCACATCAAATTGGACGATCCGATTCTCCTCTACTACGCCGACACGCTGGGCATTCTGCTGATGCAGGATTTCCCGAACTTTGGCGAAGGCGGCGACACGCCGCTCGGGCGCAAGCGTTTCGAGGAAATGATGCGCCTCGGCATCCAGCGCGATTTCAACCATCCTTCCATTATCGCCTGGTGCTTGTTCAACGAGACCTGGGGTTTCGGCGGCCAGACCGAGTTGATGAAGCTGATCGGGCCCGATGCGGGCAAGACGCCGGGGCCCGAGTCGGTGAAAGAAAAGCTCGCGAACCAATCGTCGTTTCAATGGGTGCACCGCATGTGGGAAATCGCGAAGACCCTCGACGGCACGCGGCTGATCGAAGACATGAGCGTCGTCGTGTGGGAGCATCTCACCGCCTATGGCCACGTCGATACCGACATCAATTCCTGGCATTTCTATATCGACGAGTACTACAAGGCCCGGGAGCACATCCAGAACGTGGTCTCGCGCTCGTATCGCGGCTCGAGCTTCAACTACATCGAAGGGTTCCAGCAGCAGAATGCGCCGCTGATCAACAGCGAGTACGGCGGGATTGGCGCGCTCGACGGCAATCGCGACGCTAGTTGGTCATTCAAATTCCTGACCAACGAGCTGCGGCGCCACCCGCAACTGTCCGCGTACATTTACACCGAACTCACCGACGTCGAGTGGGAGTACAACGGCCTCCTCACCTACGACCGTACGCCGAAGGAATTCGGCTACCACCCGACGCTCGTCAACCAAGGCGACGTTCTGCCGATGGACGCGCCGCCGATCAAGCAATGCGACCCCGGAGCGACGGTGGAAATCGACGTCTATTCATCGCATTTTTCGCGGCGCCGACGGGACAACGTCACGCTGCACTGGCTGTATTCCGGCATCGACACGTTGGGCACGATGCATTCGACACTGGCGCGCGGCCAGACGGCCATCGATTTCACGCATCATCGGGTGGAATTGGCCCAGCGCATCGCCGTGACCGCGCCAAAGGAGCCGATGCTCTGCACCTTGTCCGTCGCCGCCGTCACCCCGAACGGCGAGCCGGTGGCCTCGAATTTCATTCAGCATTTCGTGAGTCCCGGCGCGCCGGCGGCGCGCGAGGAGCATGGACCTTCGCTGGTCTTGCGTCGCTCGATCCACGAGTGGCGCGCCCATGAATGGACCGGGGCATCGTCGTCGCACACCGACGCTGAAAAGGCCGGATATTGCTTCGGGAAAGGCGCGGGATTTTTCGAATGGGTGTTTACCGACGAAGCGTTGCGCAACATCGGCCGGGCACGTCGCGTACGGTTGTTGTGCGAAGTCTCCGCACGCCGGGAAGGCACGCAGCAGACCAGTGCGCACAAGCATCCGACGCTGTTCGAATTATCCGTCAACGACCTCTGCGTGCATCGCGCGATCCTGCCCGATCATCCGCACGATACCCGCGGCTCGTTGAGCTATTTGCGCGGCGGGCTCGGCGCGTACGGGTATTTGATGCGAGCGACGCTGGAAGACACCGCGCTGCAACGAGCCGCGGAAGAATCGGCGAAGACGGGCGAACTCCGTTTCCGTTGCGCCGTGCCACCCGACGCGGAACCGTGCGGCGGGCTGACCGTTTACGGCTTCGACACCGGGCGTTTCCCGATTGGGCCGACAATCGTAATTGAATGGGAACAGGTTTGAGCGGCAGGACTCCATGGGACGCCGCTCACGTGAAGCTGCTCGCGACGAACCATGACTCTATTGCGGCAATCGCTTCTGCCTCGTTTGACCGACCCACACACCTTCGTGTGGGCGACGGGCATTGAGGATACGTTCATCACCGCGCCGTGGCCGAAAACCGGCCGGACGCTCGATGAATACGAACTCACGGGCCACTATGAGCGCTGGCACGAGGATATCGGCTTGATGGCCGACATCGGCGTCGGCGCGGCGCGATACGGCATACCTTGGCATCGCATCAACCCGCGCCGTGGCGTGTGGGAATGGGATTTCGTCGATCGGACCATCGACCGGCTGCTCGACCTCGGAATCGAACCGATCGTAGACCTCGTGCATTACGGCCTGCCACCGTGGATCGACGGGGCGTACCTCAACCCGGATTTTCCCGCGTTGATGGCCGAGTACGGCCGTCGCGTCGCGGAGCGGCTGCGCGGGCGCGTGTTCGCTTACACGCCGTTGAACGAGCCGCGGATCACGGCTTGGTATTGCGGCCGGCTCGGCTGGTGGCCGCCGTTCCGGAGAGGCTGGCGGGGGTTTGTGGCCGTGATGTTGGGCGTGTGCCGTGGCATCGTGGAAACCTCTCGCGCGCTGCAATCGGTCGACCCGGAAATCCTGATCGCTCACGTCGACGCGACCGATCTTTACCAGACGAACGATCCGGCCCTCGAAGCGGACGCCGCGCACCGCCAAGCGATCGTGTTTCTTGCGCTGGATCTGGTCAGTGGTCGTATCGACGACGATCACCTGCTCGCCGGCTGGCTGCTGCGCCAAGGAGGCACTGAGGCCGACCTCGCTTGGTTCCGCGAACACGCGATCGAGCTCTCGCTCATCGGCATCAACCTCTACCCGATGTTCACGCTGAAAACCGCGCGGCGCACGGCGAGGGGCGGGATTCGCTGGCACATGCCTTATGCTGGCGCGGAAATTTTGGAGACATTGGGAGCGATGTATTGGGAGCGATATCACGCGCCCGTGTTCGTCTCGGAAACGGCGTCCATCGGCTCAGTGGCCAAGCGGCGCGCATGGCTCTCGGAATCGATCGGCGCGGTGCGGCGGCTGCGCGAACGCGGCGTTCCGCTTGTCGGCTACACTTGGTGGCCGTTGTTCGCGCTCGTCACGTGGGCGTACCGGCAAGGCACGCACGCGCCCGAGTACTACTTGAAACAAATGGGATTGTGGGACCTGGATCCCACGCTTCGCCGTGTGCGCACGCCGCTCGTCGAACAATTCGCCGCGCTGAGCGGCGGAGGGATCGAAGCGGTGGGTGCGTTGAATGCGTCACTGACGCCCGGGCTCGCGGCGGCCGTACACTGAATCATGCGTTCCATGCCACTGAATAACGACTGGCCGGCGCCAGCGCGGGCCCCGCGGCGCGGAGACAAGTTTCCGCTTTTCGACAGCTTTTTCCTCGCCGGCTTCGAGGGATCGGTTGGGCACAACATGCATGGGCAATGGTTCGACCAGATCGAGGCCACGCAACACGACCGGTACGCGGAGGAAGACTACCGCCGCCTGCGCGAAGCGGGACTGCTCGCGGCGCGAGATTCCGTGCGCTGGCCGCTCGTGGATCGGCACGGACGCTACGATTTCAGCTCCGTCCAGCCGCTGGTCGACGCCAGCCGCCGGCACGGGATCGCGGTCATTTGGGATCTCTTCCATTATGGTTATCCGCGTGAGCTCGATCCATTCACGGACGAGTTCGTCGGCCGATTCGCGGACTATTGCGCGGCCACCGCGCGTTTCGTCGCAGCGAAGGTCGAGGGCCCCTACTACTTCACGCCGGTGAACGAACCTTCGTTCCTCGCGTGGGCCGGAGGCGAGGTGGCGCGGTTCGCTCCTCATCGGCGCGGCTGTGGTCCCGAACTCAAGGTCGCGCTCGTGCGCGCGGCCATCGCGGGCATCAACGCCATTCGCGCGGAAGTACCGGCGGCGCGGATCGTGAATGTCGATCCGCTCTGTCACGTCGTCTCCCCGCGAGAACCCGATGCGCCGCATGGCGACGCGACGGATTTCAATCGGCGCGCCGTGTTCGAAGCCTGGGACATGATTTGCGGCCGCCTGCTGCCCGAACTGGGCGGGAGCCGGGCGCATCTCGATATCGTCGGGGTCAATTATTACTGGACCAACCAGTGGGAGATTGGCTCGGAGGACCGTCCTTTGGCCCTCGACGATCCCCGTCGGGTGCCGCTGGCAAAACTGCTCCGCAGTGTGTGGCGACGCTATGGCGGGGAGTTTCTCCTGACGGAAACCGCCCACGTCGACGATATGCGTCCGATCTGGATGCATTCCCTGGCGGATGCGTGCGAGGAGCTGCTGGATGCCGGGATTCCGCTGCGCGGGGCCTGCTTGTACCCCGTGTTGGGCATGCCTGAATGGCATGACCGCGCGACGTGGACGCGCATGGGCCTTTGGGATCTGGTGGACCGCGAAGGCACGCTCGTGCGCGAACGTTACGAGCCGATGCACGATGCGTTACGGGTTGCCCAACGGCTCGAACGCAAATTCGCCGAGTTTCGCAACTCCGGCCGGCAGGAAGAAACGGCCGAAAATCGCGCAGAGCCAACCGGCGAGTGGCTTGCGTAGGCGTGGATCTGTCGTGCTCAGAGCACGAGAGATTCGGACAATGCTGAGTTCCAAGTAGCGGCGATACTCTCGATCGCCACTGACGCCCCGCGATGCGACAGCGCCCCGTTAGCCGACGGCGTGACCCCAGCCGCCGAACGCGGCGCCGTTGCGTTCGCTGGCAGCGCGGTCCAGTTCCGATTGGTTGGCCGCACCGGATTTCGTTTTTGCGGTGGCGTTCGGCTGCACGTTGACACGCACCCAATCGCCCGAACGGCCGAAGGGACGGTACTTCGAATCGCGACGTTTCGCGATGACGCCGTCGGCGCCGATCCGCTCCGCGGTGCGCAGCATCTGCGCCGCCGATAAGGTCAGCGGAGCGCCGAGCAGAATGCCCGTGCCGATGACGGCCGACCCGAGGCGCTCTTTCCGTTCCCTCAACGACAGCGTTCGAAGGTCGATGTCATCGAGCCAAAGAATATCCGTGGCCACGAGCCGGATGGCACCGAGCGGCGGGGCGGCAGGCGTGCCGACCAGCAACGCCGCAGATGCGCCATCGATGGTGCGAATGACACCGTCCAGCACGACGGACTCGGCGGCGATCTTGGCCAGCGCGGCCGCGATGACCGGAAATCGATTCGTAAGATCGCGACGATGCAACGCCGCGGTCAGGCGAACACTCGGGCCGTGTTTTGCGGCGAGCACACGCTCTCCAGGCCAGCTAAACTCATACTCCCAGGCGTCTGTCGGCGGCAACGCCGCGACGTGCTCGACCAGCATCGCCGCACTCACCTTGGAAATCGACGTACTCGGCCAGAACATATTGGCCTTGCCCGACCGGAAAACGGTTCTTCGGTGCCGTCAGATGGGCAACTCACCCGACGTTGGGTGGAGCGGATCCTCACAATAGGTTGGGATATATGGGGTGCTGCTCCGACACTTTCCACGCCCGCAAGATAACCTGCCGGCCGCCGAAACGACGATCGTCGATCGGCCCCCAAACCAATTTCCGTCCCTTAGCGTCTCTGCGTTCCGTCGCCTGCAAACACTCGTTGTACGTGTCACCCATTAGGTGACACACAATATTCTGCGCCGCCTCGCGGTGCGGAAGGCGGTGTGTCACCTAATGGGTGACACGACACGAGGCGCTACACTCCCGCGTGGGTGGGCAGCAGCAGATTGTAGGGGAGATGAAAGGCAGTCGACGAGGCCACCGAAATGTGATGTTCGGCCGCGGCGACAATTTCGCGGAGCTGCTCTGCGGTCGGAAATTTAGCGACGTAACATTGGGCGCCGAAACAGGACGCTTGCGCGAGATATTGCGGCTGCTCCGAGGACGAAAGCATCACGACGGGAATATCGCGGAGCGCGCTTTGTGCGCGAATCCAACGCAAGACATCGAGTCCGCCCATGCCGTCCATCTTCACGTCGATGAAGCACAAGACGGGAGGCGGCGCGCCGCGCAAAACATCGAGCAAGGCATCGAGCATCGCGCAGCCGCTGGCGAAGACGCGACACGGGTTTTCGAGGCCAGCGGCCCGCAAAGAGCGGACCAGCTTCAGGCGGTCGGCTTCCTCGTCGTCGACGGCGAAGATGGTGCCGGAAGCCGAGCTTTCAGGGGCATTGATCGAGTTTGGGGTGTTCATCCGGATCAGCTCTCAGGCGAGAACCGCCTGCCGCAGCTGCCGCGGTATGATGAAGATTAAACCGATCTTTGCCGGCGCGCGATGGGGTAGCTGCCCGAGAGCAGACGGGGCGCCTCACGCAGCGGGTTAAGGTGCAGAGCGCATTGCGGGATCTCGATCAGAGCCGCTCGGGCGAGCGCCGACTCAGTGCGCGACCGTGAAAGGATACACGCTGCGCACGATCGTCGCGAAGGTGTGCACGCTGGGATATTTCACCAAATAGCGATGAGCGCCGAGTTCCAAGGCCCGTTGCACGTCGGCGGGTTCGTTGGAGTTCGACAGCACCACGATCGTGAGCGGCAGTGCGTTCTTCTGCTGGCGGGCCCACTCGAGGAAACCGAAGCCCCCGAGCCCAGTCATCCGCAGGTCGAGGAAGAGCAAGCGCGGCGCGCGACGGCGCACCTCCGAGCCGGCCGCGGCGATTGCACCGAGATAGTTCACCACTTCGCTGCCGTCGTCGAAAGCGCGAATCGGATGATCGGTCCCCGTTTTGGTGATCAACCGCTTGATGAAGAAGCGATCGTCCGGATCGTCGTCGGCGATCAAAATGGGGGGAAGCTCATCTTGCGCGTTCCGCGAAACGACAGCAGGAACGACCGGGGTAATTGACGGGGAGAACGCGGACAGCTCTCCGGACATTTCGCGCGAGGCATTCGCGACGAGTGACTGAACGGTTGGGAGATTTTGCATGTGGGTAAGGAGTCGAAGGACGGGACGGACGATCATATCCGTGGCACGCCGATATAGTAACGTCTTGCGTCGATCGGTGCTCGTAGGTCTTCACCCACTCCTGGATGGGGTAGGGCCTGACCGCGACTTACACAAGGTGCTGACCTTTCCGTAAGCAAACGCACCGACTACCCCGACGCACCTAAGTCCAGACGCAGCCCGTGCGCCCCATCATGCCATCGCGGATGACCTAGGCTTAAAAAAAGACCGACGTTTTCCCGAACGGCCGTCCTACGGTTGATGGGCATAGGGGTAAAACTGGTCGGTTCCGGAGATGAGTTCGTGGTTGCGCCAATGCGATTCCGAGCGCTTCGAGCCGTCCGGCCAGTACGTCGTCCATTCGCTCACGCCGTCCTCGCGATGGTTCCACTCCTCTTGCTTGATCCCCTGCTCTGTCCAGATCGTCTCGCGACCGACCTTCCGACCGAGCTCATACTGCGCTTCGCGTCGTGATTTTCCGTTGGCGAAGTACCATGTCTCCCGGCCGTGCAACAGGACGCGACCGTCATCGGCGACGCCACTGCTCCACACGATGCGAGGCTTGCCGTCGGGGAAATCCTCGCGGTGCTCGGCCACGGCGGAAATCTTCGTCGCCATGCTTCGATCCATGCGGGCGTCATTGTCGGCGAACGTCGCGTCCGACCGGATCCACGCCTCGTTCATCTCATAATGCAGCGCCGGCCCGTTGCAGGACGTGATGAGATGGACAACGCCATTCGGCGCCTGCCGCGCGACGCAGTAACCGACACTCGGCATTTTGCGCTGGGCCGAATAAGCACCGGGCAGTCGCTTGATCCGCCACGTCTCGCCGTCGTCGTCGGAGAGCGCCACGTAAGAGCCGCTCTCCTTGATCGAGTCCGGCTTCTTCGTCCGCTTCGACGGCTGATAGTCGCCCGCCATGAAGAGCCGACCGCTCGCGAGCCGGATGATGCACGGACGCTGCCCGCTGTTGAGCTGTGAGAACGGCGTCTTGCTGAACGCATACGTTTGTCCACCGTCGCGGCTGATCGAACGCGGCATGAAGTCGTCGATGCCGGAATTCTTGCCGCCCAGGCCGAGGATGCTGCCGTCACGGCGGAGGACGAACGACGTGTGCCGCCCCGCCGTGCGGCCGAGGGTATCGTGCCACGTCGCGCCGCCATCGGCCGTCGCCCACAGCATCGATTGTGAACCGAAGTCGCCGCCGCCTGCCGCATCCACCGCGAGGTATGTCGTGCTCTTGGCGTCGCGAATCACGGTGTTAATTGGCTGGGGCCGTTCGAGCGCCGTGCCCAGCGGACCCGTGATGCGCGGGAAACGAACCGCGCTCCAGGTCGCCCCGTTGTCCTCCGAGGTCACATAATTGAAAGGGAAATGGCCTTCCGCGTACGGATGGCCCCAGAACAACCACAACTTCCCAGGCGCGCCGGCCTTGACCGAAGGTTCCTGCCAGAGCAACGGCGCGTGATCGTTCGCACCCGGCGTATCCAAGAATGGCGACGGCATGTCCCATTCGTCCGCGCCGAAGCGCAGGCGTGCGGAGATCAGACTCACCTCAGGCTCGTACTCCCAATACGAGGTATAGATGACCAACATCGCATCGCCGTTCGGCAAGACCGCAAAACCTGGGCTGTGGCTGTGATGCCGAAACGATGGATGCAGTCCCGCGTGGTTGTTGCGCGCCTGCTTGACCTCCGGTCCGTCAGCCGATGGGTCCTCGGGCGGCAGCGGCAGCATCCGTCGGCGTCGGAAATACGGTTGCGCCGAATCCGGTCCTTGCGTCACGCCGTCGACCGATTGCTTCACGCCGACGCGAGCATACGGCGTCGTTTCCGGCACCGTGCTCGTACTGCTTTCCGGCGCCAGCACGACACGAAAGCCGATGCAGTGCAGCCCGTAGTTTTGCGGATTCGACGCCGGCTCGGCGAGAGCGCCAAAGGCCGGCGGGGCCGCCGCGCGATTCGACGGGCGTAGATAGGGATCGAGCTTCGGCTTTTCGGGCATGTGCAGGAGGCCGCCGCGGACGACCTTGGTGAATCCGCCCGCACGACCGACCGGATCGGTTTCGGGCGCAAAGCCGTACTCGCCATACCAATCGCTGCACCACTCCACCGGCCCGGAGAAAAGATCCCGCACGCCCCACGGGTTCGGCATTCCTGGTTTCGACTCCCATCCTTGCCCGGTGGTATCGTCGCGACCCGCCCGGCTCACGTATTCCCATTCTGCCTCCGTCGGCAGCCGGTAGTGGCGACCTTCTTTCGCGGTCAGCCACGCACAATAAGCCGACGCATCCGCCCAAGACATACCCGCGGCAGAGGGAGCGTACGTGGGCGTCAGCGCAGCGTCGGCTTTAAATTGCCGATACTGCGCCGCCGTGACTTCGGTTTCCGCGATATAGAACGCCCGCGAAATCGTCACGCGATGCCGTGGCTGCTCGTCCCAGTTAGCCGCTTTCTGCTCTGATCCCATGACGAAGTTACCGGCGGGAATCGGCATGAGTTTCATGCCAACCGAATTGACGATCGGATCGGTCGCCGCGCGACCAGCCAGGACGAACCCGAAGGCGAGAACACCCGCGAGTGCGTAGCGGAACGCGTGAGCGTTTCGGGTGTGTGCGAAAGCCTCACGGCTTCCGCTACGTCGAATTTCGAACCCTGAAAACAAACGCGTCACAGCTTCGCCGGATCGACCACCACGTGCTTGATCATTTTTCGGTCCCACGTGTACGTGATGTGCACGCGGCCGTCGGCCGCCTGAATGACAGCCGGATAGGCGTAACCAGCGCCGACTGGTTCATCCTCGAGCGTGAGGACATGCTTCCACGCGACGCCGTCGTTCGAAACGGCAACGTCGAGCGGATAACGCAGGCCCTTCGTCGGCCGCTCCGGCGGAGGCGCAGAGTGATTGTAGACGATCAACTGCCGGCCGTCGGCCAGCGTCACGGCGTCGGTACCGGAGTTCGGATTCGGCAGCTCGGTTCGCGTGAGCGGCGTCCAGGTTTTGCCGCCGTCAGTTGACCACGTGGTCGCGACAACACCATTGCGCGTCCGACACAACGCTTGCAGCCGGCCATCGCGGTGCAGCAACACGCTGGGTTGAATCGCGTCGAGCCCCTCGCCCTTGTCTACGGGACCGACAAGCGTCCAGGTCTTGCCGGCATCGCGCGACATTTCGAAATGCACGCGCCAGCCGCCCTCGCCTTCGGTGCTCGAGGGGGCACACCAGGTGCCGTCCGCGAGCGTCACCGGCTTGTTCTTGATCGGTCCGAGAATGCGATCGAGCAACCGAGCGGGCCTGCTCCACGTTTTGCCGCCGTCGGACGAGGTCGTCGTCATGCCCCACCATTGGCTGGGCGACGGGCCGACTTTATAGAAGAGCACGAGCGGTCCTTCCTTCGGTTGGAAGAGCACGGGGTTCCACGTGGGCAAACGCGGTCCACTCGGCTGCACGCCGGTGGCCACCTCGACGGCGGGCAGCCAGCGGCCGTTTTCCTGCCGCGCAAACCAAATTCCGACGTCGGGATTCCGCTCTTTGGTGCCGCCGAACCAAGCGGCCGCGAGCGTGCCCGGCGCAACCTCGACGATCGTCGAGGCGTGACACTCCGGATACGGCGCTTTCTCGTTCAGAAACTCGCGATGCAGCACCGCCGCGCCGAGTTCCGCCGAATTTTCGAGCAAACGGGCCATCTCGTCACGCGGCATCGCGATCACCGTGCCATGCCGCGCGTGCACCGGAAAACGAACCTTGTCGCTGAGATCGGTCCACGTTTTCAGATCGCGCGAAACGACCAGCCCTATGGCGTCGAGCTGATGCTTGTCGAAATAGACCCGCCACTCGTCTCCCACTTTCAAGGCGCTCGGTCCCTCCGCCCAGTAGCTGCCGGTGATCGGTGCAGACGCCTCGCTCCACGGGCCTTCAGGGGAAGCGCCGCGAATCATCCGAATG
>CBINOT010000076.1:0-25628 GCA_966252355.1 uncultured Opitutus sp. | reverse complement strand
GGGGCCCGCCGAGCCTCGGCCATGGTGTTCGAGATGACGAATGCGTTTCACACCCCGCGGGCCGATGCGGTGAAGGCGCAAGCCGAGACGCTCGGCGAAGACCGGTTCGCCATCGAAAGCGAACGCATCGAGTACGACGGCATTCGCAAACACCATGACATCATGTCGTATGGTGTCGCGCATCTCGGCTGGCCGCCGCAGCTCGATCGTTACGCCAAGCTGCTCGCCGGCGAGTGGTCGACGTTCGAGGGTTACCTCAAGGCCCAGGAAGCGTCCGGACACACGAACATGCACCGCAGCAATCACAAGATCATGATGGGCCAGCTCGAGCGCGAGCGAGCGCAGGCGAACGCGATGCAGCACCCGGGCAGCCAGCCCGCGCGCGACTCCTTGTAACGCTCGTCGAATCGCATTCATGCATACGCGCGCTGAAACTCGTTCGAGCCGGACTGCCCGCACGGCGGCGGAACCCACCGGCGCAGCCGGCGGCGCCAAAAGCAAAACCGCCGTCCCCAGCGCTCGCCCCGCGGCGCCGCGCCTTGTGCAGCTGGCCGCCGTGATGAATCCGGCGGAGCCGGCCGCGAAACCGGCGGTCGCACAGGCCAAAGCGAACGCGACGGGCCTGCCCGACGGGCTTAAAAGCGGGGTGGAAAGCCTGTCCGGCATGTCGCTCGATCACGTGCGCGTGCACCGCAACTCGTCGAAACCCGCCGAGTTGCAAGCGCACGCTTTCGCCCAGGGCTCGGACATTCACGTGGCGCCGGGCCAGGAAAAACATCTGCCGCACGAAGCGTGGCACGTCGTCCAACAAGCACAGGGCCGCGTGCGACCGACCGTCCAAGCAAAAGGCGTCGCGATCAACGACGATGCGAGTTTGGAGCACGAAGCCGATCGCATGGGGGCCCGCGCGATCCAGCGGAGGGCGATCGCCGCGCCCCCGTCGTCGGTGCCGTTCGCCTCCGCGAGCGGCGCGGTGGCGCAATGCGCGCTCCAGAATCCGCTCCCCCCCGGCGCTTTTCTCAAATCCACCGCGAGCGCCCTCGAGGGGGAAATCGCCGCCTCGCTCGCCGATTTTCGCGCCGAGTGGAACCGGCTCCGGCCGCGCTACCTGCTTTATACGGCCCGGCACGTGCCACTGCCGGACACCAATGCCTATCGTACGGCCTACAACGCGATCATCGCCCATTTCACGGCGATCGATCAGGCGTTGCTCGGCAAGTTCACCGGACCGAAGCGCAACGCCTTTCGGGCGGCCTACGATGCGATCCGCGCCGAAGAACAAGCCCCCACCCTTCCCGCCCGATTCGTCCTCGCCGAGGCCGAGCTCAACTCCTTTCTCACGCAAGACCAGCTCGCCACGCAGCAGAACTCCGCCAATCGGATCATTCTCGCGCTCGAAGGGAAGACAGACACGGGCGCGGGCGGTGGCGGAGAGCTTTTCGGCGATGCCGGAATGGCCCGCGCGTCGGCCACGCAATGGAATTTCACCCGCGCCGGCCAGGCGTGGCAGATTCATTTTATCGTCGCAGCGAACGCCGCGCACGGCCTCGCCGTCGCAGTCGATGCGGCCGGTCATCGGCTCAACGTCACCATCAACGATTTTGTCATTCCGCAGCCGCAGCAGGGATTTTACGAGCGCGAGATCGCCGACGACATCGCCGCCGCCTTTCGCACCCATCACAACGTCGGCGGCGTCGATCGATTGCGCGTTGGGGTGGCCGCGGGCGCGGCGTTGAGCGCGAACGATCAGGACAAACTCGCCCGGTTGCAGCTTACCCTCGTGCGGCTCAACGCGGAAAAGGCGAATTACGACGCGGCGCCCCACGATCCCCGGCGCGCCTTTCGCTGGCGGCAGGTCGCGACCGCTTTCGATCGGCAGGTGCGCGCCATGGATCTTTCGGCGCCGGCGAAACGCAATCTGCTGCAACAGGCCGGTGCCGGATTTACCGAGGCGGCTCGCAACAAAGCCGAAGCGCACGGCATATCGCACCAAATCCACGCCGAAGCCGCCCTGGCGGGCAGCAATCCAGCCAACGATCCGACGAACGTCGCCACCCACATCATCACTCCCGAGGTCATCGAGCATCTCATCGCCATCGAGGCGCGTCCTCCCGGCGATTTCCAAACCATGGGCTTGAGCGGCGGTCACGACGAGCAGCGCCTGCTTGCGTGGGTGCGTGCCCATCCCGAGTACGCGGTCGCCTCCAGCGCGGGACTCGTGGAAACCGACGTCGATGTCTTCGGCCGGGGCTACGCGCTACAGTTCCGGCGCTATCATCAGTACCGCTGGACAGGGGCGGCAGCGGCGCCGACCGATCGCCTGCTGCGGCCGCCGAATTCACTCGTGAACTGGCAGCGCGCGAATGTCCCGAAAACCACGGTACACGGATTGATCCCGTTCCTTCACGACGCTCGCGCCGCCTATCTCGCCTGGCATGCCGCCGCCGCGGCGCCCCTGGCGCACGGCGGAGTGCCGGAGCGCGAAGGCGCTACGTTCGGCCGCGTGCAACACGATCAAGCTGGCGTCACGCATGCCCGGTCCGGTAGCGGCGTGGAGTACGCCGGCTACATTCGCGCCGACCCGCTGCGCGGCCTGCGCAAAGTCGAAACGCTTTTCGCGGCCGAAAATTTCCTGCGCGGTTGAGGCGCTGGCTCGCCGTCGCCGACGCGCGACGCTTACTCGCCTGCCGGAGCTATGGGCCGGACGACGGACGTTGCGCCGCGCTCGCGAGCGCCTGCAACTGTGCCACGCGTTCCGACTGGGCGCTGACGAGCGCCCGCGCTTTGCGCTGCACGAGCGGCGCGCCGAGATCTTCTTCGAAGGGCGCGCCTTTGCTCGGACCGGCGCCGGAATTGGCGTGGCGATTGTGCGCCCGCTGCGCGACCGATCGGCTGTCACCCTCGGCGGCTTTCGCTTCGAAATGAGTCTTCATGCTATTCGGTGGAACCGCGAATGGACACGAATTCACACGAATATCGGAGCAAGCCACGGCTTCTCCCTTCGTGTCTCTTCGTGTCCATTCGTGGTTAGTTATTTATTCCGTGCTGTGCATAGGCCGCCGATTCGTATCGCCGCAAGGAACCAACCACGGATGGACACCGATGACAAACCCGCCCAATCGGGCATCCGTGGTTAACCCTAGTCTCATGCCGTGCGGCCCAGGTTGCGGAGTTCGCGCCGACAGCCGTCTTCGATCGAGCGCTGCGCGATTTTGCCGCCGTTCTGCACGGCGACGATGCAGGCGTAACGCACGACATTGATGATCTGGCCGCCGGTGAGCTCGTGCTGCCGCGCGACGAGGGACAGATCGACGTCGGACTCGAACTTAACCTTCGACCCAAAGCTATTGCGCCACAGCTGCAGGCGTTGCGCGGCCGTCGGCGGCGCGAAATAAATCACGCTCTGAAACCGCCGCGCGAACGCATCGTCGAGATTCGACTTCAAGTTCGTCGCGAGAATGACCGTCCCGGGATGGTCCTCGACGCGTTGCAGTAGAAAGGCGACCTCCTGGTTCGCATAGCGGTCGTGCGAACTCGAGGTCTGCGTCCGCTTGCCGAAAAGGGCGTCGGCCTCGTCGAAAAACAGGATCCATTTTCGGCGTTCGGCCTCCGTGAACACCGCGGCGAGGTTTTTCTCGGTCTCGCCGATGTATTTTGAGACGACCTGCGAGAGGTCGACGCGGTACACTTCGCGTTGGAGTTCGTTGCCGAGCAGCGTCGCCGTCAGCGTCTTGCCGGTGCCGGATGGGCCGTGAAACAACGCGCGATAACCCGGCTTCACATGCCGGCCAAGGCCCCACTGGTGGAGCAGTTCGTCCTCATGCAGCGCCCAGATCTTGATCTCGCCCACCTCGGCCAGCGCCTTCGGATCGAGCACGAGGTCGTCCCAGGTCAGCGTGGTCGTCACCGGCCGTGCCGGGAACGCGACGCCGAGTTCCGGCCGCGGCTCCTCGCCGGTCGTCAGATGTCGCAGGTACGAGGGCGAAAAGCCGAGCGCCCCGCTCCACGAAGGCTCGTCCGGCTGCGGCGTCGCCAAGCGCAAGGGCCCTTTGACGTACATGGGGTGCGTCGGCTCCAGCAAGGGCAAGGTCGCCAGCCGCGCCGCCACGTCGTCGCCACAAAGGAGGAACAAGGCGGTCTCGCCGGTCGGGACGAAGCCCGCGTGGTGAATTCCTTTGACCCCGCCGAACTCGGTGAAGCCGCGCTCGGTCTTCTCGTTCTTGAGAAAGAACACGTCGAGGAGATGCGGCGCGACATGCGGTGCGAGCGCCAAGGCGAACAACAGCCGCACGGCCTCCGGTTCGTCGTCCTTTTCGACGCAGCCGGTCACGAGCGTGACGTAGCGCGAATTCCTCGGCAGCGTGGGCGGCGGTGGAAACTTCGCCTCGGCGGGAGCGGATTCGCCATGCCGGAAATGGCGGCGAATCCGCAGGTCGATCATGACCGAGAGACACTCCATCTCGGTGCGCAGCGTTTGCGCGATGTCGTGCACGGCAGGGCGGGATTTTCGGGCGGCGCTCATATCCAATCGACGATCAGGGGGGCGGGCATCCACGCGGGGTGAATCCGCCCGAACGTCCAGGGCAGTTCGGCGAGCAAAATATCCCAGCCTTTCGCTTCCACCTTGAGCGACCATGCGCCGCGCTCCAGCCGCTTGAGCTGGCCCGGGCGCACCAGATACGTGCCGCGAAGCCCGGCGATGGAAAGCGTCGCGCCGCGCGGCCATTGCTGCACGGCGTTCTCCAGCAGTGCCGTCGCAGCGGCCCGGACGGACGATCCCAACTCCACCTCCGGGACCACCGCGCAGGCCGGGTCCAAGCCGCAGAGAATCTTGTTCAACACGAGCGAGTGCTCGCGCGTGCGTCCCTCGCCCGCGACGAGGAACTGCAAGAGATGCACCGCCTCTTGATTGGCGCGAAAATCGCGAAACACACCGTCTTTGAGCAATCCGCCACGGCGATGCAGCTCCGGAAAAAACGGCGCGAGCAAGACGAGTCCGGCATTCGTGAGGGCGATCGGCTCGTTGACGACGGTGGCCGGCGGCTCGTCGTCTTCGTCTTCCGCGGGTGCGGCGGCTGCGTCGTCTTCGCGCGCAGGCCGGGGCAATGCTGCGCGGTCGGCGTCCGCCTCGGAAGGACCGGCCTCCGCGAGTCCCGCTTCAGCGCCGCCGGGCGATCGGCGCGTCTCGACCGCGCTCGGATCGATGAACGTGCCGTACGCCGGCAGCACACGCCGAAGCCAGCTTCGCATATCGCGCAGCCCACGACCGCCATGGCGCTGCCATTCGCGAAGCAAGGCGTGCCAGAGTGTCGCGCGAAAAGCGCGGAAGCTGCCCGAGCCGATTCCCACCAAGCTGGGGTGCGCCTCGCACCAGGCCAGCGTCGCGCGCCAGGTCGCCAGTTCCGCGGGTTCGCCCGCGAATACCAGCGCCTCGAGCGTGGGCATCGCCTCGGCCTCCAACAGCGTTTCGATGACGCGAAACGAAAGCGCCGCTCGTTGAAAAAATGCCCGCACGGTTCCGAGCGATTGCGCCGCGGAAAGCCGCCGCCACAGGAACGGGAAAGCCTTCGCCATTGCCGGAACGCGCGTGACCGCCGCGTCCTCCAACAACAACCGCAGCAAACGCAGCGCCGTCAGAGACGACCGACGGGTCCGCTCGGGGCTGAACTCCCGCACGGCGTCCGCGTCGTTCGCCTCATTGCCGAACTCCGGCCGCACGCCGGTCCGAGCGCCCTCGGCCAGACCGGAATCCGGTCCGGTATCTGTCCGCGAGTCGCTCCTCGGGTCGAAATCCCGTCGCGTCTCTGCGTGACCCGCGCCGGCCAGCCGCCTTCCTCCCCGCAGCTCCGTCGAGCCGTCGAGCGGCATCGGCCCGACCGGCGCGTTGTTCAGCCTGCGATCCGCGATGGCGCGAAGGTCGTGAAACAGCGCATATCGTCCCTCCGCCTCGGCGGCAGCGAGCAGATATTCCAGCACCGCATCGGCCTGGAGGCGCTGACGCCCGGCGAGTCGATCGATGCTGTATTCGAGACACGACCGGGTGTTGAACACCGAGCCGCGGTCGGAAAGCACATAGTCGAACACCACCGTCCACGTCGCGCGCCGAAACGCCTCCGACTTGGGATTGGCGCCGAGCAAAGGCGGATCGCCGCGACGCGCGGTGTGAACGAATGTGCCGATTTCCTCGGCGTGGGCCGGTTCGACGACTTCGACGACAAGTTGCAGCGTTTCATCGGCGAACCGTTCCGGCATCGCCACCGTCAACCGGCCCGCTCGCGCCCAGGCCCGCAACAATGGCGGCAGCGCTGGCTGGTGCCGCACGAGCACGAACGCCAGCCACGCCTCGGGATCGACCGACGCCCAACCGTTCGCCACGGTTGCGGGCAAGGCGCCGGTCTCGAGCAGCCGGCGAAGGGCCGGCATGAGATCGACATCGTCGGCTGGATCCGAAGTAACGGCGGTCGGCTTGCCTGTGGAAGCCGCGGACGAAGTCGGAGCCGCGAACGCCACGGGAGAGGAATCGCCGGCAGGCCGTTCGACGGGTTCAGGCGACGAGCGAACAGGTAGGGCGAGGCGTCCCCGCCGAGCCGTGCGATCCGGCTCACCGGGGACGGTTCGCCCTACCGGAAAGCCTTCGCTACCCAGTGCCATCGCAATCGCGCGCACTTCCGGCGCCAACGCTTGCCAGGCTTGCAGCGCCAGTTCCTGGGAGCGCGAAGGCGGCTGAGCGGCATCGCGGAGAATGTCCGCCCACGCAGCGGACGCTTCGCGAAAAACGACGAGCGCCTGCCATGCTTCCTGCACCAACGAAGCATTATCCTCTTCGAGCAGCCGCCATCGCATCGCGCGGTCCTGGTTCGGCGCGGATGGAATATCTGGCGCCGCTGCGGACCCGTCACCGGAAGCCGTCCGCCCGTCGTACGTCCTTCCCGCGTTATTGGCAGAGGCTTTCGCTTTGGACGTCGCCAACGTGGCTCGGAGGTAGGGGGGGATCTCCGCGTCCCGCCGTGGCGCGTCGATTTCGCGCGTCTCATGGAACATCGCCTCCGACCGTACGCCCCCGGCGGCGGGATTCGGAGATCGCGGCCTAGCATTCTCGTCGGCGGCGCCATGTCTCGCTTCCATCACCTGGCGGTATTTTCCGACCACGTACTCGACATGCAGCTCGGTCAGCAGCTGGGGCAACGACGCCTCGCGCCACGTGAGCCCGGGAAGGATGGCCACCCGGGCCAGCTCGGCCAACAGCTCGCCGTACTCGACGCGAAAATGCGCCGCCAAATCGTGCAAGGTTTGCCGCAGGAAACTCTTGGTATTGAAACGCGACCCGCGGTCGGCGAGCAGATGCGCGAGGATCACTTCCCATTTCGCGTGGCGAAACTCCTCGCGCGTGGCGACGACGATCGGTTCCCGCTCATGCCGGGCCTGCAGGTCCGCGGCGTAGTTCAAGACGAACTCGGCGTCGCCGCCGGCGAGCGCACGGATCAGCAGCGCGATTTCCGGATCGGCGAGCCAATACACGAGCCGCGTACGCACGCGGCGGAATCGACCGATTTTTCGCACGAGCGCCGCGAGGCGTGGCGGTTCGCGCCGCAGCAGCGCGACCAGCGCGTCGACCGGATCGTAACCGGTGTCGACCACGGCCCACCAGGGGATGAATCCGTGCAGCAACACATGCTCCAAAAGCTCGAGCGCCGAAGTTTCGGCGGACACTCCGGCTTGCCGTCGTTCGTGCGCCGCCGCGGAAACCCGACGACGGAGCTCCGCTTCGAGCGCGGTGCGAAAGCGCTCCGGCAATTCCAGATCGAAGTCCTCCGGGAGGATCGTGCCCAGCTCGAGTTCGAGCCGATCCAAGCGAATGCGCTCGGTCGGCGCGCAATAACGCGAGAACACCTCCGCCGCGATGCCGGCCAGCGTCGTGCGCCATAGCGCGCTGGCGCGGTCCATCCAAGCGCGGCCGTCGGCGGCGCGCGGCACGGCCAGTTGAATCGCTTGCGTGCCGATCACATGCTGCGGTTCGGCGATCATGGCAGGGGCGGCGGCGATGGGTCAGCCCGGGGCGCGGCCGGTGGCGGCACCCACGGCGGTGCCGAAGGGAATGGCGTGGCCACGGTCGGCGGGCCGCCTACCGCCGGCGGCCCGTGCCGCAGCAGCCAGAGAAAAAGATTCGCCGCCGGCGTGTGCGCCAGAATCGCGAGCTTGCCCGCGACGGGTTGCTCGGGCTGCGGCCCGAGGACCAAAGCGGGGTAACCGGCTTCCGCCCACGCGCGGAACAAGGTCACGAATTCCTGCGCCTGCACCGGCGGCAAGAGATGCGTTTCCAACCAGACGAAGTACGGCGCGAGATGCGCGGGCATGTTTTCGCCGACGATATTCTCCACGTACGCGGTGAACGCGGAGTTGAACCGCTCGTAAGTCCAGTTGAGGAAAACGTGATAAAGGGCCGGCTCGAAGGCCGCGAGCGGGACCAAGACCGTTTCGCCGCTCACGGGGTCGCCGGCGACCGGCAGGAAGCGGATCGTTTCGAGGACGAAATAAAAATCCGCGGGCTGCTCCGCGCGCACGAACACCGCCAGATCGTCGAGGGCGGAGGGATTCGACTGGGTGTCGCGGCGCAGGAGGACCTGGATCTTTTCCTCCAAGCCGGAGCGAGGACGCCGGGCGCCGGGCGCGGTGTCGCGAGTGGGGTTCGCCGCCTGCGCGCGATGGTACCCGAGCCGGCGATAGTCGCGCAGCAAGTCCTCCTTGTTGCGGATCGTTTCGAACGTCGCCTCATCGGGCGTCGCGGGAAAGCTCTCGTTGAAGCGCGCCAGCAATTGATCGAGCACCTGGCCGCGGCGGTGCAGGAACTGCGCCTCGTTCTCCGCCGCGTTGCGCAGGCCCGTGAGATAAGGGTTGATCGGATCGGCCCAGAAGATCTCGGCCTGGGCGGCCTGCTCGACGGGCGACAGCGAATTGTTGTCGAAGGGATAGCCGTCGAGCAGCGGCAGCACGTCCGGCACGGTGGCGAGCGGCTGGACGAACGTCGTCCGGCGCTGCGGCCGGTTCGAAAAATAGTCCACGGTGTGCTCCAGCTGCGCGAGGTAGTTCGCCAGGAGCTGCTCGAACACGAGGAGATAACCGCGGAGCTGCCGGACCTGCGCGATGCGCGCCGGCGGCGTGTCGGGCGGCAGCGCATTGGGTTCCAGCGCGAAGCACGGCGGGAACTGATTTTGAATCGAATAATAATCCCCGATCGGGGTCGTCGCCTCGTCGGGCACCGCCGGCGTCAACCAGCCCGGATCCGGCAACAAGCGCGTGAAATGCGACGTCGGCCTTTTTCGGGTCATGACGATCAGCTCGGGGGGAACGACCTTCACGCCGGTCACCGCCGGCGCAGCGGGATCTTCCAGCGGCGGCTCGAAGTCGATCAACCGGGCGAGGCTGCCGGCCGCGGCGTCGGGCGGCGCGGAGACGGTGACCCGCGCGTATGGTACGAACCAATACGAGTTCGCCAGGTTGGGATCGTTCGCCGGCGGCGTGACCGTAAGCTCGATGCCGGTGACCGCGTGCACGCTCGGCACCGAGAGCAGGGCTTGGGCGGCCCGCGTTTGCGCCTCGGGCCAGGTCAAGAGCCGCGGCAGATCGGCCTCCTCGACGATGCCGGCTTCGAGCCGCGGACCGGTGAGCGCGACATCGATCGGTTCATCCGCCATCGCATCGGCCAAGGTGCGAAAGCGCACCTTGGGCTCGAGCGCGGCGACGACGGCATCGTACAGGTTCGCGCCGGCGGTCGCTTCGGCCACCCCGGGCACAAGCTGAACTTCCGCGCGCAACGCGAAGCGCAGCGGCTCGATCTCTTTCACGAGTTCGAAGCGTTCCCCGAGATTGGCCTGCTGATTGAGCAGCGCCTCGGCATCCGCGCGGACGATGTCCCGCTCGACAACGCTCGCGTCGATGACGAGAAGGGCCTGGAGGCGGCCCTCGATTGTGGGCGCGACGGTAAACGAGTCCGGCACCAGCCGGCTGATGCCCGCATAACGGATTTGCGGCATCCGGTCGTAAAGCAGCCGCGCGTAGTCGTTCGCCGTCAATGGCGCCATCGGCAGAATTTCCGTGGGCGCATACATCGAGTCCGCGTTCCATGGGATCTGGCCGGCGGCATCGCGCTTGAGCAGTTGTCCAATAGGCCGATTGGCGCGGTAGGGCAGCTCCGTGAACCCGTAGAGGAGCTGCTCCAGGATCATGATGCCGGGGTCGTGCGCGTTGAAATCGCTCCAGATCCCCTCGCACCATTTCGGCAGCCAGGTGAGCACCTCCGCTTTCAACGCGGCGAAATCCTCGGCGGGCGGGACCGGCCGCATCCGCGCGATGGTCAACGGACCCGAGGTCGTCGCCGCGTTCATAACGACGTGATCGATTGCGTCTCCGCCGCGATGAGAATCGAGCGGGGCGTGGTCGGCGCGACGATGTCCGCCGGCAGCGGGTGCATCGCCTGGCGAGCCGACACGACGACGGCGGAGCAGGTGCCGAGTTGCTTGACGTACGGACGTCCGCGAATGAACGCGCTGAAGTCGGACACGTGGAACGACATGATCGGCTCCTTCACGCGGGCCTGATCGTAGATCCAGGGCGAAATGAATGCCGCGAGGTCCGCCGTCAGCACGCTGACATAATAGTCGAAGCTCCGGTCCGCATTGAATTTCACCTTGGTCGTCACCAAGACGCGATCGTAGTCGGGGTTGGACACGCACACCTTCGCGGTGATCGGCGCCACCGCGAGGAGCGCGGCCTTCATCGCCCCGAGATCGCCCGGCGTGAAGCCGGGAGGCGGCGCGGTCGGAATCGTCTTCACCGTCGGGAGGACGATCAAGGTCACCGTCGAAGGCGCGGTGAGCAGCGCGCGCGCATAAAACACCGTCGGAAAAGCGCGCAGCACGATCCGCTCGTAATCGCGGGCGGCGACCGCGCGGCCCTTGTGCCGCAGGCGTTCGCTGACGCGGGTGATGAATTGGTCCTCCGTTTCGGGCGGGGCGCCGCCGCTCGACGGCAGGGGCTGCACGGCGGATGCGATGCTCGGATTCGGCACGAGCAGACCGGTGATGCTATTGGCGGGCAGCGGTTGGGCGAAATGCGCGTTCAACGTTGCAAGCGTCGAGCCGGCCGGCGGGACCCACACGGCCGGCGCGGCGTGCGGCAGCACTTGAATCGTCCGGAGGTGCGTCTCGGGCGACTTCACTTCGGCCCGGATCCAGATATAACCGGAAGGCATCACGGTGTGCGTCAGGTCCGCGGTCGCCAATAGATCGATGCGGATGATCCCGGTGCGCAAAAACCCGTCGGTTCCGGGGTGGACCGCGGACGCGATCGACTCCCATTCGTCGCCGACGAGGCAGCTCCATTTTGGTTCGTCGGAAATCGTGGCCGACAATTCCGTCGCGGGCATGTCTTCGAGGATAAACAGCAGCGAAAGAAACTCCGGCGGCTGCGCGCCGGTGATGCCGAGGAATAGCGTGCCGCCCGTGGCGATGACCGGCAGCAAAGGCGCGCTCGCCGGCATTGGCGAAACGGCGAAGGGCGAGATCTGCCACATGCGATCCCAAGGCGGCGGGCTTTGCGTTTCGTCCCCGAAATCGATGCGCGCCTCCGCCGTGTAGTGGAGGCGAATGTTCGTCGCCATCGGAACCAGCGGCGGCGGCGGCAGCGGCTTCAGCACGGGCGGCGGCGGTGGGGGCGGCGCTTGGTAGAGCAGACTGGCCATCCAGCCGATGATCTCGTCGCGCGCCGCCTCGTCCGCCGCCTTGCTCGGATCGAGCGCGAGCGCTTTGGCGACCGCCGCCGCGAACGTCGTCGCGTTGATGAATGACGGCGGGTTCTTCAGCATCGCGATGACGGCGAGGTACGTGTCGTCCGGCGGTTTATCGGCGAGCACCAGGAACGACTTGATCTCCGCCGGAAACGTGCCGGCCGTGGTGACGGCCGGAAGGACCGTGGGTTTGAAGGTCGCGCTCGGCCCCTCGCTCAGGTGCAGCGTCTTCCCCACCCGCTGCCAAAACGACGGCCGTTGCGGCGGCGTGGTGAGAACCTTGTACGCCGCCGACAGCGTATAGCTGCTCGGTTGCGGCGGAGGCGGCGGCGGTTTCGTCGCGGTGGCGATCGCGAGCGCATTATCGAGCGCGATCTGTGAAACGACCGTCGCGTACAACGGCTGCCCGAAGAGATAGTCCGGCGCCGAGAGCTCGAATTGGAGAAAGCCGGCGACCTCGCTGGGACTAAGCGCGAGCGGGCCGGCAAATGCCGGGTCCGCTTCCCAACGCGCGAGCGCGGCCACGTCCGCCACCCACGTGCGCTTCGCCTCGAGCGGCCCAGTGGGCAACCAGGTGGCCTTGCCCTTCGGATCGGTGTCGCCCGGCGGCGGGGATGCGGTTCCGCGGTCGGACGCCGTCGCGGTGGTCGGCGCGGACGGGACAGTCGCGGGTGAAGTCGTCGTCGCGGCGGATGCGCGGGCGAGGTCCGGCGGCGCCGAGCCGGTCTCGACCGTGGACGCCGCGCTTGTCGTCGCGGTTGGATCGGGTTGTTTCCAATGGAAGAGATACTCTCCGTCGGGCTGGCCCTTCGGCGGAACCGCGTTGGTGTCGATGCGTGACCACCTGCCGTCGAATAAAGCCGACCAGAGGACGCGGTATTGATCGTTGCGAAAGGTGGTCGGCGGCGGATCTTTGAACGCGATGAGGTAAGGGCTGAAATAATCGCTGAGCCCATTGGGATCCGTCGGCAGGCCGACCCAATCGAGCGCGACTTTAAGCGTGCGCGGCCGCTTGCGGAAAAGCTCGACGCACCCGAGGGAAAATTGCGCGGAGGGCTGCACCGGCGCGCCGAAGATGGGCACCGGTTTCCCCGGAGCCAGCGTGCCGCTCGGCCCCAACATCACGGTGGGCGCAAGGTCTTCGACTTTCACGCGGACGGTGACAGCCGCGATCGGATGGGCGAGAAACGCCGCGCTTACCGCCGGATCGGCGGTCGGGAACGCCGCGAGGGGATTCGCGAATCGCACGCGCAACGCCGGCACGCGGGCATCGTAGCCCGGGCCGAGTATCTTTGGATCGTAGTTCGTGCACGCCGGGTCGCCCGCCGTGAGCGTGAGGTGGAACGTCGCTTTCAACGGCACGATCGTATTGGGATCCGCCGACGCGTAATGAAGCGCGCACGTCGTCTGCTCCGCCGGCACGGTTACCCACCCTTTCGCGCCGCTGTACTCGACGATGCCGGACACGACCGTCGAAAGAGGGGCCGGGCTCAAGGCCGAGCTCAGGCTTTCGCTCGTCCGCACATAAGCGAAGCCGAGTTCGATCTTCCGCTTGCCGCCTTCCAGATCCAGGACGGGCGAGGTGATCGCAAACCCGATCTGGGCGTCGATCATCGTGCGATTGGGCGGCGGCAGTCCGGCTTGCTCTTCGCCGAACGTCGCCCAGCTCGCGCCCGGCGCCAACGGCGCGCCTTGGCCATTCGCCGAATCGGCGATCGGCGCCGCATAAAAGCCCGTCCCGCCGGGGGGGGGCGGCGCGAGATAGAGCGTCGAAAACCGCGCGACCGTGGCGGGCGTGACGATCGTATTCGTTGCCGTGGCGTACGTGATCGGCAGCCCGTTCGGATCTTTGCCCGCGGTCAGCGCCGTGCCGGCGGGCAATTCGGTCCACGTTCCCGGCGCGGCGGTGAAGGCGACGTACGTGGCATCGGGCACCGCGCCCGCGTGTTTCAGCTTCAGGATATCGTGATAGAAATACTGGCAGTGACGCAGCGGGATGCGGTTCAACGCCGTCTGCGCACGTCCGAACTCGCGAATGAACGCGAGGTACATGCCGAAGTGCGGCGGCAAGCCCGCCGGCGCATCGTACCGTTGCTGAAAAAAGGTCGCGGCGGACGCCACGAGCTGCGCGACCGTCGCTTGCGTCGACCACGTCGCGGTCGTCAGCGCTTTGACGAACGTTTTCGGGTCGAGCGGCACCTGGTCCGCGAAGTCGACCGCCGTGTCCCAAGCGATGTCCTTGACCGGGCACGGCGGGGTCAGCGCGCCCGGCCAGCCAGGCAGCTCGAAGGGGTAGTGCGGATGCTCGACGAGCCAGTTGCGGCAGCGCAGCACCTCGTGCCGATCGGCGCTCAACGGGCCGACGATCGCTTGATGGAGCATGCCGGCGTACTCGATTTCGCTCGGCATCCCGCTGAACAACGACACCGCCCGATCGATTTCGCGGTAAAGATAAAACAGCCGATCGATCACCGCCCAGGCGGCGGCCTGGTCGCCCATCTTTTCGGGATGAATCTCGAGCCCGATGCCTTGGAGATTCGTGCGAAAAAGCTGCTCCTGCGCAGCCACGTCGATCTCGGCGAGCACGGCATAGCGGATCAGGGGAATGTGTTCGAAGAACGCGTTCCAGTGGCCGTTGCGGCGATTCGTCTCGTCGAAAAACCAGAACAACCCGGCGGTGCGCTCGGTGCCCGCGAGCAATTGCCGCGGCGTCCGTGCGTCGATCGCCAGCCACCCGGGGCGCAGGGCCGGGCTCGCGCGCGTGTTGCTGGAGGTTCCGGTCGCCATCGCGGTGCCGGTCAGCCGGCCGGTATGCCCGTCGCTTCGTTCAGATAGTAGGGGTAGACGAGATTGTAGCGGCGGTTCGTCGAGCGAATGGCGTAGTCGACCGTGACGAGCACCTCCTGCCGCGCGGTGTCCGAGCCGGGGACCGCGGTGACGTTGAGCACGTTGATGCGCGGCTCGTAATCCAGCAACGCGCGCCGGATCGTGGTCTCGATCATGGTCGCGAGCGAAAGATCGAGCGGCTGGAAGACGTATTGGGCGAGATCGCAGCCGAAAGGCGGCAACATTTGGCGCTGGCCCGGCGTGATCGCGAAAATCAGCCGGATGCTCTGCTCGATGTCCGTTTCGCCCTGCACCATGTCGGCGCCGCGGGTGAAGCGGTTGAACGCCGGCGGGAAACTCCAGCCGCGGCCGAGAAAGGCACTGTCCTGCGCCGGCTGCTTCATCCGCCGATCATCACATTGAGCGCGCCGAGGAGGATGGTGCCGCCGTGCGCCGTGCTGTCGCCCATCCGCGCCGCGGGCACGCCACCGATCATGACGCTGGAGGAGCCTTTCACGATCGAGTCGGGCGGCCCGCAGCACACGAGCATGTCGCCGACCCGCGCCGCGGGCAGCTTGGCAATGAGCACGGTCGGCGCGCCGGGGCCGGTCACCGGGCCCCCGACATGAGGAATCGGCGGCAGTCCAGGCGTGACCATCGGGCACTCATGAAAATCGGTCAGGCGAGCAGCCGGGGGCATCGATGGTCATCGTCCTTTGCCCCTCCCCCACGCCAAGCACGCCAAGTACGGCTTTTTCCTTACCGGAGTCGCTTTCGGCCAGAAATGACGCGTTCCGACTCTCTTTCTCGTTCTTCGTTCTCTCCGTCGCTGCGTCCCAGTAACCGGCAGGAGAACGAGAAAGAGTACGAGAACGATGAAAGAAGGTGTCGACCTGTAGGGCGGGGCCTCCGAACCCCGCCCCCACATTCACCAGAAGAAATACCGCTCGTCATCGGCCAAAAATCGCGCCGACGGCGGTCGGAGCGCGAAACGCCACACCCGGGCGTAACGCGACCAGGGTCCCGCCACCTCGGCATCGGCAATGATGTCCACACTCGCCGCCGGCTTCGTCGCTCGCCGGCGGACGCGCTCCATAAACAAGGCGTGGCCCGCGTCCCCCGAAAAAAACACGCTGCGCCGCTCGAACACATCCTCGACGCGCGGGCCGTCCGCCACACCCCCATGCAGCAAGCAACGCCCGCGCAGCAAAGCATCGTGCCGCCCGAGCTCGATCAGCGCGCGCGTGGCGGCGGCACCGAACGACTCGGCGGCGGCATGACCATAGCAATAATAGCCCCAATCGGAGCGCCGATATAGAATCGCCGCGCCGGCGCCGAAGGGACCGGCGATCGCGATCGCTTCGACGCCCGGCCACGGCGTCGCACGTCGTTCGCCTTCGAGCCGGCCTTCCCACCAGGCGAGCAAGCAGAAGCGTTCGATCGCCTCCAAACGCGCCCGGCGCCGCGCCGGCCCGCTCCAAAAGGACGGATACGCCGCCATGCCGTTGGAACTGCAATCGATATCGAAGCCCAGATGCCCGCGCGCCGGCGAATGCAGCGCCTCATGATACGCCCAGCGCTCCAAGGCCTCCGATATCGCCATGCGTTGTGCGACCGCCGCGATGCGATCCGCTCCCGTGCCGGCGGCGTCGCTATAGAGATCGACGGTGCGCGCCGGCACCAGCCCGGGCGCGAGCCAGGCATTGGCTTGATGGATCCGCCGGCCGAAAATGCGAAATTCGCCGGTCGCCAATCGCCAGATCGGGCCGCCCCGAGCGGCCGTCACCGTCCGGTAACGCAGCTGGCCCAGCGTCACGAAATTCCGGCAAACCGCCGACGTGGATTCATGACGCCGACGAGAAAATACAGGGCGAGAAATGAAAAGCCGACGCGTTCGGTATTTTTCCGCACGACTGCGGAAAAAAATGTAGCGCTTATGCACGGAATCGGATTCGTTCCGGCGCCCCGTTATGCAATTCGGTTCCAGCCGGCCGACGATATTGCTGCGCGTTCGTGTCCACGCTATAGCAGCGGCGCGTTCGAGCCGGTGGGTGCGTTATATTAGCCTCGGCGCCGGCGCATTGGCATCCGATATGCAAGCCCGCCCCTCCATGTCGGCTTCATCGCTCGGCGGCCGCTCGCTTCCTCTCGCAGGGATGATCGTCGCCGTCGCCGCGCTGGCCGCGCTCGCCGGTTGGGCGTGGTTTCGCTCCCGCCGCACGCGTCACCAGCGGGTGGAGCAGCTCGTGCGCGAACGCACCGCGGCGATCGAGCGCGCCGACGCCGCGAAGACGACGTATTTCACCCAGCTCAGCCACGAGATTCGCAATCCCCTCAACGGCCTGCTCGGCGCCTCGCTCGCGCTCGAGGCGGGCAATCTCTCGCCGGCCCAGCGCGAGCAAGCGCGGACGGTGCACGATTGCGCCGCGCTGCTTTCCTCGCTCGTCGACAATGTGCTCGATTTTGCCCGGATCGAATCGGGCGTGATGGACCTGCGGCACGAACCGTTCGACCCGCGCGCCATGCTCGCGGCGGTCGTGCGCATTCTGGCGGCCCAAGCGGACGCCGCCAGCGTCCGGCTGAGCGTCGTCGTCGCCCCGGACGTGCCCGAGCTCGTGGCGGGCGATGCGGCGCGCGTGCAGCAGATCGTCGTCAACTTCACGCTCAACGCCATCAAGTTCGCCCCCGGCGGGCCCGTCGAGCTGACGCTGTCGCGCGCGAACGAACGGCTCGAGTTCGGCGTGGCCGATCGCGGCCGCGGCATTTCGCAGGACGAAAAGGCGCGGCTTTTCGCGCGTTTCTCGCGCCTCGATGCCGCGCGCGACGCGGGTATCGCCGGCACCGGGCTCGGGCTCGCGGTGTCGCGCGCGCTGGCGGAACGCATGGGCGGCGTGGTCGGCGTGCGTGACCGCGCGGACGGCGGCTCGCTGTTTTGGCTGCAGCTGGCGTGCTCGGCCGTGCCCGCGGCACCCGCCGCGGCGGCGACGGCGACACGCGAGTTCGACGGCGCGCGCGCGCTGATCGTCGAGGATCTCGACTACAATGCGACGGCGCTCGAATTCATCGCGACGCAACTCGGCTTCCGATGCGATCGGGCGCACAATGCGGACGACGCGCTGCACTGCCTTTCCGAGCACGCATACACCGCGGTCTTCGTCGACTGCGATCTGCCCGGCGGCAAGAACGGCATCGACCTGGTCTGCGCCGCCAAATCGGTCGCGCGCCGCAATGTGCCGCTGTTCATCGCGACGTCGGCGCACGCCGCGCCCGCGGTGCGGCAAGCCTGCCTCGACGCCGGGATGGACGCTTTTGTCGCCAAGCCGATCACGCCCGAGCGGCTGAGCCTGGCGCTGCGCGCGTTCGCGCCGCCGTTGCGGAGCGCGGCATCGGTGCACGTCCCGCCGCGCACGCAGTTGCTGCCCACCGAGCTGATCGATTATCTGGGCGACGGCACCGAAGCCGGGCGCGCGCAAAGCCGCCGGCGCTTCGCCGAGGCGGTGCACGAATGCGTCGAGCGGCTGATCGCGGCCCAGCGCGCCGACGACCGGGAAATCGTGCGCCGCTGTGCGCACCAGCTTATTTCGCTCGCGCGCATGGTCGGCGCGCCGGACTTATCGGCCGGCGCCGAGCAGCTCGAGGAGCTGGCGGCCAGCGCCGTGGCGCCGGAACTGGCGCAAATGACCGCGCGGCTCGCCGCCCAAGCGCACGCCGTTACGAGCGCACTGCGGATTCCGGAGGCGACGACGCTAGTTGCGTAAAACCCATCTCCGTCGCGAACCGCATTAGCTTCGGCGTGCCGCGCACCCCGAGCTTCTTGAGGATGCGGTGGCGGAAGGTTTCGACCGTGCGCGAACATATGCCCAGCCGCGCGCCGATTTCCTCGTCGCTCAGCGCAATGCCGATCAGCGGCAGCACCTCGAGTTCGCGATCGCTAAGCACCTTGTCGAATGCGTTCGGATCGCGCAGGCGCGCCTCCTTCGCCGCCACGAACGCCGGCGAGAAGTAGCGCTGGCCCATGCTCGCGGCCGCAAGCGCGTCGCGCAAGGCGGTGAGACTGCTGCCGCCCTTGTCGACGTAGCCGTCGAAGCCGCCGCGCTCGATGCGATAGAGAGTATAGCTGCCGCGCCAGGACGTGACCGCGATGACCAGCGTGAACCGGCTCGACCGCTTCACCGCGCTCGCCACCGCAAAACCGTCGAGCCGCGGCAAATCGAGATCGAGCAGCAGGACGTCCGGCGTCGTGGCGGCCACGACCCGCACGGCTTCGTCGCCGTCGGTGGCTTCGCCGACGATCTGATATCCAAACTCTTGGACGCAGACTCGGCGCATGACCTCACGAAACATCTGCTCATCTTCGGCGATGACGATACGCATACGGTGGGCGGGCTGGACTGGAGGTGGGGTTCGGCGGGTGGCGACTACGGTCGATGAGGGGTGCATCGGTCCGTCGTCGCCACCGCCGAAAAGTGGACGCGTTTTGTTGCCGGACGCATTTCGCCGACACAACCGAAAAGACTACAGGATTTCCGGTATTTTGCGGCGCTCCGCGGCGCGTCACGAGCGAGCGCGAGGCGAGCCGGGGCGGCGGCGACCCGCCAATAACGACAATATTAATTTATAATAGTGACTTTATTGTGCATTGCATAGCGGCGTCAAAGCGCGCAGACAGGGCAGCGCAGTTCCCCCCACCACCCTTATGAGCGGAGACACGATCGAACGCCCTCCCCAACCGGCCGAAGGGCATGCCGGTGCCGTCAGGCATCACAATCCGTGCGGCGACGTCATCCTCTGGCCCGCGCCCTTTCAGCTGGCCAAAGGCACGTCCGTTCACGACGGACCGAATGGCACGAAGGAGAATTGGATCCGTTACGCCGTGGACAATCTCGTCGCTTTCGTCCCGCCGCCCGGGAGCAAGTGCAAGGAATACGGCTTCATGCAATTCGTGAATCGCACGGCGACGAACACGACGAACCATCAGGCCGTGCCGGCTTATAGTCATCCATGGCAGCCGGACATCAGGGGTTGGAACCAGCGCCCGCGAAAGACCTTCCTGGATCCGATGGAGCTGCTGTACGATCCCGCGCTGGTGGAGGTGGACCGAGCGCATCACGCGCTCATCCGTCGCGACGGCCCGGGCTACGATTTTCCCCCGGGGCGGCCGCCCAAAAACCTCACGCTGCATTGGGATTTCAAAATCTACATCGTCTGCAAGGACGCCGAAGGGGCGCTGAAGGTCGTCGGGCTGCTCGAATTCAGCTTCGACATCGACATCGACGACAAAGGCGTTCCGACCCTGCGAGCTCCGGCCGAAAAGCAGCCAGGGTACCCACGCCTGACTTCGATCTGCTGCAATCAGAATGACGCGTTCGACACCTGGATCGACCAATGGCACGCGCACAACGTCATGCCGGCCCGGCCGATGAAATCGCTGCGCGCGATGTTTTCGGCGATGCCGCAGCTCGTCGACGAGTCGCTGCGCACCCGGCGCGCGCTCCATTTCATCGAGAATCCGAGCCGGCGCCGCACGCGCGCCAAAGGTTGTTGCTGAATTGCCGCCGGGCAGGGGCCCGGATCGGCGCCGGTGCCGCAGGTCGCTGGGTTGTCCGCCCGAGCACAGTCGCTCGCCGTGGAAATACGGGGCACGCCCCCCGAATCGGCCGGGACGGGCGCGGACTGAACCGGCCCGCAACGGGCGTTACACCGTGACTTTTGGCAGATGCGGCGCCCGCCCAGGGCGAGCCGGTTTCGAGATAATGGGACATATTCTGTCCTGTTATCGTCGATAAGGGTTCAGATTCTGAGCTGTTATCGTTTTCGGCTGGCCGGCATCGGGCGGGTTGAACGGCCAGGGCCGGGCCGATTAGCGAGCGCTTAGCCTGCGGCCTTGGTACCGCGTAGCCGTCAGGACGGAGCGTCGCGTCGGCCTGCCCGGAGGTCGGGCCCTACCCGCCTCTTCTTTACGCCAGCCTCGTTGGAAGCACCCGCTCACGCCTGCGTGTAATCGACCCAGGCGACGTTTTCGTAGGTACGCCGGCCGTCGGCGGCCGTGCGCGCAACCCGGTAACGCGGGCGGCTCGATAACGTCGGCTGCGCTTGAAACAGCAGCGGTCCGTTTGTCCCGCTCAGGGTCGTGGAAATGAGATCCGTCGTGCTCGCCACATCGCTCCACGCACCGGCGTCCCACACCTGCAGCGTGTACGTGTAGCTATGCTGCGAGTAGCAGATCACTTGATAGACCTCGGGCGTGGCTGCGACCGTCGCGCCCCAGGCGTTGGCGACGGTCTTGGCCCGCGGCAACATTGCCACGGGGCGGATCGTGCGGGTGACCGGCGCGAGCACGCCGTTTTCCATGGCGTTCGCGAGGAGCCGCTTCATCTCGGTCCGCTTTTTCTTTTCGGCCGGCGTCACGTCCCAAGGCGCGCCCTGCGCCTTTGCCCAGGCGGATTTATTCTTCAGCTCGGTCGCCTGCCCGGTGCCGGGATCGACGTCGCTCGCCAAATTATAGAACTCCTCCTGCACGCGATTCGATGTCGTGCCGCGCACCGTCGTGCCGCCATAGTAGCGCGCGTATTTGAAGTGGGCATCGCGCACCATCGCCACGTGGTTCGGCGGCAGCGCCGCTTGCGGGATCGCCTGGCCGGCTTTCACGTCGGTGTTGATGAAGTAGGTGTAGTCTTGGATTTTCCCGTGCGGGTTCGCGAAGAGCGACGAGTAGTCGCGCCCCTGCAGGCCGTAGCGTCCGAGCCGCTTGACGCCGCAAAACGAGGCGATCGTCGGCAGCAGATCGACCAGCGATACGAGCGCGTCGCACACGACGGGCTTCGGAAACAAAACTGGGTTCGACCAGATCAGGGGGACCTTGATCGTCTCTTGGTAGACGTTGAACCACTTTTGGCGCATCCCGCCGTGGGTCAGGCCCATCTCGCCATGGTCCGAAGTGCGGACGATCATCGTCTCCTCCCAGAGCCGGCGGCCTTTCGGCGCGCGCAGCACGTCGAGCACCTCCATGATTTTTCCGTCCACGAGCTTCATCAAGTTCGCGTAGAAATTCAGGTAGGCCTTGCGCTGCGGCCCGCGCAGCGAGCCCATCACGGTGAGCCAGTTTTGCTGGCTGCTCGGCTTGTAATTCCGCCGCAGGTTCTCGTCGATCGTCGGCGGGAGATCGATCGGCCCTTCCAAATCCTTCGGTTTATAGCCGCCGTTGTTCTCGATGTTCACCCAGTTGTTCGGATACCCGAGCACGTCGTGCGGATTCACGAGGGAGAAAACGAGACAGAACGGCTTGTCGTAGCGTTCGGGGTGGTTCGCCCGCTCGCGGACGAAAGCAACCGCGTCTTGCGTGAAGCGTCCGTCGTTGTCCGCGTTGCCGCCGCCATAGTTTTGGATCTGCACGTCCTGCCCGGCATCCGGCGGATCCCAGCGCCGGAAGCCGTAACGCGTCGGATCGGCCTCGTAATAGATGTTGTCGTAGCCGAGCACGCCTTTGCTCAGGTGATATTTTCCCGTGTAGAAGGTGTCGTAGCCGGCGTCCGCGAGAATCGTCGCCAGATTCGGCAGCGTGGGATCGAGCTCGTTTTCGCTCGCCGACAACGCCGTGGGGTACGGACCGGCCGTCGGCACGTTGGTGTTGTTCTCCTCCGGAATATTATACGGCGTGGCGGCCGCGTTGGTCGGCTGGTAGAATTCGGTCAGCGTGAAATTCGACAGGTTTTTCGTCGGATAGGTGCCGGTGAAGACACAGGTGCGCGACGGCGTGCACGCGCAGGTGTTATTCACCGACTGCGGGAACGACATGCCATGCTGCTTCAAAAACCGCATCGCGGGCAGATTTTTCTCTTCCCAGCCCTTCGGAAACCACTGCACCGTCCGCTGCTGGTCGGTCAGGATCAAAATGAGGTTCATTTTGCGCCGCGCTTTCTCGGCCACTGCCGCCGGCAGTCGGCGAGCGAGGTCGGCCGGCGTCACGGGGATCGATGCCACGGCCGCGGGGCGGCGGGATTTGATTTTGCTCATTGGGATATAAATAAACGCAATATGCGACAGGCTTAATTCTATATCCCCACGATATATCTTTCCGACAACCCCGCCAAATACGTAATAATCCGCACCCCACGGGCTGGCGGCGCCTCGCCTACGACTTTCGCCGTCCGAGCGCCGCGCGGACCTCAGGGGTTCCGCGTTGACCGTCCGGAATGCGCGCGCCTGCCGCGAGCAGCAATTCGACGACCCCCGGGTAATCGCCCGTGGCGCGATGCCAGCCGTGTTCCGATCCATGAAGCGCCCAATCCAGCGGCGTGCCGCGGAAATCCGCGTCCCTCGCCTCGAGATCGGGCGAGCGCTGCAACAGGAGCCGCACCATCTCGACGTTGCCGTGAAAGGCCGCCCAATGCAGCAGGGTCGCGCCATGATGCGCGGGACTCGCCGACGACCAGCCGGACCCCAACAAGAGCCGGACCGCGTCCGCCTGATTGTCGATCGCCGCCTGCACGATCTTCCCTTGCAGCGCGGGCGAGACCGCCGGAACCGCGCCGCCTCCTTTCAATTGCGCCACCAGCTTCGCATCGCCGAGTTCGCAGGCGATCGCGAGCTTCAGGTCGGCCGGCGTTCGCTCCAGCAATAGCTGCAACACCGCCTCGTGCCCGAATTCGCGAGCCAGCGCGTGGGGTGTTTTGCCGCGGCCAAGCGTCCATTGATAAATCGTGCCGCCGGCGCGCGGGTTGCGCCGCGGGAAAAACGCATCCGATACGACGACGTTTACACCGTCCGGCGCGGCATCGAGCGACTCGCGCACCCGCCGCAGATCGCCCAGCGCGCTGAGCAGCAGGATGTCGGTGCGGCAGCCGCGCTCGACCAAGTGCCGCGCCACGTCGGGCCGTCGGCGAACGAGATACTAAGCCGGGGTGGATTCGTGGTCGACATCGCACGCGTCGAGGTCGGCGCCGTGGGCGAGCAGCAAGTCGGCAATCGCCACGTTGTCCGCGACGTGCAGCGGGGTCTGGCCGTCGCCGCCGCGGGCGTGTACGAGCGCGGGATCGGCGGCAACGAGTTCCCGCAGCCGATCGAGGCGGCCGAGTCGCGCGGCTGCATGAACGTCAATCGTGGCGCCGCGCTCGATCAGGAACGAGACCAGTCCGCCCTCGTGATCGAGCACGCCGAAACCGCCCGCCCACCAATGGCTCCGCGCGTCGATGTCGGCCCCCGCGCGCAGGAGCACGTCCACGAGCGATCGGTTTTCGCGGTAAACCGCGGTGAGCAAGGCCGTGGCGCCAAACGGTTCGTCCGGCAAGGGGTCATCCAATTTCGCGCCCAACTCGGGAAATCGCGCGAGGGCCGCCTCGACGGCCGCGGCATCGTCGGCTTTGACCGCGGCCGCGAGCGCAAGCCACGAGTCCGGCTGTTGCGCGGCGATGCGGGCGGCAACGTCGGTTTTCAGCTTCGACCAACTCGCGTAGCCGTAGTCGCGGGCAATCGCGCGTTGGGCGTCGTGCAGCGCGAAATGCGCGGGGTTTGCCGTTTTACCGATGCGGGCGACGGCCGCCGGATCGCCGGCCTGCGCGTCGTGCAGCAGGGTTTTGGCCTGTTTTTTGAGCTGACCCCAATGGGGCCGCTCGGGGAGCTGCTTGCTCATAAAACCTCCAAGCTATGGCCTGCGATCCGCGTTCAGGCAGCGTGAAGGTTGCGAGACGGTGAAGGAAGCAGGTGGGCTTGGCCCTGTCCGCGGATCCGGATGCGTCCTGAACGCCGCGCCAACCGAACGAAGGCCGCGACGCGACGCAACGAGAAACTACGCGCAAAAACGCCGCGCGACCCGACCAGGCGCGGGCGGCGCGGCGTCGACGTGGCGCAGGACGGTTACGGGTAAGGCGGCGGCGGATTGTCGACGTTGATCGAATGCCAGCCTTCGACGCAGTTGCCTTGAGAGTCGGTCGCCTTGCCGTAGACGAGCCAAACGCCGGGCTCCCAGGTCGTGACGCCCAGCGAATAGCCCGAATAGTGCGGGTCATAGACGCCGCTCGCGAAATTCACGAGCTGGCCGCTGGGGCTGTAGACTTGGACCTCCATCGTCGCGAGGTCGTTATCGTCGTCATAGGCGACCCAGGTGCCTTCGATATAGTCGCCGGACACGGCACCCCAGCCGGGGCTATACCAGCCGTCGAGATAAGGCGACGCCGCCACCGCGAGGTTCGCCAGTCCGATCGCCAACAAAATCGTTTTCGTCCAGAGACGAAAACGACGCAACTTGATAGGGGATGGGTTACACATAGCGTCCGCAGCCTGGTTCGCACTCTACCACGCTACAAGCGCACAAGGCGTCATCTATATATGGAATACTCCGGATGTCATATCATGAAACAGAGCATTAGCCTGTAATACGAGCGGGCTGCGAGAGCGCTGACGTCCCGGCTTCGAACGACCCGATCTTCGATCGGCATCAAGGTAGCGGCGGTCGTCCCGATCGCCATTCGTGAGGCGTTCCCACGTCGCCGGACGCCTCGTCAGTATTAGCGTTGATTAGGGCTCCTCCACGATCGCCCGTATTTCCTCGGTTTTGTTCGTCGGGCTGAGATACAAAAAACCTGCCGGCGCGCAGCAGGGGCAGGTTAGATCGCAGCAGGGTCGGGATCGGCGCCGCCCCGCAATCACGCGTAACGAGGGTCCCGGTTACGGAGGCGGTACAGCGAGCCGCCCGTCAGGGCCGTCGCGCAGGCCGTATCGGCGAGTGCGTTTGTGCCCCCCAGACGCGAGTCTCACGCGCGAGTGACAAAAGACTGCACCTTTGACGCCTCGGTTCGCGCCGATTTAGTCGTGACCGATGGGCTCGAAGTCGATCGTTACACTCCCCTCGCCTGCCAATCGCGCGGCGTGGCGTGACTGGCTGTCGATCGCGCTATTAAGCGGGGCCGTCGCGGTGGCGTTCGGCTCGAGTTTGCATGGTCGGTTCGTCTTCGACGACATCGCGGCGATCATCGAGAATCCCACGATCCGTCACCTCGAGGACATGCGGCACGTGCTGACGCCC
>CBINOT010000075.1:0-25918 GCA_966252355.1 uncultured Opitutus sp. | reverse complement strand
CTGAATGAAACCCATATAAGGTGCGATGTTCAGCGGAGCGTAGCGTCGATGCACTTCCGTCAGCAGCGTTTGATCGACTTTCACGCCGTAGGTCTCGACGAGGTTTTTGGCCGCGGCGAAATCGCCTTCGGATTTGATGTGCTGAATCTCGCGCAAGAGTTGGCCGAAGAGGCCGCGGAGTTTTTCGTAATCGTTGATCCGGAAATAGGTTTTTCCATCGCGCATGAAGCGTTCGATGACGTTCTCCGTTCGGCCTTTCTCGAACGCCCAGCCGGCGATCAACTGACGATTGCGCATGTGCGCTTCCTCGAGCTGATGTCCGGGCTGAATTCGGAACAGCTGGGTCATGATCCCGTTCACGATGTATTTGTCGTAACCGGCCTTGCCCACGTCGAGCGACGGCATGATGCCCATCTCCACGAGCTTCGGATCGAGAATATAGTAGAGCGCCACCAAGTCCGCGCGCGCTTCCTCGAGAGTGCCGGCGTAATTCTTCAGCGTTTGATCCGGCGTGCCCACGCCCGGGTTGATTTGGCCGGACGCGTGACCGATCACCTCATGCATATCGGTGTGGAGGTCGCTCGCGAGCGGGCCCCATTTTTTCAGCCGTGTAATCACTTCCGGACTCGAGCCGAACTCCTGCGTCGCGGGGCTCTTCGACTGCACCTGATTGTAAGCTTCCACGATGTTGCCGAGCGAAACCGATTTCGAGCCGTGTTCCTCGCGAATCCATTCGGCGTTCGGGAGATTGATGCCGATCGGCGTCGAGGGCGCCGCGTCGCCGACCTCGCCGACGACCGTGATCACCTTGGCGGAGATTCCTTTCACCGTGGCTTTCTTGTGCGCGGGCAGGATGGGGGAATGGTCTTCGAACCATTGCGCTTCCTTCGAAATCGCCGCAATCCGCTTGGTCGCCTCTTCATCGCGCAGCGACACCACCGACTCGAACGAACCGCGTTTTTGCGCCGCATCGACGTACACCTCGATAAAGCCGTTGACGAAGTCGATGAGCGATTGGGTGTCGGAGACCCACGCGATGCAGCTCTGGTCGAATTGCTCGAGGTCGCCGTTGCGATAGTACGCGATCAAATGTTCGATCGTCTGCTTCTGCGTATCGTTCCCGGCGACGGCTTGCGCCTTCTCGAGCCAGCCGACGATCCGCTCGATCGCCGGGCCGTACATCCCGCCGACTTTCCATACGCGTTCGACGAGCTTGCCGTCGATTTTCGCCAATTGGGAATTGAGGCCGTACGACAAGCGCGGGTTGCCGTTCCGCTTTTTCTCCGCGTAGAACGCATCGACCTCGTTCGCGTCGACGTCGCGGTAGAAATTGTTCGCCGAGCCTTTGATATTATCGATGCCGGCGTCCAGGTTCGTCGTCTTGGCGTCGACCTTCGGATCGAAAAGAATCGGCGCGAGCCACTGCGCGAATTGGGCCGCGGTTTTGCCCTCGAGCGGCAGCCGTTTCGGATCGGATTGTTGCAGGAGGGTCGCGAGATAATCCGGTGCGAACGTCGGCAACATCTTCGCCGAGCCGTAATGATGGTGAATGCCGTTCGCGAAAAAGACCTGCTTCGCGTAGGTCAGGAACGCGTCCCAGTTCTTCCCCGCGCGCTCGCCGGCATAGCTCTGCAGAACGCCCTCGAGCGTTTTGCGCACGACCAGGTTGTTGCGATACTTTTGATCCCAGAAAATGTCGCGCCCGGAGAGGCCTGCTTGGCACAGATAATAGGCGAGTTTCTTTTGCTGCAGCGTCAGGGTATCGAAGCCAGGGACTTGATAGCGGAGTACTTGGATGTCCGCAAAACGATCGGCCTCGTATTTGAATCCGCCTGAGCTGGGGGTTTCGGCGGCGTGCGCCATCTGAAATACCGCGGCGCCGATCAACGCCGTCGAGACGAGATAAACATTACGCATGGCGCCACCTTCCTTGGTTTTCGCGCGTTTTCCAGAGGAAAACCGATCGCGTGTCGGTCGGTTTAACGGACCAATTCGGAGCCAAGGCCGCCGACGGGTCGACCCGGCCCTCCCAATCGCCACGGATGAACGCGAATGAATCCGGATCGCGCGGATATATTTAGTTCGCGATATCCGGGTCTATGCGTGGCGGTTTGCTTGAAGCGCAAAACAAACGAGCCCGACGACAAGTCGGGCTCGTGAATTCGATATACCGATGCGCCCTGCGGCGCACCGGGCAGTCATCGATTCGAGTTTAGGGCGCCACGAACTGCCACTGCTGGTTGAAGCTCGTGTTGCTCGGCCAGAACTGCATCACGGCGCCGTCAGCGGTGCCGCCGCCGGTGTCGAGGCACTTGCCGTTGGCGCGGTTGATCACCTTGAAGTAACCGCCGCCCGCGTCCTGGATCGTCCATTGCTGATTGGTGCTCGAGCCGCTGGCCCATTGGCCGACCTGAGAGCCGTCGGCGGTGTGACCGAGGCTATCGAGGCATTTGCTGCCGGTGACGCAGGTCAGTTTACGATAACCGCTCACCGTCGACACGACCCACCTCTGGTTGTTGCTCGTGCCGTCGGCCCATTGGGCGACCGTTGCGCCATCGGTTGTCGCGCCGAGATTATCGAGCATCTTTCCGCTCGCGCGGTTGCGCAGGCTGTAGGTGCCGTCGGCCACGCTGGCGCCACCGCCACCGCCGCCGCCGTTCCAAACGCCGGCGATCGGCCAGCCATCGGCGCCCCAGGTCAACGAGTCGACATTGAGCTGCGGCGCGCAATTCGCCGTCGCGTTGTAAAAGTGATACGTGAGCTTGCCGGAGCCGTACCCGACATGGCCGGGACCGACGATGCTGCTGCCGACTTTGTTTGGGATAAACGTCGTCCCGCCGCCGCTCGAGAGCGAGGCGCCGTTCTTGTCGACGTAGGGTCCCGTGACACTCGTCGAGCGGCCCACCTGGATGTAGTACGTGCTGCTGCAGCCGTTGCAGCACAGCCCGCGTTGGAAGAAGAGATAGTAGTAGCTGCCGTTTTTCAGGAGCGCGGGGCCTTCGACCTGCTGGTTCGGAATGACGTGCCAGATGCTCGAGTTCGCCCGTTTGCCGGTCGTGCCGTTGCACTGGATGATATCGATGCCCGATTGCCAGTTGCCGAAAGCGAGCCAGATGTTCGATCCGTCGATCAACGGCGCGGGATCGATCGCGTTGTTGCCGTTCACGATCAAGCCCTGGTCGGTCCACGGGCCGCTGAGGTTCGTCGCGGTGGCCAAGCCGATGCAGGCCGGAGCGCCGGTTCCCGCGCAGGAGTAGTAGCACAAATAGGTGCTGCCGACCTTGACGACGTCCGGCGCCCAGAAGTTGCCGCCAAAGCCCGAGACGTAGTTATTGATCCAGCTCGGCCAAGTACCGGAGGCGAAAACGGTCTTTTCCGCCCGCGCATCGGTGAAGGCGGTCGAGCTGGCCGACATCGTGTAGATGCCATTGCCGGTTGTGAAAATCCAGTATCGGCCATCGGTGTTCTGGATCATCCGGGAGGGATCGTGCGCGCCGGGATTGGCGCGGAGGGTGGTGCCCGAGGTGGCGAGCAGCGTAAACGCGAACAGGGGGAGCAGGGTCGTGCAAACGCGACGAAGCGCGCGCAGCCCATGACGGAGCGATGGGGTCATTGGAACAGGGGTTAAGATTGAGCCCCGCCGGCGCGAGATTTCGCAGCACGCCGGAAGAGCGGACACCCTCTAATGCGCTTTTTGCGGCGATTATCCGACTTTCTGGGCTGACGAACTGTTCGGCGTCACGCGTGTCGGAGGTGGCTTGCGCTCGCCGACGCGCGCTGAATCCCACGCTAATCATGACCACCGAAGAAATTGCCCAACGTCTCGTGGCTTTGTGCCGCGAATTGAAGTTCGAACAGGCCCAACGCGAGTTGTACGCCGAAAACGTCGTCAGCATTGAGCCCTATGCGACGCCCGCGTTTGCGAAAGAAACCCGCGGCTTGCCCGCGATCATCGAGAAGGGCCGAAAGTTCGTCGGGATGGTCGAGCAGTACCACTCCACGACGGTATCCGATCCGCTTGTGGCCGGAAACGCCTTTGCCTGCACGATGCGGCTCGACGTCACGATGAAGGGCCAAGGCCGGATGAACATGGGTGAGCTCTGCATCTACCAGGTGAAAGACGGCAAAATCGTGTCCGAAGAATTCAGGGTCTGACCGCTGCTCGCCGCGCCGGACTTCGTGCCGGGGCTTCTCAATTGGATTTGGCCTGACCGACGGCATATGTGTTCTCCTGATCCGAAGATCGGGGAATCGCGACGCGGCGTGCCTTGCTGGCGCGGGCAGTCGTTTCACTCTGGCAGGATGCCCTACACGATTCTGGTGGTGGACGATAACCCCACGGTCCGAGCGATCGTCCAACGCATTTTTCAAATCGCCGGGTACACGGCGCTGGTCGCGGAAGACGGAATCAAGGCACTGGCGATTTATGCGCAGCATCCGGTCGACGCGGCGATCGTCGACGTCGACATGCCAGGTCCCAATGGCGTCGAGGTTTGCCGGATGCTGCAGCACGAAGCGGCCAACGCGAAGCGCCCCGTGTTGGTCTGGTTGATGACGGGAGTCGTCCGGCCGGAGATCGCCGCCGCCGCCGAGTCCGCCGGCGCGCTCGGAATTTTCGCGAAGCCGTTCACGATGCAGGAGCTGATCGGCACGATTGAGCAGAAGCTTCATCCCGCGGTAGCCGCGGAGACTGCGCTGGCATCGTGACCGTGGAGGGCCGTTTGATTGTAGCTGTGGTCCGAGACCCCGGGAGGCGTCAGCAAGACTGACGCCCTACGAAATCGAACCACCAGATGCGGTGAAAAAGGATGGTGCCAGGGGCCGGGATTGAACCGGCGACCAAAGGCTTATGAGTCCTCTGCTCTACCACTGAGCTACCCTGGCATGCCTTTGAAACTGCACGCCTTGTGCCTCGGTCGAGCCGAGGTGCGGCGGGCGAAGTGCGGACGTTAATGTCCGACCCAAGCTCGTCAAGGGTTTCATGCTGACCGCGGCTCTCCGGGCGATACCGGGCACCGACTCACAATAAACTGAGTCGAGCGTCGTCGGTCGGCGCGATCGTGATCTTCTTTTTCGGCCGCCAACTCCCGCATCGATTGCGGCGCGAGCGGCATCATGACCATGAAGTCCATGATGTGGGTGAACTGAATCGCAGCGAGGACCAGCAGGACGACGCGTTCGGACGGGCGGCTAGGCATAAGTCGCCGCCTACGGTCGCGATCGCGCCCCGGAAGCGACTCGCCAGCTGGTTTAAGCGGACACACGGGTCGTGGAAGTTTGGCCGAGCCTGTGCGTGGACAGGAGCGGCTCACGCCCGCAAGTTTAGTGATGGTGCGAGTTCGGCGCTCGCGCGAACCGCGTTCGCTAATTGGCGAGAGTCCAGATATGACCCCTCAGCGGCTCTCATTCCGGCGCCGCCCCATGACGCCGATCCGGCGTTCAGCGCTTCAGACCTCGCTCAGCCCCGACGGCTTTCTCGGCCGCGGCAAGGGCGGCGGTGCTGGTTTCGGCTTGGAGCGCGGCTCGGTTGAAGCGGTGGGTGGCGTCGATTATCGTGGCGTCGATTCCGGTCACAGCGCGGCGCAGGCGGCTCGCGATCGCGACCGAGGTCGTGGCGTGGGCGTTGAGCACCGAAAACGCGGCGTAGGTTCCGCGGTCGAGCTGCTTGGCTAGTTGGACCCAGGAGGTGGAAGCAGCCGATCTCGCGCGCGAGGAACGTGGGCGATGCGGGCCGCAGCAGCGGATGACCGTCGTCGTCGCATCGGCGGCGGCGTTGGCGGTGGCTCGCGTCTCTCTCGAGGCCACTAGAGCGGCGACACATTTTTGCCAGGTTTCGCTGGCGAGCTGCAGCGCTTTCGTCGCGTTCGTATTCGTCTCGGCGGTGCGGCTGACCACGAGCGGGGGAATGAATTCGTTTTTGCCTTGGCGCCGGGCGACCTGCTCCGCGAGCACATCGAGCGCTTCGAGGGCGGGCAGCAGGCTGAGCGTCAACGCGTGCGCGGCGGCGTGGGCGCGTTCCACCGCGCGAGCGATGTCGGCGCTTTGCGTCCGTGCTTCAGCGGCGGATTTGGCGGCGCGGGCCAAGGCTGCGACGGTTCGCTTCCCGTTGGCGGCGAGCGACGACAGGACGCCGGCTTCCGCGGCGGCACCGTCCGCGCGCGTATGGAGCACCTGCTGCCGTGCGCGCAGCGCGTCCAGCGAAGCGCGGGCTGCAGTGAGTTTTTGTTCGGCGACGATTCGCGCGGTGGCGAGCCGATGGAGTTCCGCAAGGTGCAACTCAGCGAAACGCTGCGGCGCCGGAGAATCCGCACGAGCAGTCGAACCAAGCGTTCGATCGGGGGCGAAGCGGCTGACTTGCTGGATCACCTGCTGCAGAATGACCGGCTGCGCAGGCGAATTTCCGTGTAACGGTGGGTTTTCCCGCAGCGCCGCCGTGGCGGCGGCGCGCGATCGATTGGTCTCGTGTACGGCGTCGGCCGCGCGACGGGCGAGTTCGGCGGCCTTGGCCGATAGTTCATCGCAGGGGTGCGCGTTTGCCGCAGCCGCGTCGCGAAGGAGTGCCGTGGTCGTCTGCGTGGCGGCGACGTGGGCCAGCATGACCAAGGACTTCAGTTTCTCCGAGGCGCGAGCAGCGTCCGCAATGGCTGCGACGGCTTTTTTCGCTGCCTGATCAATCGGCGCGTTGGCGTCGTTTGCTCGGGTGATTCCGGCCAGGCTGTTGACGCTCATCGTCAGATCGTCGACTGCCGTTGCGGTGGCGACTGCGGCCGAACTGGCGGCGGCCATTGCTGCGATCGTGGCGCCGGCGTCTTCCTGGGCGCGGGCCGCGAGGGCGGCGGCGTCGCTCGCGCTGGTTCGGGTGTCGAGGAGTGCCCGCTCGAGTTGTGCGACGCAGAGGAGTCGCGCCCGTGCTTCGGCGAAATCGGCTTCGGTTTCCGCCAGCGTCCGCTTGTGCACGGCTCGCACTTGCGCGGCGCACGCTTGCGCGGCAAGGGCGGTTTGGTGCTGCGCGAGAAGATGGTCGCGGCTGACCAGAAACGTTTGACGCAGTTGCGCGCGGTGGTCCGGGGCGGTGGGGGCTGGCATGGCGAGGACGAGGAGGCTGCGGCGGCGAGCAGACGCGATGGCTGCGCAGTTGGAAGCTGAAAGTTGAAGTGGGCGGACCAGATCGGAGCGACAAATCGTGAAGAACGACGCAGACGGTCCCATCGGTTCGGCTTTGCGATCGAACTTCCCGCCCTTTGCGTCTACGCGTTTCGGCCTGGGATGGATTTCACGGAACGGACGAAGCCGGTCCCTCCAGATGTTTGCGGGCAGGCCTTGCGTTTCTCCGGCGCACGACGAGCGGGCCCATTGACGTTTACCGACCCATGATCATCTCGTTTTGGATGCCATTGCTGACCGTGGTGCCACCGATGCCGGGAGCCGAACGCCGTTTTCGCCCATTCACGGAATTCGTGCACGCCTCAGGCTGGGAGACCGAGTTTGTTCAACTGGACTGGACCGGCCCCCAGCCGAACTTCGGTTCACGCGCCCTGTTCGGGCAGGTCGGCGCGCAGACCGCCCGCAAGGTCGTGATGGGCTTCTCGCTCGGCGCCCTCTACTCGCATCTGGGTGCACTCCGAGCCCGGCATCTGATCCTCGGCTCGATCTCGCCGTTTTTTCTGGAGGACGACGATGAGCCACAGCGGTGGACGATTTCCTACAAGGAGGGCAACGCCGACACGCCGGCGGACGTGCTCGTGGGGGCCAAGGAAGACGACCAGATGCACCGCCGCGCCGCCGCCGTGCGCGACTTCTACCGCCAGTGCACCTACACGGTCGTCCCTGAGGCCGATCACGAGCTCTGGCATCCGAATTACCTGCAGGCAATCAAGGCTGCCCTCGACCGACTCGCACCGCGGGGCTGAAGCGGGGTCGCCGACCTGGTGCCATCCGCGATCAGCGATCGGCGGCCACCGCTGCTTTCGGACTTTGCGTCCCAGTTGGCCTTCGCGGAGAGTCTGCGGTTCGTTTTTCTCGTGCCTGGTTCCAAATCCAATCCCCGGCCGCGTCGCCCTCGATCAAAGACGCGCCGTGTCGCCAAGATGCATCCAGCCCCGGCGACGGCGACCGCATTGCTGGTCATCGACGATCAGCGTCTACGCGACGACGCTTGGCAGGCGTATCAGGAGCTGCGGCGGCGCCTCGAGGAAGCCACCCGCGAGCTGCATCAGCATGAGGAAATCGACGTGCCGGCGTTCGAAGCCTGGAAGCATCGAACGTTTCCGCTGCACTTGACGGCGCTGCGCGAAGTCGAGCGTGAGGTGTTCACCAAAGCACAGCGCGTGCAGGAAGCTCAGGCTCGCGCCGCGCACACGGGCCGGTCGGTCAAGCGGGTCTGGCAGGAGGTGCGAGACGCTCACGGCGCTCCGGCGGGAAATCGCACCCCCTCGGCTGATGACGAGGAGGACGACACGCCGCCCAGGCGACAGGCGCGGCTCGAGGACTTTTTCCCCGAGCCGGCGCCGAAGCCCGCCCGCGCGGCGCGCGATATTTACCGGCGGCTCGTGCAGCGTATTCATCCGGATCACGGCGGCGACTGGAACCCGGCGCGCCAACGGCTTTGGCATCAAGTCCAGGCGGCGTGGGACGCGGGCGACGCGGACTGTCTCGCCCGGCTGGAGGTTGAGTGGGAAGCGGCGAACGACGTGTTGGGCCCGCAGTCACCGCTGAGCCGGTTGCGGGCAGCGGTGGAGGAGCTGCACGCGGCGGAACGCGATCTCGTGCATAAGTTCGAGGCTTACCGCCGTTCACCCGCCTGGCATTTCACGTGCGCCGACGGCGAACGCAAAGAACTGAAGCGGCGGGTCGAGGCGCAATTGGGGCGCGACTACCGGGCGTTGCGGGCGCAGTTGCGCGAGCTGAATGCGACGATCGAATTATGGGAGGAAGACTGGACGCGTCCGCGCTCGCGCGAACGCCCCCCTCGGCCCTATCCGGCGCCGTACCACGAGGTGTTCCGGCGCGCGCGCCGCGCGGCGGATGTTCCGCCAGCGGGGGAATGAGCGGCTAGAGCCGGTGGTTGTCGGATCACTCCTTTTTCGCGAAGATTTTGGGTAGGGCGAACCGTCCCCGGTGAGCCGCGGCCGCTCGACAGGCTCGGGCCTCGAGCTTGTCGAACGGCTCGACGCCTTGCCCTACCTTTGGTCGCGGCTCTGCCGCGCTAAGCATGTTTGCGGCAAACGAGAGTGCTCGCCCGCAGGCACGTTCCTACCTGGCGATCGCTATACCCCTGCAGGCCAGACTCGGACTACAGAAGGCTAAGCTGCGAGTCGTCCGCCGCCGTTACTGTGATCTTCTTCTTCGGCCGCGCCTGCGGCGCGGGCAATGACACCGTCGTGTCATCGCTCTCGAGCTTGGCGAGGATCGTCTTGGCGCGATCGATGACGCTGAGCGGCAGGCCGGCGAGTCGCGCGACTTGGATGCCATAGCTGCGGTCGGCCGCACCGGCGATCACGCGCCGCACGAAGACGATCTCGTCGTTCCATTCCTTTACTGCCACCGAGAAGTTGCGGAGGCGAGGGAGGTGCTTTTCCAGCTGCGTGAGTTCCTGGTAGTGCGTCGCGAACAGCGTGCGCGGTCCGCGCTCTGCCGAACGGTGCAAATGCTCGACGACCGCCCACGCGATCGAGAGACCGTCATACGTCGACGTGCCCCGGCCGATCTCGTCGAGAATGATCAACGAGCGATCGGTCGCATTGTTCAGGATGTTGGCCGTCTCGTTCATCTCGACCATGAAGGTCGAATTCCCGCGCGCGAGATCGTCGCTCGCGCCGACCCGCGAGAAAATGCGGTCGATCAGACCGACGCGGCACGATTTTGCCGGCACCCAGCTGCCGATCTGCGCCATGAGGGCGATGAGCGCGACTTGCCGGATATACGTCGATTTGCCCGCCATATTCGGGCCGGTGATCAAGGCGATTTGCGCGTCGTCCGAGGCGAGGAGCGTGTCGTTCGGCACGAAGGCGGCAGTCCCACCGCGAGCGACGGCGGAGTCGCTCGAACGCAGCATTTGCTCGACGACGGGATGCCGGCCGTCGTTGATCTCCAAGACTTCGCTCTCGTCGAGGGTCGGCTGACAATAATCCCATTCGCGGGCGAGGAGAGCCCAGCCGGTCAGGACGTCGAGTTCCGCCAGCGCTTCTGCGGTTTGCGCGAGGGCAATCGATTCGTCGAGCACGCGGCTGACGAGCTGGTTGAAAAGCTCGAGCTCACGGGCGAGCGCATTCTCTTCGGCGTGGAAAATCTCCTTTTCCTTTTGCTTCAGCGCCTCGGTCACGTACCGCTCGCCGCCGACGGTCGTCTGCCGTCGGATGTAGTCCGCAGGCACCAGGTGCAAATTCGCCTTCGTGATTTCGATGTAGTACCCGAAATTATTCGTGAACCTGACCTTGAGGCTGCGAATCCCGGTGCGTTCCTGCTCGGCGCGCTCGAGGTCGGACAACCACGTCTTGTTGTCCGTCGTGAGCGAACGCAGCCGGTCGAGCTCGGCGTTGTAACCGGCCCGAATGTAGTTCCCGTCGCTCAGATCGTTCGGCAGTTCGTCCGCCAGGGCGCGCGTGAGCAGATCGCGCAAGTCGGGCAACTCATGCAGCTGCGCGCCCAGCGCCGTGGTGTGTGGCGCTGAGCTAATCGCTCCGAGGGACGCGCGGAGAGCCGGAATCTGCGCCAGCGTATCGCGCACGCCGCCAAGTTCGCGGGGGTTGCGGAGCCGATTCTGCAGCCGACCCAGGATGCGCGGGATGTCGCGCACGTGCCCGAGCGACTCATGCAGTTCCGCGAGGCGCATCGAGTCGCCGCGTAATTCGCCGACGATCGCCTGGCGACGACGCATTTCGGCGAGGTCGAGCGTAGGCGCCGCGAGCCAGCGTTCCAGCAGCCGCGCACCGGCGGCCGTCGCGGTCCGATTGATCGCGTTGAGGAGCGAGCCCTCGCGTCCGCCCCGCACCGACGTAAATATCTCGAGATTCCGCAGCGTGGCGGGGTCGAGCAGCAGCGTGCGCGTGCTCCGATATTCCTGCAGCCCGCGCAAATTTTCCGGTTTCGCGCAGAGATTTTCCGTCGCGTAGTAAACCAATGCACCCGCCGGGCCGAGCGCCGGATGCGAATGCGCCAGGCCGAAGCCTTGCAGGTTCAGCACCCCGAGCGTGTCCATCACGGTTTTCGCCGCGGTCGACAGATCGAAATGGTAGCCGGGTAATTCGGAGACCAGCCGGTTGCCGCAGAAGCCGTGCAACGCGTGCAAATCGGCCTGGTCATGCGGCGCCGCCGCCCAACGTTCGCGTTCGCCCTCGACGACCAATATCTCCGCCGGATCGAGCGCCGTCAGAACGGGGAGCAGGTTCGCGATGCGCGCGTCGGTGGCCACCTTGAATTCGCCGGTCGAAAGATCGAGCCAGGCGAGATGAAAGCCCTGTTTGTCGACGGCGACCGCGGCGAGGTAATGATTGCGCACCGCGTCGAGCTGGTTCGCAGCGAGGGTCGTGCCCGGAGAAAGAATCCGGGTGAGCTGCCGTCGCACGAGTTTTCCGGCCTTCGCCGGCTCCGCTTGATCGCAGATGGCCACCTTCTTGCCCGCGGCGAGCAGCTTCGAAACGTAGTTGTCCGATGCGTGCGCGGGCAGGCCCGCCATCGGATGATCCTGACGTTTCGTCAGGGTGAGTCCGAGCAGCCGCGACGCCGTGACGGCGTCATCGAAAAACAATTCGAAGAAATCCCCCAGGCGAAACAGCAGCAAGGTATCGCGCGGCAAACCGCGTTTTACCTCGAAGTACTGCTGCATCATGGGCGTGAGCTTCGCGTCGGACATGGCGAAGAAAAGTAGCGAGTAGCGGGTAGTGAGTAGCGAGTAGAAAATCAGCCGAAGCGAGCGACGTGCCGATGTCTTTCTACTCGCTACCCGCTACCCACTACTCGCTACTTTTTCCCGATGCACTTGTTCCACCGCGATCTGGGCGGCGACGGAAAGCCGCCGCTGGTTATCCTGCATGGGATGCTCGGCTCCGCACGCAATTGGCAGACCGCGGGGGCGGATTTGGCCGCTCGCTATCACGTGTCGGCGCTCGACCTGCGCAATCATGGAAAATCGCCGCATGCGGAGGCGATGACGTACCCCGATCTGATGAACGATGTGCTCGAATGGCTCGATGAGCACCGGCTCGAGCGGGTCACGTTGCTCGGTCATAGCATGGGCGGAAAGACGGCCATGCTGCTGGCGTGCCGCCATCCGCAACGGGTCGAACGGCTCATCGTCGTCGATATTGCACCGAAGCGCTATCATTGGGTCGGCCATCGCGCGAGCTTTGCGGCGATGAACGAACTGAATCTGGACGATCTTCGTTCGCGCGCTGAGGCCGAGTTGCGGTTCGAGGCGCGCGTGCCGAATTGGGCGACGCGCAAATTCCTCGTGACTAATTTGGAGCGCACGGACGACGGGCATTGGCGCTGGCAGATCAATCTGCCGGCGATGACCGCGGCGGTGCCGGTGCTCGAAGCGAACTCGCTCGAGCCGCACGATCGGTTCGAGGGTCCCACGCGGTTGATCGCCGGGGCAAATTCCGATTACATCGAGCCGGCGGACCACGGCGTAATTCGGACCCACTTTCCCCAAGCCGAGATCGTCACCCTCGCCCACAGCGGACACAACCCGCACATGGAAGTGCGGACGGCGTTTGTGACGGAGGTCCTCGGGACAGAGGTGGAACCGGCGCGGTCGGGGAAGCCATTCAGACTCGAGTAGCGCGGTCTACGGTCGCACGCCGCCTCGTGGGCTCGCCAAGGTATCCGGGCAAAAAAATCGGCTCTGTGTTGCTACCTTCAACCTCCTTCCAGCTTGGAGATCTTTTCGCAATCGCAGAGCCAAGGAGAGAACAGGTGGATCCGGGCTGCACGTCAATTGCGGCGAGGTAGGAGATTTCCCGAGAGTTGGATCGGGAAACTTTTGACCGACGTCACGCCGCCCCGGATACGGAACGAAAGGCGGTAAGGGTGGAGTTCAATAAAACACGGCGCGGTCGAGCGATCGGTACTGAATCGCCTCGAGGAGATGATTCGCTTCGATGCGGTCGGACCCGGCGAGGTCGGCAATGGTGCGCGAAACTTTCAGGATCCGGTCATAGGCGCGGGCGGAGAGATGAAGCTGTTCCATCGCGTGCTGCAGCAAATCGCCCAGGGTCGAATCGACGGCGCAATGCTTGCGAATCTGCGCGTGGGTCATGCGGGCATTCGTCGTCGTTCGCGTGTGGGCGAACCGAGCGTGTTGGCGGGCCCGCGCCGCTTGGACCCGGTCGCGCATCGTGGCCGACGTTTCGCCCGCGGCGCCGCTGCGCAGCTCGGCAATGGAGAGCGCCGGCGCTTCGACGTGGAGGTCGATCCGATCCAGCAAGGGCCCGCTGATGCGCCCGCGGTACCGCTGAATCTGGGCCGGCGAGCAACGGCACTCGTGGCTCTTGTCGCCGAGATAGCCGCAAGGACACGGGTTCATCGCGGCGACGAGCATGAAAGCGCAGGGCAGGGTGACGCGGCCGGCGCTGCGGGAAATCGTGACCTCGGCGTCCTCGAGCGGTTGCCGCAACACTTCGAGGGCGGAACGTTTGAACTCCGGCAACTCGTCGAGAAAGAGGACTCCGTGATGCGCGAGCGATATCTCGCCGGGTCCCGGAATCGATCCGCCGCCCAGCAGGGCGACGTCCGAAACTGTATGGTGCGGTGCTCGAAAAGGCCGCGCGCCTAAAACCGTTTCGCCGCTGATGGTGCGCCCGGCCGCCGAATGGATGCTCAGAATCTCGAGATGTTCGTCGAGCGTCGGCGGCGGCATGATCGTGGGAATGCGTTTGGCCAGCATCGATTTGCCGGAACCCGGCGGCCCGATCATGAGAATATTGTGGGAGCCGGCTACCGCCACTTCGACCGCCCGACGAATCGCCTGCTGGCCTTTGATCTCGGCGAAATCGATGCTGTGCTCCGCGTTGCTTCGGGCCATCGACCGCGCTTTTGCGCGGCCAAAGTCGAGCGGCTGCAAGGCGACATTGCCGGAGAGAAAGCGGACGGCGCCATCGAGTGAATCGACGCGATAAACCGCCACGCCTTCCACCAAGGCCGCTTCTTCGGCTGAGATGCCGGGCAGCAAAACGCCGGCCTTCCCCAGTGCTCGCGCGAGTCGCGCGATGGCGAGTGCGCCGCGGATTGGCCGCGTCGCGCCGGAAAGGCTGAGTTCGCCGGCGATCAGAAACTCGGTCACGCGTTCCGCTTTTAGCTGCTCGGTCGCGCAGAGGATGCCCAACGCGATGGGCAGATCGTACACGGGCCCTTCTTTGCGAAGATTGCCCGGCGCGAGATTGATCGTCGTGCGCGTCCGCGGCGTCTGAAAGCCGCTATTCGCCAGCGCCGAGAACACGCGGTCGTCCGACTCTTTGACGGCGGCATCCGGCAACCCGACGAGAATCAGTTTCGGGTCGCCGGCCTCGTTCGTGTTGACCTCGACGTGAACCGGCTCGGCGTCGATCCCCTGCAGCGCGGCGGAAACGATCGTGGCGAGCATGGTTATTCAGTAACTCGCCCGTTCCGGCGCTCGGCTCTACTCGATGGCCTGTTCCATGGCATCGCATGGTGCTGCCCGACCCCCGCGGCCGGCGCAATCTAAAAGTAAACATGAATTGTCGTAACAAAAAATTATAGCGGTGATAGCGACCTCGCGTCGTTGATCGACGCTGCGCGCCACCCGCGGCTCGCTGGCCCGGCAGAATCGGCGCCCGACCGACCCGATGGCGAAGGCCGAGCCATATGCCGATTCGCGCTCCCGGGAGAGGAGCGACTGCCGATCGGCATCGGCGAATCAACTCGCGACCGGAGCGGGTTCGACCCCGCGTGCGCGAGTCTTGATTTGCGCAATGTTCGTCTCGACCGCGTCGAGGTACGGATTCCGTCCGTGAGGGTAGGGCCGCGCAAGAAAACGATAGACGGCCTGAAAATCGCTCTCGAGTTTCGGCAACACGATCTCTTTCCAAAACCCCGGGGTGCGCTCCACCAGATCTTGGGCTGAGGTGAAGATGCGGCGCGACGCGGGCAAATGCGTGAAATCGTCCGACTCCTTGAACTCGTTGTACAAGATCTCGAGTTCGTCGGGGTAGTCGGGCGCGGCCATCTGGCCGAGGTAGTCGGCGGTGGCCAGGGCGCAACCGATGACTCGATCCACCGGCTCCCGGAAGCGCAGCCGGGTGACCTGTTTGGAGGGGCCCGTACAGTTGATCGCGCCGAGCACGGCTTCGACCTCGTAATCGGTCGCGCCCAGCGTCGGAAGATATGACGCGGCGAACGCACAGCTCCGTAGCACGTGGCAGTAGGTGTATTTCGCGCCCGTCCCGCTCGTGTCGGCCCGCAGCTTCAGGTAGCCCGCATCGTGCAACAATGCGGCGGAAATGGCCAATTCGAATTGGCGCGCGCTCACCCGCGGCTCGACTGCCGCCGTGTGCCGGCCTTCGAGCAGTTGCGCCAGGCATACCGTGGCTTGCAGGGTGTGCTCGAGATCGTGGTACCGGAGGTCGATGGCTCCGTAGTCCGGATGCCGACCCGAAAACAGCTGTTCCACGTCCTGAAACGTACGATGCAGCCAAACGAGCGCCGTTCCTGGGTACATCCCTTGGAACACGCTTTCGACGAAGGCGACGACCGCCTTGACGCTTTTTGTATCGACCGGAGGAAACATGGGCCGCGGAGGGTAGAAAAATGGCCGCAAGCCGGGCGACCCGCGCCGATTAAGAATTTGCCGAAAATAGCGGCAAGCCCAAAGCTTTGCCCTGACGTACTAAACGATGATAGCGGGAATTACCGGCGGAATGGGTTGTGGAAAATCGACCGTGGGGCGGCTGCTCGAGCGGCACGGCTTTCGTCGCCTCGATTCCGACGAACTCGTGCGCGAAAAGGTGCTGCGCGATCCCGACGTGATCCGCGCACTGCACGAACGCTTTGGGTCGGACGTGCTGCTTCCGGAGGGTTCTGTCGATCGCGCGGCGGTAGCCCGGCTGGTTTTTGCCGACGAGCACCATCTTCGTTGGCTGGAAGAGCTCACGCATCCTCTCGTCTTTGCCCTTTGGCGGGCCGCCTTTGCCGCCGAGCCAAATTCCCGATGGATCGTCGAGGTTCCGCTCCTATTCGAGAAGCGGTTGGAGAATTGGTTTGATTTCACGGTTTGTGTCGCCTGTTCTCCAGCCCAGCAACTTGCCCGCCTGGAGCAACGCGGTCTATCGCGTGGGCTCGCCGGGCAGCGAATTTCCAAGCAACTGCCGCTGGCGCAAAAAATCGAGCTGTCAGATATTGTCTTGTGGAACGAAGGCTCGACCGAGTTCCTCCAAGCCGAGATCGATCGCTTGGCCACCGCTCTCGCAGCCGCTTGAAACTTCGATCGCACGATACGCTGACGTATCGCGTGCTGCGTCTTCTTCCCCGCATTCCCGACAATGGCCCTTCCTCCTAAATCAGACGACGACACCTCGTCCTCCGCGACGACCGGTGACGCCAAGAAAACGCGCCGCCCGCGCACGACGACTTCTGCGCGTCCGCGAAAAGCCAAGACGGAGAAGGTCCGTAAAAAAGCGGACAAGGGCGAGCAATCCGAACTCCCCATCGTCGAGTCCCGCGCGGAATCGGCTCCGGCCGAACCCCGCGAGGCGCCCGCCACCCGCGAGCCCAAAGCGGAGCGCGTCGAAAGCCACCCTCACGAACCGGTAGCGCGGGAAAGGGAAACCCCGCCGGAACCTCGCAGCGAGCGTTCCGAACCGCGCGATGTAGCGCCGGCGCCACAATCGCCGCCCCCCCGTGCGGAGTCTGACGGCAGAAGCGACTCCGGCGCCGACTCGGGTAGCCGCGCCGAGCCTGTATCCGACTCTCGGCCCGCGCCCGAGCCGCAGCCGGCGAATCCGGCGCCCCGGCACGAGGGGCACCATGGTCACCATCAGCAACACGACCGCGGCCATCGCGGCGACCATGGCCAGCACAACCAAGGAGGCGGCGGCAACGACCGCGGTTTTTGGAAGCACGGCAAACGGAAGCGCGGCCGTCATGGCGGCCCCTGGCAGCCGGGCGGCGGTGGAGGCGGTGGCGGCCGGGAGCAATTTCCGCCGCAAATGCCGCCGCCGAGCAATCAACAGGTCATCGGCGATCTGCCGAATCCTGCGCGCTTCGCCGACGTGGCGGCGCTCGACACGCTCGCCAATGAAGTCACGGCGGGCGGCGGCGAACCGCTCTGGTTGAACCAAATTTATGCCAAGCCGCTCGCAGAACTGACGAGCTTTACGCGCGAGCTCGGCGTCAAGTTCGAGGGCGTGCCCAACAAGCGGCAGCTGCTCACAGAGATTTTCAAATTCGTCGCCGAAAAGAAGCGTCCCCTGCGCGATCTCGGCTACATCGACTTGAACGACAAGGGCGCGTTCATCGTTCACGATCACGTCAATTATCGGCTCTATCCCGAAGACGCGTATTTGCCGGATAGCCTAATCAAGCGCTACGGCCTCAAACGCGGGCACAAAGTGGAAGTGACCCTCCAGGCGCCGGGCGAAGGCGAGCGCTGTCCGACCGTCGTTCGAATCGATTCCGTGATGGGCGGGGCGCCGGACGAGATTTCGAAGATCACGCCGTTCGAAGAACTCGTCCCGTACTACCCGCTGAAGCGCATTCTGCTGGAGGAGTCGGAAGTTCATCCGAAAGACGTGTCGATGCGCGCGGTCGACATTCTGACGCCCATCGGTTTCGGCCAGCGCGGATTAATCGTCGCCCCGCCGCGCACCGGCAAAACGATCCTGCTGCAGAATATCGCGAACTCGATCTCGGCCAACAGCCCGGACGTGAAGCTGATCTTGCTGCTGATCGACGAGCGGCCGGAAGAAGTCACCGATTTTCGCCGTCACACCAAGGGCGAGGTCGTTTCGTCCACCTTCGATGAGACGCCGGAAAGCCACGTGCATTGCGCGGAGATGGTGATCGAGATCGCGCGCCGCCGGATCGAGCAGGGCGAACACGTCGTCATCCTTCTCGACTCGATCACCCGTCTCGCTCGCGCGTACAACGCGCTCACGGGCAATCAGGGCAAGACGATGTCCGGCGGTCTCGAATCCAACGCGCTGCAGAAGCCAAAGCGCTTCTTCGGCTCGGCCCGCAACATCGAGGGTGGCGGCAGCCTCACGATCATCGCCAGCGCGCTGATCGATACCGGCAGCCGGATGGACGAAATCATCTTCGAGGAGTTCAAGGGCACGGGTAACAGCGAGCTTCACCTCGATCGTGGTCTCGTCGAGCGCCGCATCTTCCCGGCGATCAACATCGATCGTTCGGGCACGCGCAAAGAAGAGCTGATCTATCACCCCGAGGAGTTGCAGCGCATTTACGCGCTCCGCCGCGCCATGCAGGGTCTCGGCCCGATCGAGTCGATGGAGATGCTCATCACCCGGCTCAAGAAGACGAAGTCGAACGCCGAATTCCTGCTGAGTCTGGCACCGAAATAAGCGCGGATTGAAAGGTGGCGCGGGCGTCTCGCCGAGGTCAGATGTGCCGGTCGGGGCGCCTCTCCGGCATGCCCCTGCCTTCCAAATTCAGGTAGCGGCCGTTGTCCCGACGGCCATCCGCAAACGTGGCGGTCGCCGCTACCTTATTCCGGCACTCGGAACGTTTCTCCCACGCGAACGGTCAGCAGTTGCTCGGGCTGGTTGCGGAACGCCGCACGCACCCGCTTGGCGGGCTCATGCATCGGCTCGTCGCTGAGCCGAAAGGTTTCGTGGTGGATCGGAGCGAAAAAACGCGCGCCGGCCTGATGCGCCATCTCGACGGCTTGCTCCGGAGAGCAATGCGCTCGGATCCAGGGGTCGTACGCCCCGATCGGCATCAACGCTAAATCGATCGGCCGGCGCGGATCGAGCAGCGTGGCGAACGCGCGGGTATACGCGGTGTCGCCTCCGAACAGCACGGTTCGGCCCCCGCGCTCCAATAGGTACCCGTTATAGCCGCGATGAACGTCCTTGATCATGCGCGCGCCCCAGTGTGCGACCTCGATCGCGGTAATCCGAATGGTCTCGCCGCGCGGCGCGAGCGTAATCGACCGTCCCCACGCGAGCTCATGGACCTCGCGAAATCGCAGCCGCCTTAGCAACTCGCCGGTGGCGACGGCGGTCACGATCGGCGTATCCCGCGCGAAGCGTCGCAGGCTCGGCAGGTCGAAATGATCGAAGTGCGCGTGACTAAGTACGATGACCTCCGGATTGGCGAAATCCTCGGCTTGCAGCGCGGGGTGCACCTGTCGCCGCGGGCCGAGGATCAATGGCCCTTGGCCGACGCCCACGCGCAGCGAAAAGACCGGGTCGGTCAACACGCGGACGCCGAGAAAATTCATCAAAACCGTCGAGTGCCCGAGGCAGCTGCCCGTGATCGTGTCGTTGCTCCACGCGCCGGGATTGGGGCGCGCCACCGGCGCCACGGGGCCTTCGCCGCCGTGGAAAAGCATTTGACGCAAAAATCGCAAACGGGGCACGCGCCACCCATCGCGAGGAATTGTTTCGCCGCAAGTGACTGCGGTGGATTTGCGTGCCGTCTCGGTGTGACAAACGCACTGATCGCCTCCGGCGACGGCGGTGAATTCACTGTGAACAAACTTTCCGGTTTTTCCATTGCGGGGTAGGGGGTGCACCCTTCAATGACCACCTCTTAATTCCCGCATGTATTTAAAGGCGCTCAAGCTTCACGGATTTAAATCCTTTGCCGATCCCAGCACATTACGTTTCGAACCCGGTGTGACCGCGATCGTCGGCCCCAACGGCTGCGGGAAGTCCAACATCGCCGATTCGATTCGGTGGGTGCTCGGCGAACAAAGCGCCAAGGCGCTGCGCGGGGGAAAGATGCAGGACGTCATCTTCGAGGGCGCTGACACCCGGAAGCCCGCTCAGCTTTGCGAAGTCTCCTTGCTTCTCACCGAGTGCGAAAAGCAGCTCGGCAGCGAATTCCATGAGATCGAGATCACCCGCCGGGTGCATCGCGATGGCCAGAGCGAGTATTTCTTCAACGGCCAGCCTTGCCGCTTGAAGGACATCCAGAAGCTTTTCATGGACACCGGCATCGGCCGGACGAGCTACTCGATCATGGCCCAGGGCCAGATCGACCAGATCCTGTCGTCGAAGCCCGAAGAGCGGCGGGCGGTCTTCGAAGAAGCGGCGGGCATCACGAAGTACAAGGCGCAACGCCGCGAAGCGCTGCAGAAGCTCGCGTTGACCGATCAAAATCTGGCGCGCGTTGCCGACGTAATCGGCGAAGTCTCGCGTCAAATCGGTTCCTTGCGGCGGCAAGCCGCCAAGGCGATGCGTTACAAGCGGCTCAATCATCGTCTGCGTCATCTCGCCCTGGCGTGGAGCGGTTTCCACCACGCGCAACTGACGGCCACGCTCGGTACGCTCGAAAGCAAGGTCGCCACGCTGCGCGCTGACGCCGATGCGCGCCGCGCCAATTTCGAAAATCAGCAATCGTCCCTCGACGAAAAGAAGACGCATCGCAGCCGGCTGAACCAGCGCGTGCAGGATGCGCAACAGGCGGTGTTCGACGTCCGCTCCCAAAAAGAGTCGGCGGAAAACGCCGCTAATCTCGCGCAGATCAAACGCACCGGGCTGGAAGATCGCCTGGCTTCGTCGCAAAGCAATCTCGGCGAGCTCGACATGCAGCTCCGCGAGGTCAGCGCCCAAGTGGACACCGGCGCCCAGGACAAGCAGCTGCAGCTCGAGTTGCTCGGCGGCAGCGACGCGGTGTTCCAGCAGCGCAATCGCGAGCTCGCCATCGTCGAGGGCGAGCTGACCAAGCTCGAGCAGGAGCTCAATCAATCGAAGTTTCAGCTGCTGCAGCTCGAGAGCACCGTCGCGCGTCTGCGCACGGACTGCTCCAGCTACGAGGTCGATCAGAAGACAAGCGTGCATCGGCATGAGTCGCTCGCGCAGGAACTGGAATCGGTGCGGCAGCAGCAATCCGCCGCCGCCCAGGTGGTCGCCGAAATGGAAGCGCGGCTCGAGGAAGTGATGGCGGAGAAGTCGCGCGCCAACAACGAGGCGGCCGCAGCGCAGCAGGCGATCACCGATCTCACGCGCGAGTTTCGCGAGGCGCAGCGCAAGCTTTCCGAAATCGATCGCGCCCTCGCGCAACGCACGGCGCGCCTGCGCCTGCTGCAGCAGTTGCAGGAGAAATGGGAAGGCTTCGGCGAAGGCGCCAAGGCCGTCTTGCAAGGACGGCTCGATGCGGCGCTCGCCGGCGCCACGGTTACGCCCATCACGCATGGGCTCGCCGTCAAACCGGAGTTCGGCAAGGCGGTCGAAGCGATTCTCGGCGCCGCCGCGGAAGCGATCAGCGTCAGCGATGTCGCAACGGCGCAACGGATCCTGGCGCAACTCGATGCCGAGCAAATCGGCTCGGCGGTGCTGCGGGTGACGGATCTGGGCGTTCGCGGCGAAGGTCATCCGGAGCTCCCGGCTGGTCTCGTTCCGGCCGTCGAAGCGCTGGGCGAAATCGATCCGGCCCATCCGGCGATCGGCGTGCTGCGCGAAAGCTATATTGCCGACGACCTCGGTGCATTTCTCGAATTTTGGAAAACCAATCCCGCGTTTCCCTTTCTCGCCGTCGTCACGAAGAAGGGCGATCTCGTCGATCGTCGCGGCCTTGTCTACGGCGGGCATCATAGCAGCAAGCGCGCGGCGCACAGCATCGTTCAGCGCGAAATCGATCTGCGCGAGACCGCCAAAGCGCTCGCTGACGAGCAGAAGGCGCATGACGACCAAAAGATCGTCATCGACGCGCTCAACGCCCGGCTGACCGAGGCCGAGCAGACGGTCGAGCAGCGCCGCGCCGACGTCCTGACGGCGACGCAGAACCTGGCCGCCATCCAGACGGAGCAACGCAATGCGCAGCGCAATGCCGACGACATCGGCAACCGCGTTCGCCGGATGGAAAACGAACTCGTCGGTGTCGAGCAGGCGCGCAACGAGGCGCATGCCCGCTGGGAAAAGGCGCAGGCCGGCCTCGCCGAAGCCGACGCCACCGCGACCGCCCAGCGCGAAAAGATTCACCAGCTGGAAATCCGCATCAACGAGGTCCGGACCGACCGTGACGTGAAGCGCGATTCGTTGGCGCAGGCGCGCCTCGAACTCGCCGAGCGCCGGCAGAAGGTCGAGGTCCTGGATCGCGGCCTCGGCGAAATGGAACGCCGTCGTCAGCAACTGAGCGAGCTGCTCGTCCAGCGTCAGCACGAAATCGAAACCTGGACGGAGCAGATCCAGGAATTGGAGCGCGATAGCGAAGGACAACGTTCGCGCGCCTCTCAACTCGCCGAGACGCTCGTGGTCGCGCAAGAGCAGGTCGAAAAGGTTCGCGTCGAGCTCGTCGACGTGGAGCGCGAGATCAACGGCCTGGAAGCCGCCCAGGTGGCGGTCCGCGACGAAGCGGACGCGGCGCACGATGAATTGAGTACCCACGAGGTGAAGCTCGCGGAGAATCGTCAACGCGCGCAGTTCCTGACGGAAGAAGTCACGCGCGAGTTCCAGATCGATATCACCACCGTCGATTGGAAGCAGCAGCTTTGGCGCGCCGACGACGAGCCCGAGGGCCTGAAGCCGCTCGACCTGGACGAAGAGGACGAGGAGGCGGGCGAGACTAACCAGGCGACCGGAGGCAGCGGGCAGGGGACGGATGCTGTAACGGGGGTCCCGGACCCCGGCTCCGAAACGCCTGCCGCGCAAAGCGCCGACGCAACTCCTGCGCCGACCAAGCGTCGTCGCAAGAAGAAGGAAGCGCGTGGCGAGCCGACGGAGGCGGATCTCGCGGCGCTCGATCAGACCGATTGGAGCGCGACCAAGACGGAGATCGATGCGTTGCGCCAGCGCTTGAACAGCATGGGCGCCGTCAATCTCGTCGCCATCGAGGAGTACGCGGAATTGAAGCAGCGCCACGACTTCCTGCAGAACCAAGTCTCCGATCTCACGACCGCGAAGGCGGATTTGGTGAAAGCGATCGACGAGATCAACCAGTCGTCGCAAAAGCAGTTCGAGCTGACGTTCGAGCAGATCAAAAAGAACTTCGAATATACCTTTAACACGCTGTTCGGCGGCGGCGTGGCGCGCCTGGAACTGATTCAGACCGAAGACATCCTCGAAAGCGGCATCGAGATCGTCGCCCAGCCGCCCGGCACCAAGTTGAAGAGCATTTCGCTGCTGTCCGGCGGACAAAAGACGCTGACGGCCGTCGCGCTCTTGTTCGCACTCTACATGGTGAAGCCGTCGCCGTTCTGCTTGCTCGACGAACTGGACGCCCCGCTCGACGAGTCGAACATCGGACGGTTCACGGACCTATTGAAGAAGTTCGTGAACGAGTCGCAGTTCATCATCATCACGCACAACAAGCGCACCGTTTCGGCCGCGCACTCGATCTACGGCGTGACGATGGAAGAGCGCGGCGTCTCGAAGACCGTTTCGATGAAGTTCAACGCGGAGCGCGGCGACCTCGAAACCCATCAGGTGAACATCGCGGAGTCCGTCCGCGGCGCCAAGATGCCGGGCGCCAAAGCGAGCGCGAACACGACGGTTGCCGCACCCGCCGGGACTGCTGCACCGGAAACGGTGCCGGCTTAGGACCGAAGCCAATCGGCCGGCCCAAAACGCTACCGCGTTCCGCTACGCGCCGAATGCGGCAGCGCCAGTCGTGCTCCACCGTTTAGCCCGTCGTTCATTCCTTTGGCAGTAAGGGGTGTCGCGGCTCGAGCGCGCGGGCTTGCGTGAAGAACATGTCGGCTTCGGCACTATGGCCGAGCGCGCGATGAGCGAGCGCGAGCGGGATCAAGGTGTCGACCTCGTCTGGAATCGCGTCGTGGGCGCGAGCGAGCAGCGGCAAGGCATCACCCGGCCGTCCCCGCGCGACGAGCATCGCGCCGGCGTTGCGCGCGATGATCCAGTCGTTTGGCGCTTGCTCGAGCGCGGCGCGATAAACGGCGAGCAAAGCGTCGGTCGCATCGGGTCGGTCAAGCAATTGTGTCGCGGTGGCGACACGTCGCTCCCACGCGGCGATCCGCGTCGTATTGTCCACCTGGGCTGAAAACGGCGGCGCGCGAAAACGCTTTAGCAATTCGAGACCGATCATCGCTTGTTCGTACGTCGTGAAACCGAGTCGTTGCCGCGCTTCGTCGATCGGCAGGCACCTCGCGGGCGCGCTGTTCGCGAGCCCGCGGCGTTGCAGGTCCGCGTAAATTGCGGGGAGCAAACGGACCGCGGCTTCGTAGGTGCCGCGGAAGGTAAGATGCACATGCTCGTAGAGCAGTTCGTCGCCGAGGACGCCGTGCGCGCTCGTCGCGCTGAGCTCGGTGACGAGATCCACAAGCGTCGCGCCGGTGGTCTGGGCGACGTCGCGGATAGCCTGGTTCAACGTCGTGTCGGTGCGAAACCGCAGCGTGTCGAGATCGAGCGCGCGCTGGAGGAGAGGCCGCGCCTCGTCGTCTCTCCCAAGTTGCAGGAGCAAACGGCCGAGCCGGAAGCTCGCTTCCGCATAGCGATCGTCGATTGCGATGGCGTGCTCGAGGTGTCGCTCCGCCGCGGTCAGATCGCCGTCGTGTTGAGCCGCCGTCGCGGCCGCCCAAGCTGCCGTCCACTCGGCAAGCTGCGTCGCGGAGAGAGCGGCGCGGTGCTCGGACATGAATGGCGCAAAATCGCGCACGTTCGTCAGCACGGTGCACAACACGGCCGTGGCTCCCGCCGCCCGGGCGTGCTCGGTGATGGCGGTGAGGTTGGATCGAAAGCGCTTCCGCACGTTCGCGAGCCGAGGATCGTCGGCCCTGATTTGCTGCCGCAGAAACATCTGCATCCCGCCCCAGTCCAATGGCGCATCGCGGCGCGAGAACGATCGAGCGGCCGCGCGGATCAGTTGGTCCGAACGTGTCGTCTCGGCCCAGACCGCGGCCCGCACGAGGGCATCGTGCGCGAAAAACGGCGCGAACACGCCGGCCGGGCCAAACGGCCCGATGACCTCGTTATTGCCTTCGTAGACGATGAAGAGATCCGGCGCGGCCTTTGCGCAATCCGCGGCGATGCCGCGCAGAACGTGCGAATTGATCGCGGTGATGCCGGCGTTGACGACTTCGAAGCGCAGCGCGGGATAAGCTGGCCGCAGCAGCGTCTCGAGCATCCGTGCGAGCGAGAACGACGCGTCGGGATCGCCCATCGCGGCCGAGCTGCCGAGGACGAAAATGCGATAGGTCCGCGGCGCTTTCTTGTCCGGCAGGATCACCGGCTGCGGTCGCCGCACGAGCGCCGGCGAAAAGTACGGCGCCGTGCACCAGCGATTTTCGCGCCACACCGTTTCGCCGGGCGCCCCGCGTACGCGTTGCAGAAAGTGAGGGGAGTAACCGTAGCCCACGAGCCTCAGCGCGCATTCCAACGCGAAGGCGATGCCAACTGAGCCGACGAGCGCCGCGATCGTCGCGTAAAGGAGTTTGCGGCGCGTGGACAACGTCGGCGTGGGCACGGACGAAAAAGAAGCGGGACGCGACTCGGTACGCAGCATGAAAAATTGTAGGGCGTCTCCGAACCCCGCCGTTCCGCTCGTGTGGTCGACGGCGTGCAAACTAAAACGACAATTTGCGCGGAAGCCGTGACGGCGGGGTTCGGAGCTCCCTCCCGACAACGATCGGCATGGGCCACGTCGAAAAGAAAAGGAGGGCGAGCTAGGCTCGCCCTCCTCAACGACCAATCCCCAGTGCAACAGAAAGGGTTTCGCAGTGGCCGAACTTACAGGTCGATGCCGTAGGTGAGGCTCCAACGCGTCACCGTCGGGACGCGGTAGCGCTCGGTCGCGATCACGGTCGACGAGCCGGTGGCTTTCC
>CBINOT010000074.1:0-25974 GCA_966252355.1 uncultured Opitutus sp. | reverse complement strand
CGATAACCGTACCGCTCGCGCAGTTGCTGCATCAGGGCCTCGATGTCCTCACGCCGCGAAAACAAATCGCATAGCGAGAGCCGGCGTGGATGCGGCAAAGCCTGAAGCATGAGCGCAAGCGTCGAGCGCCCGACCGAACCAACGCCGACGAAGCACACGTGCTCGTTCGCGAGCGTGCGCCCGCTGCGGTCGAGCAGCTGCTTCAATGAGAGCACGACGGCCGAGGTTGTGGTCGCGTGACCGGTGGTCACATCGGGCAGGCCCGGCACCACTGGAATGTCACGGGCAAAATTGGTTGCGGAAGGAATCAGTCCGGTCAGAGAAACGACCTGCGCGCCAATCGTAGCCCCCATGCGCTGCGCCTGCGTCACCAGCGCAGCGGTCCGAGTTTCCGGGAGATAGATTTCCGCGTACGTGCGGGGCAGCAGGACGGTGGCGATGCGGCCGTGCGGCGTCTGCATGATGCGACTCACCAGCGGGAGGTCGCCACGGTCGTGGCCGAACACGTCGAAGATTGAACGGCCATCCGGCAAATGCCGCTGCTTGAGACAGGTGATCGAAACCGCGTTCACGTGCGGCAGCTCGCCCGCAGCGATGAGATCGAGCAGCGGCCGCCGTTGTGCGATGATCCATGGGGATAGCGCCTCGACGTAGGGTGATGCGGCCGCGGGTTGCGGCTTTAGTCGCTGCATCAGCAACTGCCTTTGTGCCGGCGACAGGCTATCGATGCGCTTGCGCGCAGCTTCGGAAAGCGTGGTGGGAAGAGAGGGTGTTGCGTTCATACCGAGGCGGTGACAGGAGCGGGCGCGGTCGCCGGACGCGACGCCGTCATGGCCCGAGTTGCGGCATACCGGTTCTTCAGCTCGTTCAATCGCGCGAGACCGTTCATGATCGTCGGCCGGTCAAGGCCGAATTCCACGAGACAGGCCGCTTCGTCCACGCCGATTTCCGTCAGGCGCGCGAGCATGTCGTGACACTTACGCTCGTCGCCGAGCAGCGAATTGTCGTCGAAATAGCGCTTGAACGTGAACTGGAGCAACGCTTCGCGATCGGCCGCCGAGAGATTCACCCGCTCGCGTCCATCGGTCAACTTCGAGCCTTGATCGACGAACGCCCGCAGATAATCGCACATTGGCTGGCGCACTAGATTGCGCGCCGCCTCCAGATTTTCGCCCACGTACGTATGCAGCATCAGCGAGACGATGCCCTTCGCGGGGTCATGGCCGTGCGCCCGCAATGTCTCGCGGTAAAGCGGGATCCGTTGCTTCAGATCGGACATTTTGTGGCTGATCAAGGCGCACAACACATTCGCGCCCATTTTTCCGGCGCGGATCCAGGTATCGGGGTTGCTCGATGCCGTGAGCCAGATGGGCAGCTTGGGCTGGACTGGGCGCGGAAGAATACGGATGGAAACCGGCTTGCCAGTGACGTCCGGGAATTGGGCATCGCGGCCTTCCCACAGCGCCTGGATGAGCTCGAGATTCTGAAACGCCCGTTCCCGTCGCTGGGTGTAAAGCTCGGGGGCAAGCACGTAATCACCCGGATGCCAGCCGGTCGCCACCGAAATGGCGGCACGACCATTCGTCACGTTGTCCACGATCGCCCATTCTTCCGCCACGCGGATCGGATGATGCAATGGAAGCACGACGCTGCCGGCGCGAATCTGGATTCGACGCGTGACCGCGCCAAGCGCCGCGCCAATGACGGCCGGATTTGGATACAAGCCGCCGAAGCGTTGAAAATGGCGTTCCGGCAGCCAAACCGCGTCGAAGCCGCATGCGTCCGCGTACTGCGACGTTTCGATGAGCGTCCGGTACTTGTCGGGCGAGGCGCTTTCGCCATCGCCGGAAAAAAAGAGCAAACTAAAGCGCATGAGCGGGAGGATTCGGAGAGGGATTGGCCGTGCCGAGGTGCTGCCGAACGGCCTCGGTCGAGGCGCCGTCGAGTTCCTTCATCAATTCGTCGACCAGCGCGGCATCCGCGTCGACGCCTGCCGCGGCAGGATCGGGAATCAGCGCTGCGATACCGCGAGGCGTCGGATTCGCCAACACGTCCGCAAGCGGAAGCTCCACTTCGAAGCGTTGCCGCAACCGCGATACGGTCTGAAACGCCGACAGCGAGTTGCCGCCGATTTGGAAGAAATGATCATCCGGGCCGACGTCCGTCCGCCCCAACACGTCGGCGAAAACACGCATCACTTCCTGCAACGTCGCGGACTCCACGGGCGCGATCGGCGTGGCAGCGACGCCGCCGTCGGCCGCAATCGCTGCCGCGACCCCGCGGGCGGTGGGTCGCTCGAGCAACGCCGCCAAGGGAATTTCTCGCCCCACCGCTTGCCGGAGTCGCGCCACAGCCTGAAACGCCGTCAGCGAATTCCCGCCGGCGTCGAAAAAGCTTTGGTCCGGATCCCGCACCGGATGCCCGAGGGTCTCGCCAAAAATGCGCGCGACCAAAGACTCCAGTTCGTTATTCGTCCCACCGACTTCCGAGTTGGCCATAGGAGAAGGAGAAAGGCACACGGCATCGTCCGAGCGCGCAGGGACCCGAAATGCGCCCGGCGCAAACCCGATGGCGCCCGCGATGAGTTCCGCCGCATCGCGCACGTCGATGCCATGCTCGGCCTGATACGCAGCCGCCGCGGGCGTCACCGTGCCACTCGCCACCGCGCTCCATCGGTAGCAGCCGAGATCGACGAAAACCGTCCGGCAATTAGGATCATCCTGCGCGGCGGCCTCCGCGGCACGAACGATCGCGCGATTCAGCCGAGCCTGATACATCGCCGCCGACCCGTACAATGCTGGATGGCCGGTCACCACCACGACGTGAAACGGCAGATGCATTTGGCCCAATCGCTCGCCCCACGCTTTGACGCGATCCGCCGCCGCCGTCCACCAAGCCGCGAGTCGATTCGCGTCGGCACAGGTCACGTCGTAATGCGGTCCAAGCACCGAGACGAGCCCAGCCGCGCCCGCGTCGTTCGAGTCGCTTGGCAGGTACGCGTGCAGCTGACGTTTCAACTCATCGCATTGAACTTCGAGCTGCACCGAGGCGCAAAGCCGCGCATCGCCGGCGCCGGATGTCGCCGGGACATCGTTTCGGACATAGCGTCGGCCGGACGCCAGCACGATGGCCGGGCTCGCGAAAGGAGACTCGCATTCCGCGACCAACGCCTCGCCCAGTCGGGGCGCATCGGACTCGGCAATGACGTCAATGTGCCGCACATTCTTCGCCGGCACCAAACGCGTCCAGGCGGCGCAATCCGTCGTTTCGTCGTGGAGGAATTCGTTTCCCGCACGGGACCTCGTAATGACGTTGCATTCGAACGCGCGACCTCGACGTACCAGCGCCGACGCGATGGCGTCGATCCGACGAGTCGCGGTCGTGTCCGATTCGCGAAGCGCGACCTCGGTCTCCTCCGACGCCATGCCGCCAATCGCCAAAATCAAGCGAACCTCGCCGGCGACAAAGGCGTCGAACGCTTCCGTGAGGCCGGAGCCATGGGTCGACGCGGAGGTGGGGATGTCGCCGGTTGGCGGGATAACCGCGCGTTCCGCCTCTGCGTCCCAGCAGAGCCGGCCGTGCGCGGTCGCCGCGGCGATGAGCGCTTGCATTGTCAGCGTGCGTTCGCCGGCAAAAAGATACCGCGGCGGTGCGTCGTTTCGCACCCATGTCGGGCGCAGCCATGCACCGCGCGACCACGAAGAACGGACCCATTTGGGTTTGCTCGCCGACGGTACCACCGAATTCGGGGCCTGCGGCACGCCGCTGCGCGGCGGGACCCAATAGCGCTCCCGCTCGAACGGATAGGTCGGCAGCGAAACGCGACGCGCCTCCCTGAAAGGCATTGCGGACCAATCGATTTCCACGCCAGCTTTCCACGCTTCTCCGATCGCCGCGAGCCAGACGTCGTAATCGCCGCGTTCGTCCTTCGGATGGCGCAGGGACGCAATGCCGCGCAAACCGCCGTCCGGAACGTTCGCTGCTGCGAGCGTGACCAGCGTCGTGCCGGGGCCGATTTCGATCGGCACGGGTTGTTTGCTCACGGCGAGCAGCGTCGCTACGCCAGCGGCGAATTGCACCGGCTGCCGGCTATGGCGGACCCAGTATTCGGGGGTATTTACCTCGTCGGCGGCGGCCCACGTCCCGGATACGTTCGACACGAATGCCTGGTTGGGCGTGTGGAATTGGATCGTCGCGAGCACGTCCCGAAACTCGTCCAGCACCGGCTCCAACGCCGCGCTGTGGAATGCCTGAGATGTACGCAGACGCGTGCACGGCATGGACTGCTCCTGCAGTTTTTGCTCCAGCGCCGCGATCGCGTCGGCCGCGCCCGCCAGGGTGAAAGCGCGCGGGCCGTTGATCGCGGCGATTTCGGCTCCGGGCGCGAGGACGCGGTCGATCGCCGCGCGATCGGCTTGGACGGAAAGCATCGCCCCGCCGCGTAGCGCGCCAAAAATACGACCGCGGGCGACGACGAGCCGCAGCGCGTCGTCTTCGTCGAACACTCCCGCCAGACACGCGGCAGTGTATTCGCCCAGGCTATGGCCGAGCATCCCGATCGGACGTACGCCATAGGACTGCCAGGTCCGAGCCAACGCGTAGCCCAAGGCGAACAAGACCGGCTGCGTGTTTTCGGTCGCGCTCAGCCACGCCTCCTCAGCGACAGCGCCGAAAAGGCGCGCACGAAGATCAGGCTCCCCGAGCGCCATCAACTTTCCGGCCAGGCGATCGAACTCACGCCGAAACGTCGGTTCTTCCTCGTACAACCCGCGCGCCATGCCGGGGTATTGCGTGCCTTGTCCGCTGAAAAGAAATACCACGTCGGTTCGCTCCGGCTGGGCCGTGACGCCTGCGCTCGGCATCGCCAACCGCGCGATCGCGTCGTCGGACGTGCGCGCCACGACGAAATCCCGTTGGCCAAAGGCCACCCGGCCATGCTGCAACGTGAATGCCGCATCGACTAGCGGCACCGAGCCCGTTTGTACGGCGGCCGCCAAACGTTGCCGGGCCATCGCCAGCGCGCGCGGCGAAGCAGCTGATATTGGCAAAAGGACGGCACGCGGCGAGAGTGCGCGCGGCGCGGGAATCGGAGCTTCCTCGAGCACCACGTGCACGTTTGTGCCGCCCATGCCGAACGAGCTGACGCCGGCACGACGCGGACCGCCGACCACGTCCCAATCCTGCAGCTGCGAGACAACGTAGAACGGAGAGGACTCGAAATCGATCGCCGGATTGGGCGATTCGAAGTGCAGGGTCGGTGGGATGCGCCGGTGATGCATCGCCAGCGCGGTCTTGATCAAACCGGCGATGCCTGACGCGGCGCCACAATGTCCGATATTGCTCTTCACCGATCCAATCCCGCAGAACTGCGTCCGTGCGGTGCCCTCGCGAAACGCCTGAGTCAGCGCCTCGATCTCGATCGGATCGCCCATTGGCGTAGCGGTGCCGTGAGCCTCTACGTAACTAATCGAATCGAATGGCACCCCGGCGACCAGCAACGCTTCCGCGATCGCCTGAGCCTGCCCCTCGACGCTCGGCGCCGTGAACCCGACTTTGCGCGCGCCATCGTTGTTGGCGGCGGAGCCTTTGATCACCGCGTAGATCCGATCGCGATCGCGCTGCGCCGCATCCGCCCGCTTCAGAACGACCACGCCGGCTCCGCTGCCGAATGCGGTGCCATTCGCGCCGCGGTCGAAGGGCCGGCAGTAGGCGTCCGGCGACAGCAGGCCGCCTTGCTCGTACACATAACCGCAATTTTGCGGCACGCTGATTGAAACGCCGCCGGCAAGCGCGACGTCGCAAGCGCCCGCCAGCAAACTCTGACACGCTTGGTGAACCGCGGCCAACGCGGTCGAGCAGGATGTTTGCACCGAAAAACTCGGTCCAGTCAGGTCGAGCTTGTACGAGATTCGCGTCGCCAGGTAGTCCTTATCGTTCGCATGGCGGATCGTCAGCGGTCCCACGGCGCGCACGAGCGCTGGATCGGACGCGACGCCCGCCCAATACGAGCTCACGAATGTTCCGGCAAAAACGGCCGTGCCTTCGCGCAACGTCTTTACGTTATAGCCCGCATCCTCCAGCGACTCCCAGGCACATTCGAGCATCAGCCGATGCTGCGGGTCCATCACCTGCGCTTCGCGTGGGCTGATCCCGAAAAACTTGGCGTCAAACTGGTCGATATCCTCGACGGCATACGCCGCCCGAACGTAATTTTGCCGCGAATAGTGCTCCGCCGGCACTCCGCCCGCCTCCAGCTCGGCGTCGGTCAGCGGCTTGAGCGCGTGTACCCCGCCCACGAGATTGCGCCAAAATTCGTCGGGCGTTTTCGCGCCGGGAAATCGCAGGGCGAGTCCGATGATCGCGATGTCGGTGTCGTTCATGAATCGACCGGAACGGCCATTTCCGCCACGGGGCGACGGTTCAAGCGTAGCGCCGCACGGCGATGTGCGGCGGAGAGCGCGGCGGTTCGGGGCGCCGCACCGGATGCTCCGGCCAAGTGCGCGGCCAGCGTGCGCACCGTCGGAAATTTGAACAGGTCCAGCATCGTCAGCTTCGTGCCGGGCGGCAGTACCGATTGCAGGCGGTGATGCACCTTGATCATGAGGAGACTGTGACCGCCCAGATCGAAATAATTGTCGTCGAGTCCCACTTCGGTCGTGCCGAGCACTTCCTGCCACACCGTTGCGATCGCCAGTTCGAGACTGCTCGATGCCTTCGCGCCGACTCGCGGCGCCGCCGCGGTCATCGGAGGGGGTAATGCGTTCACATCGATCTTGCCGTTCGCGTTGCGCGGAAATTCGCGCAGCGGCATGATCGTCGTGGGAACCAAATGGCTGGGCAGCACGGCGCGCAACGATTGGCGCACGGCGGCGACCGGGAACGCCGAGACGTCCGAGGTGACCACGTACGCCGCGAGCCGGCGTTCTCCGCCCGCAAACGGCGCCGCTACGACTTTCGCGGCGCGAATGGAGGGCGCCACGCGCAGTAGCGCCGCCTCGATCTCCGCCGGCTCGATGCGCACGCCATTCAGCTTCAGTTGATCGTCCCGACGACCGAGGATTTCCAATCCGCCGTCGACGCGGAAGCGGCCGAGATCACCGGTGAGATAGAGTCGGTCGCCCTGGTCGCGCCCATACGGGTTCGGCACGAATCGCCGGGCCGTCTCTTCGGCCTGATTGATATAACCGTGACTGCGAAACGGCGTGCGGATCGCGATCTCCCCCACTTCGCCGGGCCCGCAAAGCCGGCACGCCGCGTTCAACACGAGAGCTTGCGTCTGCGGCAGCGGGCGGCCGATCGGCTGGACGCCGGGGACCGCGGGGGTGGGCACGTCGAACCAACATTTGGCAAGCGTCGTTTCGGTCGGTCCGTAAAAATTCACGATCCGTACCGACGACGTAAACGTCTCTCGCCAGCGCTGGATCAACTTGTCGGGCAGCGGCTCGCCGGCGAAAAACACCGTACGCAATGCGGGCAACCGGCAGGCGGGTATTGCCGCGCTGAACCAGTAATTCACGATCGAAGGCACGGTGTGGAGCAACGTGATGCGCCGATCCTCGAGCCATTGCACGACCCGGGCCGGTCCAAGATCGCGGCTTTGCGGCAACACGCAGAGGGTCGCTCCATGGATCAACGTCGTGAAGATTTCGCGCAAGACGACGTCGAATGTAACGGTCGTCACGTGCGCGACGCGGTCGGCAATCGAAAATCCAAAGGTGGCGCCCTGCCATTGCACGAAATGACTCAGGCCCCGATGCGAGCCGAGCACGCCCTTCGGCCGGCCGGTCGACCCCGACGTGAAGAACACGTACGCCGCATCGCGCTCGGTCACGATTCGTCCCGCGGCCTTGCCGGAAACGACGCCCGCACATTGGAGGCGCCCAGTGTCATGGCCGACCGCGATCGTCATCGGCAAAGCACCCGCGGTATTCGTCGCTTCGTTCGGCTCACCCGCGGTTAATTCCGTCGATGCAATCTTTAGCCAGATCGCCGGTGCCGCATCGTCAAAAATCTGCGCTCGCCGGGCAGCGGGTTGGTTCGGATCGATGGGCATGACGATGCACCCGGCCCTCCATACCCCGATCAGTGCCACGACGAACCCGATACTACGGCCGCCCTCGATCGCCACCACCATGCCCGGCCTTGCGCCGGCATCGCACAAAGTCGCCGCTAATTCGCGAGCGCGCTCGTCCAACTCCACATAAGTGCAGCTCAATTCCCCCGCTTCAATCGCGGTCCGATCCGGCGTCCGTTGCACCTGAGCTTCGAACAACCGATGAACCGGCACGTGTTCAGCCGCGTCGAGCGGCGCCGCGGGATCCGGCAGCTGGACGTCGTGCGCGGGATCGTGAAGCGAAAACGAGCCGATCGGGTTCTGCGGGGCGGCCAGCAACGCGCCGCAAAGGCCGGCGAATTGGCGAAGCAGCAGCTCCATCTCCGCTTGGCCGTAAAGATCCTTCCGGTATCCGAGATACAGGAGCAGGCCATCGTCTTGCGTCCGTGCGTATAACGTGACGCGAAACTTCGAGTCGACGGGCGCTTCCTCCCGCAGTTCGACGTTCAAGCCAGGCGGCGATCGCACCGGTTCGGGCAGATCGACGAGGTTGAACATGAAATCGAAGATCGGATGCCGATCCGCATGTCGCTCGGGCCGCACCGCCTCCACCACGCGATCGAACGGTGTATCCTGATGGGCCAGCGCTTCGACGACCGTCTCCCTCAGCGACGCCACAAATGTATCGAACGACGCTTCGGCCGGCACGTGGGCGCGCACGGCCACTGTATCGAGGAATAGTCCGACAAGAGACTCGAGTTCGCGCCGCGATCGATTGGACACCGGCGTACCGATGACGATGTCGTCGTGGCCGGTATAAGCGCGAAGCAATACCTTGAAGACGGCTAGCAAAACTACGAAGGGCGTCGTACCGCGGTCCGACGCGTAACGCCGCAACGCAAAGAACATACTCGTCGGCAGCTTGCATTGCGGCCGCGCCGTCGTCCCCATCCCATCACCGCCCGTGCCAGCGAACGGCAGCTCCAGTAGCGGCAACGATCCGGCGAGACGCTCGCGCCAGTAGGCGACCCCGGCGGCCACCCGCCCTTGTTCCGCGGGCGCGGACTGCCAGGCCGCATAGTCGGAATACGAGACCGCAGGCTCGGGCAGACCCGCAGGCGCCGGAACGCCCGCCACGCCATACCCGGCGAACAGCTCTTGGAAAAGCACCTGCAGCGACCATCCATCGCAAATCAGATGGTGCGCCACGAAGACGAACCAGTGTTCGTCCGGGGCCAATGCGATCAGCACCGCGCGAAAGAGCGGGCCGCGATCGAGCGCAAACGGAATCGAGCCTGCGGCTTCCGCCGTCGCGGCAGCCAAACGCTCGCTCTCCGCGCGCGACGGTCGCGCGACATTGACATAGTCGAGCTTGGCCCGGGACAGCGACGCGATGCACAACAGCGGCATTCCGCCAATCGCACGGAATGTCGCGCGCAACGCGGCTTGGCGGCGCACCACGCGATCGAACGCTTCCTGCAACGCCGCAGGCTCGAAAAGGCCGCTCACGCGCAAAGACAACCGCATGTTGTAAGCGGTGCTTCCGGGACGCAATTGCGCGAGATACCAAAGCCGTTGCTGCGCGCCGGACACCGCGCCGATTCGGTGCTCCCCGACCAGCGCGAGCAGCGCGGTCTTTTGCGCACGCAGCGCCGCGCGATCCTCGTCGGTCAAAACGTTCGCCGGAGCCTTGAAGCGCAGCTCGGAACCCGCGGTCCACAGTTGTACGCCGCGCCGAACCAAACCGACGAGCGTGGCCTCAGCGGCGTTCATACCGCGCCCTCCTCGGCGAGCGCATACGAGGCCGACGATGGTACGCCCGCCGTACCCGCGTCCAGCCGCAGAGCCAAATCGGCGATCGTAGGATTCGCGAAAAGCTCCCGGACCTCGAGTTCTTGACCGAACGCCGCTTTAATCCGCACGGCCACCTTCATCGCGAGCAAAGAATTGCCGCCTACGTCGAAAAATCGGTCGTCAACGCTGAGCGTCGGCTGGGCGAGCACTTCGTGCCAAATTGCAACAAGTCGCGTTTCGGCCGGCGTACGCGGCAACACGACGGTTCGGACCGGCAATTCGGGCGCGGGCAGCGCATGACGATCGATCTTGCCGTTTGGATTTAGCGGCAGGTTCGGCAGCGATACGAACGCCGTCGGGACCATGTAGTCCGGCAATCGGCGCCGCAAAACTTGCTTCACCGCGGCAAGGTCGAGTGCATCCGCGCCCCCGAGATAAGCGCAGAGCGTTTCCCCGCCGTGAGCTTGCCGGACCAGCACGACTACCTCGCGGGCAGCGGTGGCATCTCGCAACGCCGCTTCGACTTCACCCAACTCGACGCGGTACCCGCGAATTTTGACTTGGTGATCGTTGCGTCCACGGAACTCCAAAGCGCCGTCGTCATGCAGGACGAACAAATCGCCGGTACGATAAAGCGTTTCTCCCTCGTGGAACGGCGATGCGATAAACTTCGCGGCCGTCAACGCGGCGTCGCCGCCGTAGCCGCTGCCAACGCCGACGCCGCCAATGCACAGCTCGCCAGGCACGCCGATCGGCTGCAGTTGCAGGCGCTCGCTCACCACGTACGTTCGCACGTTGCCGATCGGACGACCCGTCAAAGCGGTTGCCCGCGTCTCCAATTCCGCGCGTTCGACACGATGCGCGACGGCGACGTCGGCGCATTCGGTCGGGCCGTAGCTATTCACGACCGTGCCGTGACAATGCCGCGACGCATACCATGCCTTCAACTCGTCGGTCGGAATCGGTTCGCCCCCCAGTACCGCGTGGCGTAACGAACGCAGCGGACGGTAATCGTCGCCGCGGCAGTACTCGAGCAATGCATGGAACATGCTCGGCGTGCAATTTACCCAAGCAAGCTGGCGCTCCTCGATCAGCCGGACGGCATCGCGTGGATCGAAATTCGCACTGCCGGAGAGACACAACTCGCCGCCAACCATCAGCGGAGCATAAATATTTTTCTGCGTGAGATCGAAACTCAGCGAGGTCAGCAAGGTTGTGCGACTCTCAGCCGTGGCTTCGATCTCGGCGAGATACCACGCCATCAGATTTGAAAAGCCGCGATGGTACACGCCGCTGCCTTTCGGCCGGCCGGTCGAACCCGATGTGAAGATCACATAAATCGTGTCATCCGATGCCACCGCAACGGGCGGCAGTTCGTCCGTCGGTTCGGTGCAGAATGCGGCCCAGGGGACGACTCGAACATCGCCGATCGTCATGCAGTCTGGCGCGCCACCCAACACGAGGCGCGCCTTGGCGTCGCCGACCATATTGCACACGCGCTCGAGCGGGTAGTTGGGATCGATGGGCGCATACGCCGCTCCTGCCTTGAGGATACCAAACAAACCGACGACCGTATCGACGGTGGGTTCGGCAAAAATTCCAATCGGCTCTCGGCCGACGCCGAAATGTCGTCGCAGATGCCAGGCGACGCGATTCGCTCGTCGATCGAGTTCGCGATAAGTCAGCTGCGTGTCTCCGCACGACACGGCCACCGCCTCCGGAGTGCGCCGAACCTGCGCTTCGAATTGGTGCACCACCGGCCGATCGCCGCCGGGACGCAAGCGTTCGCCTCGTGCAAGGCCACAGCCGAGCCGCATCACCCGCTCGCGTTCCGCGGCGGGTAAGATGTCGACGTCGCGCGGCGCGAGCATCGGATTAGCGGCCAACGCCTCGACCGCCGCGGCGAAATGCTGCGCCATCCGCTCGATCCTTTCCGCGTCGAACAAATCCGTATTGTACGTCAGATCGACGCTCAAACGATCTCCGCGGTCCGCAAACTCGAACAAGAGATCGAACTTGCTGGTCGGCTGATCGAGGGGAAGCGCGACCACCCGCAAATCGGTCACCACCGGTTGCGGCCGCGGTTCGACCATCGCCACCATGATCTCGAACAACGGATGGCGGCTGGCGTCCCACGGCACCTGCAGCTCTTCGACGATGCGATCGAAGCTGTAATGTTGATGGTTATACGCATCGAGGACCGTTTGCCGCACCTGCCCGACCAGGGTCGTAAATGGAGCGCTCGGCTCGAGGCGATCGCGCAAGGCGAGGGTCCCCACATAGAAACCGATCTGGTCGCGCAGTTGTCCGTGATCTCGCCCCGCGACCGGCGTGCCGAGAACCGCATCCGCTTGGCCGGTGTACCGATAGAGCAGCACTCGCACCGCGGCACTGAGCACCATGAAGAGCGTCGCCGACTGCTCGTGCGCAAGCCGGTCGAGCCGCCGCAGATGTTCGCGGCGCAATGACGTGCGGCAGACCGCGCCGCGGTAAGTTTTCTGCGCTGGCCGAGGACGATCGGCGGGCAGGTCGAGCGCGGGTAATTCGCCGCCGAGTTTTGTCGCCCAGTACGCCCGGCTTTCATTCGTCGCTTCGCCCTGCTCGCGCGCATTTTGCCAAACGGCGTAGTCGCGATACTGGATCGACAGCGCTGGCAGCGGATCCGCAGCCGCGGCACGAGTCGCTTCGTACAGGGCGAGGACCTCGTGCATCAGCACACGAATCGAAGCGGCATCGCTCACGATGTGGTGCATCGTAAATGCGAAAAGCCATCTCGCCGGCGCGGTCCGGATCAGCTTGCCGCGCAGCAAAGGCCCACGCGCGAGATCGAACGGCTGTGCGCCGGCGGCAAGCGCGAGCTCGCGCGCCCGCGCGTCAGGCGGCGCGAAGGTGCCGGCGTCTTCCTCATCCAAAAGGAATGCGGCACTCGGCGCGATACGTTGACGCGGCTCGCCACCGATGACGACGAATGTCGTTCGGAGCGATTCGTGGCGCTCGATCAGTCGCGCGAAGGCCTGGCGAAAGGCGGGCAGGTCTAGGCTGCCTTCCAAGGCGAACGCGCCCGAGATGTTGTACGCGACGGAATTTTCCGGGAATTGACAAAGCAACCACAATCGGCGCTGTGCGCTCGACAAGGGATACGTGTCTTGAACGGAAGTGCGCGGGATGACATCCGTCGGCGTCGGCCGCTTCCCGGCGAGCGTCGTCGCAAACATGCGGAGCGTCGGCGCCTTGAAAATCTCGGCAAGACTCAGTCTTACCTGCCATTTGCTCTCGATCGCGACGATCAATTGGACCGCCCGCAAGCTGTGGCCTCCCAGCGCGAAGAAGTTGTCGTTTAGACCGATGGAAGTTCGCCCAAGGATGTCCTGCCACACCTGCGCTAATTCGCGTTCCAGCGCGGTCTCCGGCGGCACGTAGGCGCGAGGTGCATCGTCAACGTCCGGCACGGGTAGCGCGGCGAAATCGATCTTGCCGTTCACAGTCAGCGGCATGCTTGCGAGGCGCGTCCAGTGCGCCGGCACCATGTAATCCGGGAGCTGCGTTCGCAGCGCTTGCTGTACATTCGCGACAGTGGCATCGCCCGTGAAATAGGCACAAAGGTCAGGCTGGCCATTGTACGGTCGCACCACGACAACGGCCTGTTTCACTCCGCGATTACCCGCCATGGCCGCCTCGATCTCGCCTAACTCGATCCGGTAGCCGCGCACCTTCACTTGCCGGTCGATCCGGCCGACGCAGACCAGCGTTCCGTCTTTGCGCCAATACGCCGTGTCTCCGGTGCGGTAGATGCGTTCGCCCGGCAGCGCGGGATGCAGGACGAACTTCTCCGCTGTCAGGCGCTCGTCGCCGCGATAGCCACGACCGACCTGCGCTCCGCCGATGCACAATTCACCGCGGCAGCCGATCGGCGCTAACTCGCCAAAGGCATCGAGAACGTACGTCCGCACATTCGCCAAGGGGCGTCCGATCGGCAACAAACCGCTCGCTTCTCCGGCCGTGTCTTCAACGACGTACTGCGTGGCGTCGACGCAACACTCGGTGGGGCCGTAAACGTTCACGATGCGCTCGCAGCCGTTCTGCCCAAGCGCGGCGTCCACCGCTTCCAAAGTAAGCTTGTCGCCGCCGACCAAAAGAGTTCGCGGCAACACGCCGCTGGCCCCGACGCTCGCCAGCGCGGCCAGATGCGCGGGCGTGAGATCGCAGACGTCGAGCGCCTCCGCGTCGAAAAAGCGTTGCAGCAGCCGTGGATCGCGCCGCACCTCCTCGCTGGCAATTACGAGCGTTCCGCCGGTCAGGAGCGAACCGAAGATTTGCTTCACCGAACCATCGAAAACAAACGGGGCAACGAGACCGACGCGCATCCCCGGTTTGTACCAGCCAAGCGCACGCACCAGATTGGCGACATGCCGGTGCTCGATCATCACGCCTTTCGGCCGGCCCGTCGACCCGGAGGTATAGATGATGTACGCGAGATGGTTCGGCTCCGGTCGAGCGATCGGGTCGGTGTCGGTCGCGATGATCGAGTGCGCCGCATCGATGTCCAGAATGGTCACGCCCGACGCGTTGAGGTCTAAGCGCGTGGTCGCGTCGGTCACGAGAATGCGCGCACCGCAATTTTGCAGGATGTACGCGATGCGTTCCGACGGATAATTCGGGTCGACCGGCACGTACGCTCCGCCGGCTTTCAGCACTCCGAGCACCGCCACAATCGTTCGGCTCGACCGCCCGAGAGCGACGGCGATGGGTTCCTCGGCTTTCGTACCCAGCCCGCGCAACCGAGCCACGAGCTGGTCGGTACGCGCATCGAGCTGTGCGTAGGTCAGCTGTCGATCCTCACTCTGGACTGCTACGCGGTCCGGATACCGCCGCGCCTGCTCGGCGAAAAGGCTCACGATCGTCTCGGTGGCCGAGTACGTCGCGGCAGTATCGTTGAACGTCCGCAGCAACTCGCGCCGCTCTTCCTCCGGCAGGATCTGCAAACGTTTGATGGGCGCCGCGCGATCGCCGATCGCGGCGGCAAGCAGAACCTCGAGGTGCCGCGCAAGCCGCGCGATTCGATCCGGCGCGAATAGATCCACGTCGTATTGAATCGCGGCGCGCGCCCCGCCCTCCAGCGGCTCGAAAGTGAAAGTGAGATCGAATTTGCTGGTCGTGGACGCGACTTCCACCGGCGTGACATCGAGGCCCGCAAGCTTCGGCGTACCCCAGCTTTCGTTCATCACGACCATGACGTCGAAGACGGGATTTCGACTCCGGTCGGGTGTGAGCCCGAGATCTGTCACGATCGCATCGAATGGATAATCCTGATGGCGATACGCGTCCAACGTCGTCTGCCGGACCTTGGCCACGAACTGGCGAAAGGTGTCGTCGGGATCGAGCAAATCGCGCAAGGCCAGCGTCTCGACGTAAAATCCGACTTGGTCGCGCAGTTCGGGCTGCGTCCTTCCCGCGATGGGGGTGCCGACAATGAGATCGAGTTGTCCGGAATGCCGAAACAGCAGCACCTTCACGGCGGCAACAAGCACCATGAAGAGCGTCGCGTTTTCTTCGCGGGCGATGCGCTGCAATTCTCCAACTGTCGTCGCGCCCAGCCGGAGCTCGTGCGTGGCGCCGCGAAAACGTTTCTCGACGGGTCTTGCGCGGTCCGCGGCGAGATCCAACACCGGCAAGGGCTCAGCGAGCTGCCGTTGCCAGTAAGCACGACTCTCGGCCAGGGAACCGCGGGCGAGCTGGGCTCGTTTCCAAGCCGCGAAGTGCCGATACTGAATCGGCAGCGGCGGCAAATCCGGCGTGCGGCCGGCGGCGAGCGCACCGTAGGCGACAAACGCGTCTCGCGCGAGGACGGCGACCGACCAGCCGTCCGCAACGATGTGGTGTAGGCACAGCGAGAAAATCCATTCAGTGTCGCCTACCCGCATGAGCCGTGCGCGCAACAGCGGTCCAGCGGCCAAATCGAAACTCCAGCGTTGTTCCGCCTCCAGCAAGCGGCGCGCCTCGGCTTCCGGATCGCGGCTCGCGCGGAAGTCGAGCGCTTCGAAGAACGGCGCGCCATCCCCCCGCACCCGTTGGGTGACTTGACCCTCACCGAGCGCGAACACGGTACGGAGAGACTCGTGGCGCCGGACAAGAAAGGCCATCGTCTCGCCGAACGCTCGCGCATCGAGATCGCCGCGGCAGCGATACGCCCCGCACATGTTGTACGCGGTCGACGCGGTCTCGAGCTGCGCGAGAAACCAGAGCCGCCGCTGGCCCGCTGAACACAGCGCCACCGTGTCGGCCGGGGACTCGTGCGGCACTCCGCCGCGGCGCGCCAACAGCGTCAGCAAGTCCGCTTTGCACGCCCGCAGACGCTCACGCACCGGTTCGCTCAAGGCCGACTTCGGCCCGCGAAAGCCAAGTTCGCCGCCGTTCGCGGTGAGCGTAACGCCTTGCGCCTCGAGCTCACGCAGGAGCACGCACGCCTCGAATAACTGAGATTCCGTCGCGATCGACACGTTGGTTTACAAAACGCCCACCACTTCGTCCGTCTCCACGGCGGCGCCGCGCGTCCCGGATCGTTCGCGCACCAGCGCGGCCAATTCGACGATCGACGGACGGGAAATCACATCCGCGAGTTGCAGCGAAACGCCAAGCCGCTGCTGAATCAGTTGCGCCAGTTGCACGAGCTGCAACGAGTGGCCGCCCAGCGCGAAGAAATGTTCGTGCACGTCGATATCCGGATTCCGCAGCACCTCGGCGAACGTCGCCCGCAAGTCTCGGACGATGGGGTCGTCCGGCACTTCGGCGGTCATTGCATCGCGCAACGGCTCGGCGGGCGCGGACGCGAGTTGCTGCCGGTCGATCTTGCCGCCGGGAGTCTGCGGCATTCGGGCGACGGCGAGGAAGCGTTGCGGCACCATTGCGTCCACCAACCGTTGCCGCAGGAAGCGCCGCAGTTCGCTCGGGCTGGTGGCCGGGGCGCACTCGACATACGCGTGGAGCGCCGCCTCGCCCTTTTCGTCGGCCTGCAACAGCACGGCGGCGGCGCGGACCGTCGGCGCCTCGAGCAGCACCCGCTCGATTTCCTCCAGTTCGATTCGGATCCCGCGCACCTTCACTTGATGATCCACCCGGCCGGCGTATTCGATTTCTCCGCACGGCAGCCAGCGGCCCAAATCGCCGGTCCGATAAATTCGCCCGAGGCTCCGTCCGCCGGAGCGAAAACGTTCGGCCGTCAGCGCGGCGTTATCGAGGTAGCCTTTGGCGATGGCGATTCCGCCGATGCAGATTTCGCCGACCGCACCCACCGGCAACAGTTCGAGTTCGCGGCCGAGCACGTACAGCTTCGCGTTCGGAATCGGCCGGCCAATCGCAATCGTCGTGTGCTCGGGGCGGACATCCTGCTGGGTGACGAAAATTGCAGCCTCGGCCGGTCCGTAGAGGTGCCAAAGCCGAACGGAGGGACCGAGCACTTCGAAAAAGCGGTCCTTTAGCCGCACATCCAACTTTTCGCCGCCGCAAACGACGCGGCGCAAGCTGCGTGGCGTCGTGGTCGGCGAACATTCGTTGAGGAACAAGCGCAGGATCGTCGGCACGAACTGCATCGCAGTGATGCCAAAGGTCGACACGGCTCGCACCAGACGGGCGGGGTCGAGGCTGTCAACGGCGGGCACGACTACCATCGTGGCGCCCAACAGCGGCGGCAGCAGCAGTTCCCAGATCGAAATGTCGAACGAAACGCTGGTGTACTGAGCAAACACCTCGTCGGCGGTGAAACCAAGATCCGTGGCGCCGAGCACATTCGCCAGACTGCCATGCGAGTTGGCGACGGCCTTCGGACGCCCGGTCGAACCCGAAGTGAAGATGACATACGCGGGATCGTCCGGCCGGTGCGACCAGTCGCTGACGGGCGTAATGGCAGCGTTCAGGAGCTCGTCGAAAGCGACAATGTCATGCTCGCTGGCGTGCGCGGGGCCGACCTGGCCAACCTGCAAGCGCACGGGCAGCTGCTGCAACATGTAAGCGATGCGCTCCCAGGGCAGCGCCGGGTCTATCGCGAGCACGGCGCCGCCGGCCTTCAGTGTCGCCCACATTGCCGTGACGAAGTCGGCGGAACGCGGGAGCGCGATCGCGACAATCGCCCCGCGCTCGACGCCGCGCTGGCGTAACGCACTGGCGATGCGATCCACGCGCGCGCCGAATTCCCGGTAGGTCAGCGCCTGTTCAGGGCAGCGGACCGCAATTTTTTCCGGATAACGCCGCCGCGCCGCTTCGAATCGCTCGAACACGTTCGCGATTGCCGCGGTGCCGGGCACTTGGTGGTTGAATTGGCGCAGGCAACTCGCCTCCCACGGCGAGAGCACCTTCAGGTCACGGCACGGCGCCGATGGGCTGGCGCTGCAACTCGCGATCAACTGCGCCCAATTCGCGACGAGCCCGCGAATGGTCGCCGCGTCGTAATACCCGTCATCGTAATCGACGACGACCTTGGCTCCGCCGCTCGAACGAAGCACCTGCACGACGAGCGGAAATTGGGGCGTGGCGGGAAGAACCGGTTCCGTTTTCACGGTCAACTCCCCGCGGACGAAGGTGCCATCGGTGAGCAGAGTCCCCGAATCGTCGGCCGTCGCCGAACTGAGATAGTTGAAGAGCACGGCGAAGAAACCCGCGTCGCTCGAGGTGCGATCGGGGTTCAACTGTTCAACGAGGTACGCCAGCGGAAGGTGCGCGTGAGGAGCGACGGCGCCGGTCGTTCGCGCGGCTTCCCGTAACGTATCCAAGAAGGCACCGCCTCGGTCGATCCGCTGCCGCAGCACCACGGGATTGACAAAGTAGCCGATCGTCCCGCCAAACGTCGGCCGACGCAGCGAGTGGGTCGTGCCAATCGCAACATCGTCGCGGTCGTTGTAAATCGCCAGCAGCAGCTGCAACGTCGCAACGAGGCCGACGTACGGCGTACAGCCCTCCGCCCGGCACAGCGCATTCAACCGGTCGAAATCGCCCGGACGCAGCGCCACCGTATGCTGGCGAAACGCGCCGCGCACGTGGCGACCCGAGGTGGGACAGCGCGGAAAATCTGCCGGCGTGGGACAACCGGCGAGCGTCGCGCGCCAAAACGCCGAGCTCGTCGCCCAGCCGCTCGCCGCCTCGCGTTCCTGCGCCAAAAACTGCAGGAACGGCTTGGGTGGCGGCGTGAGCGCAGGGCCCGCTCCGGCGCACAGCGCCCAAAACTCGCGGTGCAAGATTTCGAGCGACGTGTAGTCGCAAACGAGGTGATGCACGGCAAACAGCAGGAGGTGCCGCCGCGACGTGAGACGCACCAGCTGGACCCGCCACGGCGCGGCCGCGTGGAGATCGAATCGTTGCCGAGCTTCCGCTCGCAGCCGCTCGATCCACTCGTCCGCCGTGACGTTGCCGCGCTCATACGCGACGAAATCGAGCGAAAGATCGGCCGCGAGACGTTGGACGATCGCCTGGGGCGTTTCGACGACTCGCGAGCGGAGAATCGCATGGCGCTCGACCAGCGTGAGCAGCGCGTCGCGGACGGTCTCGGCGGTCAGTGCGCCACGCACCGTAAAGACCCGCGCGAGCATATACGCGTCGCCCGCGCCCGCAGCCTCGGCATACCAAATACTCTTCTGCCGGTCCGATAACGGATGCTCGTTGAGCGCCGGCGCGTCGGCCATCGGCGTGGCGGCGTCCTGCCGTCGCGGCGCAGCGATGAGGTCGCGCACCGGCGAACGCTCGAATTCCGCCGGCACGTCGCGATGACAAGCGCGGACGAACAGCGCGGCCAGCTCGGCCATCCGCAAAGAATCGAAGCCGAGATCGATCAGCGTGCGGTCGAAATCCTCGGTGATGAGCGAACGCCCAAGCAATTGCTCGATCGCCTGCCGGGGCGAGGTCTCCGTGCCGATCGCTTCCGGCGCCGACGTTGCCGTGGACGCATGCCGCCGCCAGGTGGCAATCGCAACGATCGAACCCGCGCGATACCGCTCCGCGGCCGCGAGCCGCTGCGTCTTGCCGGTCAGCGTGGTGGGGATCGACGACCGCCGGACAAACAGCACTTCAACGAGGTCGACGTCGAAGTGAGCCGCGATGTGTTGACGCATCCGTGCGCCGATTTCGTCCGTGCGCTCGCGCAACTCGACGGGAAGTTCCTGCAAGGCCACCAGACCGGGCGCGGTGTCGTCTTCGTTCGCGAACACGACCGCTTTTCGCCCTGCGAGCAGATCGATGCCGCTCACCAAGCTGTCTTCGATATCCTGAGGATGAAATTTCCGGCCACCAACGATCACGATCTCTTTTCGCCGGCCGGTGATATACAGTTCGTTGCCGTACAGAGCGCCCAGATCCCCCGTGCGCAAATAGGCGTGCGCGTCTTCGCCCGAAATCTTCGCCCCGAACGTCGCTTCCGTCGCTTCCGGCTTTTCCCAAAATCCCATGGCCACGCCGGGGCCGCGGACCCAGACCTCGCCGATTTCGCCAGCGGAGAGCGGACGACAGCTAGACGGATCCACAATCCGGACCTCCGCCGCGGTAACGACGGACCCACAAGAGACGAGTCGCCGCGACACCTTCGCGTCCGCCGTCGCCTCCGCGAGCTGGCCGGCATTCAGTTTCTCCTGGTCTGCGTCCAGCACGCGCGGTCCTTTACCCAATACACTGCCCGAGACCATCAAGGTCGCTTCGGCCAACCCGTAGCACGGGAAAAAGGCGCGGCGTGAAAAGCCGCACGAACCAAACGCCTCGACAAAGCGCTCGATCGTTTCGGCCCGCACGGGTTCAGACCCCGAAAAACAGACTGACCAACTGCTGAGATCGAGCTGAGCGCGTTCCTCCGCCGTGACTTTCTGCACGCAAAGCTCGTAGGCGAGGTTCGGACCGCCGCTCGTCGTCACCCGCTCATCCGAAATGCGCTTCAGCCAGTGAAAAGGCTGCTGCAAGAAATGCTGCGGCGACATCAAGGTCACCGGAAAGCCGCTGTACACCGGCTGCAGAATGCCACCGATCAGCCCCATGTCGTGATAAGGAGGCAGCCAAATCAGCCCCCGCGACGTCTCGGAGTGACCGAAGCTCCGAGCAATGCATGCCGAGTTGCTCAGCAGATTGGCGTGCGAGAGCATCACGCCTTTCGGCGCGCCGGTTGAGCCGGACGTGTATTGCAACAGCGCCAGCGGGCCACTGGCGCGCACCGGCAGACCGCCGTCGGATAGCAGGGCGGCGTCGACATCGATAAACTCGATCGCGCACCCGGCGGGCCCCGCATCGGTGCCATTAACTGCCGGGCCGAGGTCCGCCGTCGTCACGACGAAATCGGGGCGGCAGTCGCGCAAAATGGCGTTGAACCGCGCGAGACTGTCGCCGCGCGTCGGCGGATACGTGGGCACCGCCACGATGTCGCCGAGGAAGCACGCGAATAATGCCAAGACGAAATCGCGCCCAGGCGGCGTGCTGACGATGGCGCGGGAGCCTTGCGGATAGCGCTCTGTCCACGTGCGGGCCAAAGCGGAGGCCGCGCCCAACAACTCCGCGTAGGTCATTTCGCGATCACCCCCCGCCGCCCGCGCGGCAAAGCGAAACGCCATTCGGTCCGGCATCGTGCCGGCGCGCGTAACGAGCAGTTCCTTCAACGTCGTCATGGAACGCGATGGCGCACTACACGCAGATTGGGGCGGCCCGGCCGGCTGACGCATGGCGCGCGACCACCCCGGCCAAGACCGCGGCCAGTTTTTCCGCCTCGGTGCGCGCATCGAAATCGGCGCAAATGCGCGCGCGCCCGTTCTCCCCGAGGCGACGGGCGAGGGCCGAGTCGCCGCACAACCGCGCAATCCAAAGCGCAAGCGCCGCGGAATCAGCGGGAGGCACCAAGATGCCGCTGTGCCCGTGTTCGATCAGCTCTTCGATGCCGGAAATGCGCGACGTGATCACCGGCACTTTCATGGCCATCGCCTCCTTGACAGAATTGGGCAGCACGTCGCGGTCGCCGCTGGGCGCGATCACGCAGGGCAGGACGAATACGCTCGCTCGAGCCAGCAGCGACCGCACCGCCTCGCTCGTCGCCGAGCCGGACAGCGTGACGCATTCTCGCAGTGCCAACCGATCGATCTGCGCCTGCAGCTTCTCCCGCTCCGGCCCGCCGCCCACAATCATGCAGCGCACCGGCAATTTTTGGGCCCGCAACTGGGCGCAGGCGTCGACCAAATGCTCGAGTCCCTTCTTGGCCACGAGTCGCGCCACCGCGACCACAAGATGGTCTTCCCGCAGCTGGCGCTCGTCAGGGCGGAAGAGCTCGACATCGATCCCACTGTGCACGACCGGAATATTCTCACCACGGTCCGGATACTTCTTGGCGATGATCGATTGGTTTTCGCGCGATATCGTGATCAGATGCGCCGCTCGTTTCACCGCGTCTTCTTTCCAAGGCCCTTGCGTGCTCGAAACGCCGGCGCCGGAACTCTCGTAAAGGTCGCGCGCGCGCAAGGCGACCGTGTACGGCACGTCGGGGTGTCGCGTGCGCAGCTCGCGCAGGATTCGCGCGCCGATCCTGAAAAGCGACGGACAATGAATCACGTCCGGCACGAACTCCCGTGCCATGACGGATCGTTGATGCCGGGCGAGCGACAGGTTCCGGATTTGCACCGACATCCCGAATACCGACGCTCGGGGTCGATCCGCACCTGCCGCGCGCAAACCGTACCGGGCGCCCGCGGGCTCGGCGGCGCGCATCAACGGCGCGAAGTACTGGCGGCGGAACTTGCGGCTGACGGCGAATTGAAAGGCGAAAATAAGGAAGTACCGCATCCGCAAATAAAGACCGAGCTGGATCGGAACGTATTCGACCTCGTCCAGAATATTGGAAGCGACGATCTTCGCTTGAATCGCGTCGAGCTCGGCGCGCGCGGCGTAAACACGAACCCGATGGCCGAGCTTGGTGAGCTGCAAGATTTCCTCCAACAGGAACGTCTCGCTCAGCTTCGGAAAAAGAGGCCGGATGTAGGCAATATTCACAGGCGGAAGGCGCGGCGTGACGAAATTCCGCGATGGATCGAAGGACGGACCTAGGAGACCAGGACTGCGGCCGTGCCGTTGACCGCCGTCGACGCGGACGCCGGTCGCGCCGTCGGCGCCATCCAGGTCGTCATCGCTCGCACGACCGACGGCAGCGAGGCACAGCCGGCATCGTGCAGTCGTCGGGCTAGATCCTTCACCTCGTCGACGCCCTCCGCGTCGGTGAACCCGCCGGCTTTCCGCAGCCGAGCGCATTGCACGCTGAAAGACGCCCAGGGCATGTCGCTCGCATGACCGCTAAGCGCCGGCTCGACGTAGAGATCGGTTTGCTCCGGCTGGGAGTACCGAACGATCGTGGGCCGGTCGATGAGGTCGCGGAACGCGAAGAATTTCTCCACCGGATAGACGCGGCGAAAGCCGTACAGCAAGATGTCGCGACGCGACAGCACCGCATGCGTCTCGACGAAGTCGCGGTCGGGCATGCAATCCGAGTCGAGAAACAAGATCCGGGGAGCGGCGGCGGCGGCGAGCGCGAGGTTGCGCCGCTGCGCGCTCGAGGGTTCGAACGCCCCCGGCGCCGGATCGAGCAACCGAAGGCGGAGCCGCGTGGCGTAACGCTGCAGCATCGTGGCGACGGCGGCATGGCGTTCGGCGCCCGCGACGAGGATCTCGAAATCCTCGACGCTTTGATCGCACAAACCTTCCAGCACCCACTGCAGACGCGCGGCATCGGGCGCCGCGGTGAGATGCAGCGCGACCGACAAGCACGGCTGGCTGCCCTGGCTCAAACGTCGCGCCGGAGGCTGCTTCAAATGGCTCAATGCCCAGTGATGGACGGCGTACGCCTCCGGAAAGGCTTCGTCGCGCCGCCAGCGTTCGTCGATCGCATAGGGGTAGAAGACCGACACCGGGAAAAGTTTGACTGAGCGATGTCCGCCGAAATGCAGCACGGACGTGAAGAAGATCGGGCCGGTCTGGGTCGGCGAATCGACGTCGGGCGGCAGGCTCCGGACATTCGCTTCGATATTCGCGACCAAGTCCTCCATGAACGGATGCCCGGGGACGCAGCCGATGATCGCCGTATTCGCCAGGGGAAAACGTCCGTTTTCGAATTTCACGTCTTTGCAGACGCCGGCGAAGCACTCCACGTCGTTCAGCAGCGGCTCAATATTGCGGAGGCATTCGAAGTCCGTGTCGACGTAGACACCGCCGAATTGCGACAGGATTTCGTAACGAATCACGTTCGACTTGCCGGAATACGATTTGAGCGCGTCGAGCAGCCGTGCATTGCGCAATTGAGGGAGATTGTCGTCCGTCCAAAGGCGAAATTCCCAGCCCGGGTGATGCTGCTCCCAGGTGCGGCCCCAGGCCACGAAATCCTCGGGCATGGGATTTTTGCCAAGCCAAATGCGGTGAATAATACGAGGGATCTTGAGCATGCGATAGAAACCTGGGGCGAACGAATCGAGCCCGTGGGGAGCGCGGGGGGTCAGGCCGGCACGGGCAGCGCCTGCAGCCGCGTCAAATTCGCGTACAAGCCGCCGTTGGCGAGGAGTTCGGCGTGGGTGCCCTTCGCCACAATAGTTCCCTTCTCGATAACGAGGATTTGGTCGGCGTGCACGATCGTGCCGAGGCGATGCGCGATCACAATCGTCGTGCGGCCCGCCTTGAGGTTTTCCACCGCCGTTTGCACCAAGTGTTCGGACGCGCTGTCGAGCGCACTGGTCGCCTCGTCGAAAATCAGGATCGGCGGGTTCTTGAGCATCACCCGAGCGATCGCGAGCCGCTGTCGTTCCCCCGCCGAAAGCTTCGCTCCACGCTCGCCGACGATGGCGTCGTATCCTTCCTCGAACTGACAGATACGATCGTGGATGGCGGCGGCTTTCGCGGCCGCAATCATCTCCGGCTCGGTCGCATGGGGTCGGCCGAAAAGCAGGTTCTCGCGGATGGTCCCGTGGACGAGGAACGGCTCTTGCGTGACCATGCCCACGATATCCGAAAGCGATTCGAGCGCGATGTCTCGGACGTCGCGGCCGTCAATGGCAACGACGCCGGCATCGGCGTCAAAAAGCCTGGGAATGAGATATGCGATCGTAGTCTTCCCCGCCCCACTGGGCCCAACCAAGGCGAGGGTTTGGCCGGGCTGTACCTCGAAACTGATATCCGACAGGGTCGACGGGCTTGCCGCGCCGTCCTCAGCTCGTCGATGGTAGGAGAACGATACATTCGTAAACGAAACGGCGCCGCGCACGTCCGCCCGCGTGAGTCGGGCGGCACCGGGGCGGTCGGCGAGTTCGACGGGCATTTCCAATGCTTCGAAAATCCGTTCGAACAGGACCATCGCCCCACTCGCATCGACTTGCGCCCGCAATAACTGGGCCGCCGGCGTATACAGCCGTGCTTGGATCGCCATGAACGCCACCAGCGTCCCGGCGGTCATATACGCCCCGAAAATCGGCCGCCCTGAGATCAATTGCCAGCCCGCAATGAAATAGACCACGGCCGGAATGGCCGTAAATGTCGCCCCGATGCCGACGAGGCCGATCCGCGCCACCCATTGCTTACGCAGCTCTATGGCGACGATGCGCTCGTTGTGGCGCTCGAACTGTTGGAAAAGAAACTCCTGGCGACCAAAGAGCTTCGTGAGCAGCACGCCGCCGACTCCGAGCATTTCCTGAATCTGGCCGGTCATTTTCGACATCGCTTTCTGCCGCTCGCGATTGACTTCCTGCCTGGCTTTGCCGGTCCAGATCGTATTGAGCAAAAACGCCGGCAGCACCAACAAGGTCACGAGCGACAGGCCGGGGCTGATATAAATCAGCGCGGCCAAACTGCCAACGACCGCAGCCGCATTGCCGACGACGTTACTCGAGATGTTGGTGAGGACGCTCTGCAGTCCGCCGATATCATGCACAAAACGCGATTGCACCTCGCCCGCCTGGACATCGGCATAGAAACGCATCGGCATGCGCTGGAAATGTGCATACAGGCGGACGCGCAAGTCCCGCATCACGTTTTGCCCGATCTGCGTGCTCCATAGCGCCTGTTTCATGGCGATCAGGTGACCCAGCAGCGGCAATACGATCAGCCCGCCGCAATAAATCGCCAGGTGGCCGAGGTTCGATTGCTTGAGC
>CBINOT010000073.1:0-26185 GCA_966252355.1 uncultured Opitutus sp. | reverse complement strand
GGTGTTGGCGTTCGCCGTCAGCGCGATGATGCGAAGCGTTTGATTGCCCAGCCGTTCGCGAATGCGTCGCGTGGCTTCCAGCCCGTCGATGCCCGGCAGCTGACAATCCATCAATACGAGATCGAAGGGTTCGCGGGTGGCGGCCGTGATTGCAGCCTCACCGTCGGCGGCGAAAGCAGGGGCTAGATTCATCTTCTTCAGGAAGAGATCGATCACCTGTTGGTTCACGGCATCGTCTTCCACCACCAGCACGCGCCCGGAGAGCGTGGGCGTGACGAAATTCGCGGCCGCATTCGCGACCGGAGCACGATTCGCTTCCGGTAGCTCGTAGGGTAGGGTGAGCTTGAAGCACGATCCGCGGCTGACCGTGCTCTGTACCTGGATCATTCCGCCCATCGCTTGGGCGATGCGTTGGGAAATCGCCAGTCCCAGGCCGGTGCCGCCATGGCGCCGGCTCATCGATGCATCGACCTGCGAGAAGGGTTTGAAGAGACGATCGAGTGCGGCGGAATCGATGCCAATTCCCGTGTCGGTCACGGTGAACTGCAAAGTAGCGCGCGATTCGTTTCGGTCTGGGCAGGCGACGGCGAGTTCGACGCGTCCGCGCTCCGTGAACTTGATCGCGTTGCCCACCAGATTGAGCAGGATTTGGCGGAGTCGATTCGCGTCGCCAACGACCGCGGCGGGCAGATCGCTCACGCGCACGTCGAATTGCAGGCCTTTGTCGCGCGCCCGGGCGAGCATCAAGTCGGCGACGGCCTTGATCGTGTTCGTTGGCGGAAACGCCGCATGTTCGAGCTCGAGTCGTCCCGCCTCGATCTTCGATAGGTCGAGCACGTCGTTGAGCAGCAACAGTAGTGACTCGGCCGAATCGGAGGCGGTCTTGATATAGGCTCGTTGGTCGCTGGTGAGCGGCGTGTCGCGGAGCACGCGGAGCATGCCCAGCACGCCGTTCATCGGCGTGCGAATTTCGTGGCTGATGGTCGCGAGAAACTCGCCTTTGGCCCGGCTCGCGAACTCGGCGCGCTCTCGTGCTTCGCGCAATTCGGCCTCGCGCATTTCCCGGCGCGCATTTTCCGCGGTCAGCTCCGTGGCGAGGGCCTCGCGCTCGAAGCGCATCACGATCGCATCCGAAAATGCGCGGTGATTTCGCAAGGTCGCGCTGGCCATGTAGACCATGAAGAACACGGTGCACCCGCCCATCGCGGCCCCGATGAGATCGGCCTCGGCGAAAAATCGCAGGCAAACCGGTCCCATGATGGCGATAAGGTAAGCGACGCTGCCTTTGCGCATCGGCAATAGCAGGCGCGCCGATCCGGTCGTCATGCCTGCAAGCACCAGCACGTGCGCGGCGCTGAGCGGCGAACCTTCGACGAGCGTCGGGAACGCCCACGCGGAAAGGCCCCAGCCGAAACCGGTAGCGGTGGTAGCGACCACGAGCCGAAACGCCCATTTGGAGCATTCGTCAGGTGACGGATTGGCGCGATTGAACTTGGCCGAAAGAACGAAACGGTAAACGGCTATCGCGGCCATGACGCCCAGCCATGCCCATAGCCACGGCGACATGAAGCGGGTCGCCATAACGATAGCGAACGCCAGGGCCGCGCCCGATGAAGCAATGGTGCCGCTACCCAGCTCGGCGAACGCGATTTTTACCAGCTCAACCCGCGTCGCGACCTCGATCGGGTGATCCCGCGAGCGCGGTGGGAGCGTGGGTGTACCGGGAAGAGCAGGAGTGGCGGACATGGCGCCGGATGGGGCGAAGCAAGCTCACATTGTCCCACTTCCGACGAAACGCGAGAACGCGATTATAAGAAATCGCGGGTTCGGCGACTTGCGACGACCTGCAGCGGTGGATCCCGCAGCGTCGCTGCCAACGCGCGTTAGCGGGCGTTGCGCGAGGCCCGCCGCACGTCTTCCGCGATCGACTTCGTGTCAAACTTCTGCGGATCGATGACGAGCGGGGGAGCTTTGAACAAAGGCCGGTTCCACGTCACGTCCGAGCGCGCAACGTAGCTCACCATGGCCGGAGGCTCAGGGGTACGCTGGGGGCGGAAATCGGGAATCGGGAAGGGCATGACTACAGCCAGGAGGAGACAAACGGGATCCGGTCTTGTGCCGTAAGATTCTAAAAAACTTCGCGCCGCAATCAGCGCCGCGGTCCAAAGCGGGGGCGAAAATTTTCCGTGAAAGGCAGCTCGCTGCTCAACTGGTGCGGCGTCGGCAGAGCGGGGGCGCGGAAAATCGGGGAGCCCCATTGCACATCCGTACGTGTGACGACGTGCACACTCTCGGTGACTTCACGGGACCGGCCGATGACGAGCCGAAGGAGATGGAGTGGGAGTTTCATGGGCTGGGGTAAGCAATGACATTTTATCGGCACGAAGTGACGCGCCATTGAGCTAAAACCAGAGGAAGAACGGATAAAAAAGCGCGCAAGACGTTGCGCGAAGCGACAGTCGAAACTACGGGATTGAACGGATGGTTTGGGCGCGGTCGTCGTCGCACCAAGGTGGGCGAGTAACAGCGGTGCGAATACCGCTCGGCTTGGTCGGGACGAAATTTAACCCGGCGGCCAGGGGCGATGAACCGCACAGACGTGCGCTCACGCGTTCCCGGCCGCCGGGGGTAAGTCTCATGCGACGCGTTGCAAACGGAAGGTCGCGACGCTGCGCTTGGGAATGGTGACCGTCAGCACGCCGTTCGTGATTTCCGCGGCCATCGCTGGAAAGTCGAAGTTGTGCCCGAGGCGCAGCTTGAGCCGATAGTCGCGTTGCGCGCCTTCCAGATGGAGGGCTTGCCAGTTTACGCGGACGAAATGCGGTTTGCGCGCCGTGATCGTCAGGTCGGCGCCACGGCCCTCGATATCGACGGCCGCGGCGTTTACGCCGGGCAAATACACGACGAGTTTCATCGCGTCCGGCTGCTGGTCGCACTCGTAATGCGGCAGACGGAACGTCTCGACGGACGCCGTCCGAGTCGCACTACGGCTGCGACCGCTGGAAACGAAGGGATGGATTATCGTGTGCATGGGAGGAAAGGAAACGGAAGCATTCCTCGGAGGCTTGGGGCCGCCGGGCTCAGGAGAACTTAATGCTTCCGTTAGGACGGAGATTAGTTCTGGTGGCCCGCGACGGTGTGTTTATTCCAAGCGGAAATAACGACCGGTCGCATCGCGACGCAGCACTGCGACACGCGGGCCTTCGTAAACGAAGTGCCGGCGGTCTGGCTGCGCGGATGTTGGAGTGACGCGGTCATTAAATCTAAAACGGATGCGACGCTGCATATTGCAGGCGGCATGCCAAGCATGATTTTTTTGTATCGGCGAATATTGCGTGCCGCTGCGCCGGTTGGCAGGGTCGCCACATGGCTGCATTTTCCGATTCCGCGACAACTCTCGATACGATCAAGCAGCGCGTGCTCGCGTTTGCCCGCGAGCGCGATTGGGAGCAGTTTCACTCGCCCAAGAATCTCAGCATGGCGTTGGCGGCCGAAGCCGGAGAACTCATGGAGCATTTCCTCTGGGCCACGCCGGAACAGTCGCGCGTCGTGGCGGCCGATCCTGGAAAACGGAGCAAAATCGCCGACGAACTCGCGGACGTGATTATTTACGCCTTGGAATTCGCGAACATCACAGGTCTCGATGTCGCTGCCGCGATTGAAGCGAAAATGGCTGCGAATGCGGCCAAGTACCCCGTCGAAAAAGCCAAGGGCCGCGCCGACAAATATACCGAGCTGTAGAATTTCGGATTTCGGATTCGGGATTTTGGGGTCGGACGGCGCGATTGCGAAAACAGCGCATGCGGATCGCGGAATGGACAAACCCGCATGAACCCGAATGAGCGGGATGGCCAACGGGGGAGGTAAATTGCCTCGAACGGCCGCTTACCCACCACCCGTCGCCGTCCCAAATCCGCGATCCACAATCCCAAATCCAAAATCGCTTCATCCTTTTCCGCCGTAGCTGACGTAATCGTCGAGATCGAGCAGGTCGGCGAAGGAGCGGATGTCGTCGCGATCGCCCGCGGCGGCTTTGACGGTTTCGGCGACCCATTCGTGGCCGGCCGCGCCGCCCGGACCATGTTGTTCAAGCCAGATTGACCAGGCGAAGATTTCGGCCGGCAGCCGTTTGGTGTTCGCGCGGACATAGGCCAGCATTTCGGTGTCCGAGCGTCCCTTCTTCAGCTCGGCGAGAAACGTCTCATGGTTCAGTCCCGTGAATTCGAAAAAATGCCGGTCCATGGGGCAATTGTAGTGGTAACCGGCGTTTTTACCGGCAATGGACGCCCGCGCCTTGTCGAGCAGTCGCGGGAGGTGCGCATAGCCGCCAAGGCGAACGCGAACGCTGCGGGGAGGGTGAACGGTCAGATCGGGTGACGAGTAATTAATCATGGTGGAAAGCCGCCGCGCCGACGGCCCCACCATACTCCTGGATTGACGGTGGGCCCGTACGCGACGAAGCGATGTATCCTGCGCGCGAATCTCATTCGCGCAACCGCCCGCGATGAAAAGCAATCAAGTCTGTGCATCGAACTGGTCAGCTACAAAGCGAAGCTGATCGACGATGTGATGCTCCGAACGGCCGCGATCATGGCGATGGTGCTTTTTGGCGGCGCCGTCGTCGGATTCATGGCGGCACCGGCGATTAGCACGGTGGTCGCCACGCTTCACCGCAATAGCCGAGCTCGTTTCGGTGTGCTCGGGGAGGCGTTCTTCCTTCTCCTCCTCGGTGCGATCGTATTCTGGCTTTATTACCGCGTGTATATCTTGGGCCCGGAGTCCGTGTTGCCGGCCGATTGGCACAATCCGCACCATCGATGATCCGAAAGCCAACGGGGCGAACGATTAGACGCCAGGAGTAGCGTCAAAGGACGTGAGCTTTTAGGTCTTTCGTTCCTGGTCGTTCGTCTCCGGTACCATTTTTGCCCCACCGGGCCGAAAAGCTTTTATCACGGCGTCATTGGTCTCCAGCCGAACGTCGGCGACGAGATCGATGCAGTAGGGGATCGCAGGAAATACGGCTTCGAGGTTCTCGCGAATCGCTTTGGGCCGACCGGGCAAATTCACGATGAGCGCTCTGCCGCGAATTCCGGCGGTTTGCCGCGAAAGGATCGCGGTTGGCACATACTTCAGCGACGCCGCTCGCATGAGTTCGCCGAAGCCGGGCAGCATCTTTTCGCACACCGCTTCGGTCGCTTCGGGTGTCACGTCGCGCACCGCCGGTCCAGTTCCGCCCGTGGTAACGATGAGGCAGCAACCCGCGTCGTCCGCCATGCGACGCAGTTCCGCTTCGATCTGAGCTTGTTCGTCCGGGATGACGGCGTACTCCACCTCGAAGGGCGTGGTTAGCCACTCGCGCAGCAGCGCGACGCATGCCTTGCCCGGCGTGTCTTCGTAGACGCCCGCGCTGGCCCGATCGGAAACATTGATCACGCCGATTCGAATCATGGAGAGGTATCAGCAATGGACATGAACCGTCTCAATGACCAAGCCGTTTCTCGGCGATGTCGGCAGCGAAGCGGGCGACGATCGAGGCAGGTGTTTCGCCTCGTTCGCGCAGCGTGCGGAGTGCGAGAGCGTCGTGACGTTTGGCGAGGCGTTCGCCGGTGTCGTCGAGCATCAACGGCGCGTGGTAGAATGCCGGCGCGATCCATCCGAGCGCGCGAAAGAGCAGGAGCTGGCGAAAGGTGCTTTTGATCAAATCGCCGCCGCGAACCACTTCAGTCACGCCGCACTCCGCGTCGTCGACAACGGTCGCGAGCTGATAACTCGGCGTGTCGTCTTTTCGCCAAACGATGAAATCGCCGAAGTCGCGGCCGGAGACGGCGTGCTGTTCGCCGGCGCGGCCATCGACGAAGGTGATTTCCTCCGTGTCCGGCACACGGAATCGCCAGTTCACGGTCACGCGGTCGCCCAGCGGCGGCAGCGGCGTGCCGGCTGTGGGACGAAATTCCTGCGGGTACACGGGCTCGTCGTCGCCGCCGCCTTCGTGCGGCGCGCCGGCAGCTTCGATGACGTCTCGGCGCGATCGGGTGCACGGAAAAATCAATCCCGCGGCATGCAAACGCTCCAGCGCCGCACGATAAACCGCCGTCCGGGTGCTTTGCGAAACCATCGCTCCGTCCCAGGTCAAACCGAGCCAGTGCAGGTCTTCCTGCATCGCGCCCACATACTCCGGTCGGCAACGCGCGCGGTCGAGATCGTCATTGCGCAGCAACAGCTTTCCTCCGGCCGCTTGCGCCCGATGCCACGCGATCCAGAACGTCCGCGCGTGGCCCAGATGAAGCAGGCCCGTCGGCGACGGCGCCAATCGGCCAATGTATTGACGGAGGGGATTAACCACGAATCGACACGAATGAACACGAATGATTCCGAGATTACAGAGCTTTCTGGCCTTTATTTGTGCGCATTCGTGTCCATTCGTGATTGGCCAAACTCATGACCAAACTCCTGTGCGTCTATTGCGCGTCCAGCGATCGATTGGATCCAAAATACTACGCGGCGGCGGCCGAACTTGGCCGCGAAATGGTGTTGCGCGGTTGGGGCTTGGTTTATGGTGGCGGCAAAACCGGCATGATGGGCGCGGTGGCGCGCGCCGTGAAACAGAGCGGCGGCCGCGTGGTGGGCGTGATTCCCGAGTTCATGAAGGCGCGCGAGCTTGCTTACGACGAGGCGGATGAGCTCGTGACGGTCATCACGATGCGCGAACGAAAACTCCTGATGGAAACGCGAGCCGATGCATTCGTCGCGCTGCCGGGCGGGTGGGGCACACTCGAAGAGATCCTGGAGATCCTGACTTTGCGGCAGCTCGATGTCGTGCGAAAGCCGTGCGTTCTGCTGAATCAGGACGGGTTCTACGACGATCTGTTGCGCTTGTTCGATCGCATGCTTGCCGACGGCTTTTTCAAAGCGTCAAACCTAGAGCTTTTTCGCTGCGCTAAAAACGTCGCCGACATTTTCGTTCAACTCGAGACCAAGCGCCCAGCCAAGGCCGAGTCGAAATGGTTCGAGACGAGGTGAAGCGACGCTGGCGCCAAACCGCCTGAATCATGCCCGTTGACCTCTATCCTGTCCTGCAACTGTTGCGTGCGCATGCGGCACGGCCTCTCGATTCGCACGAGGCGGCCGCGACGGCCGACACGATTCAGTTTGTGGCGGCGAATCCGGATTGTCTGTTGCGCACCTGCATTCCCGGGCATTTGACGGGGTCGGCTTGGATCGTGAGCGCAGATCGAAGCCGCACGTTGCTGACGCACCACCACAAGCTGGATAAATGGCTCCAACTCGGGGGGCACGCGGACGGCGACGGTGACTTGCTAGCCGTCGCTTTGCGAGAAGCGCGCGAGGAGAGCGGATTGAAAAACCTGCGTGCGGTGAGCGGCGATCTATTCGATGTGGATCGGCATTGGATTCCGCCGCGCAAGGCCGACCCTGGCCATTACCACTATGACCTCCGTTTTCTGATCGAGGCGGATCCTAACGAGCCGCTGGTGATCTCAACGGAATCGAAGGACCTGGCATGGGTGGCTGTGGCGGACGTGCCGCGCTTGAATCCCGAGGAATCGATGGCGCGAATGGTGCGGAAGACCTTGCTTTGCGACGGCGTGCAGCGATAGCCGCCAGCCCCTATTCCTGCTAGGGGGCCGGGCGCGCCCGACATTAGCGCCAGAGTGGGACGACGTCTGCTTGGCGCACCCAACCGGTTTGGCCATTGGCGAACACGAGTCGAATCCAGCCAAGAAACGGTTTGTCGATCAAGGCGATGCTGCCCGGGCTGAGCGACGTCGTTTTTTGCGTCGTATCCGCTTCAGTCGGGATCGAGCGCAAGGTGCCGCCCTGCGGCACGACGACTGCCCGCACGTCTGCCGTATCGCCGTATGCGACGACGCCGAAAATCGAAACCACGCCCAACAACGCAGCAACGCTAGCCGCCGCGAGCGCCGACCAACGGACCGCGCGGCGGCGCTCGCCATACGCATTGTACAACAAGGCGGCCAGGGATAGCGCGACGAAGTAAGCTGCGACGATGAGGATGCGTTGCCACTGCGCCGGGCTGGCACGGGCGGCGATGGATGCCGCAGGACCCTCTTTCAAGAACGGGACAAGTGGCGCCGGCGCAAACCCCGCTTTTTCCGCCGCCAGCGAGAAGTGCCAGCGGATCGATGGATCGCTCGGATGCTGGACGAACGCCGCCGCCGCTTGGGCGAGCGCTTCGCCGTGGCGATCTTGTTGGGCGAGCGCGAGCGACAAATCGTGACGTGCGATCCAGTCCGTGGGCTCCTTTTTGATGGCGTCACGCCAGGTCGCCTCTGCGGCGGCGAAGTCACCGGCATTATAGGCGGCTTCGGGTGAGACCGCTGATTTGCGCGCGGCCTCGACGGCTCGAAGCCCCGAAGGGATGAGCGCGACGGCAAGCGCCACGGCGGCAGCGAAGGCGAGGAGGTTTTGCGGCAGAAACAGCCGCAGCGGATTGAATCCCGAAACGCGCTTTGCCGCGAGGGCGGCTTCGGCCCGAGCCACCCAATCGGAGGGCAAGGCGGCTTTGCTCCCATAGATTGCGCGATCTGCCTCGCGCCACAGCTCTGCCCATCCGCCTTGCGGCATTGCCGACGGCGCGGGCGCCGCATGCGAGACGTGCCACAATTGCGCCGCGTCACGCTGCCACCGGAGCAACTGTGCGGCCAGCATCGCATCGTCGGCCGGACTGCGCATCTCAGCCAACAAGGTTGCGAGCCGAGCATGCGCTTCGCGTTGCGCCCGCAGCGGGTCGGTGCGCGAGGCCCGCCGCCAAGCGAGCACGAGCCAGAAGCCGAGCAGGCCGGCGAGCGGAGAGAGCAGCCAGCTGACAAGTGAGGCCGTCGAGAGCGGACGAACCGCGGTCGCGTGTCCAGGCAGCGGATCGCGCGGGATGACCGCGGGTGCCGACGGGGTCGTGAGCGGTTTGGCGGGCGCCGTCGTGGCACTGGGTTGGTTTTTTCCGCCATCGTTTGTGCCGGCAGTTGTCGCGGGAACGGCCGCCGCGAGCGGCGCCGTTACCGTCACGACCGTTCGTTCCGTGCGCAGCGTTTCGTAACGTCCGGTCTTCGGATTGAAAAAAGTCACCGCTAGCGGACCGAGCGTATAGCTGCCGGCTTTCGTCGGGAGCAGCACGACATCCTCGGTCAGCGTCGCATCGAATAGCTTGTGCTCGGTGGGCGTGCGTTTCGCTTTTGGTTGGACGACTTGGAAGTCCTTCGAGACTTCGCGCGACGGCAGGCCGGCAATGTCCGGCCAGTTGCCGGTGCCGGTGAGCTCGACCGTCCATGTCATCGGCTCGCCGACCGCGGCTTCCTTCGGCACCACTTTCGAGGTGAGTTTGAACTCGCCCACCGCGCCGATGAAATCGGCGGGTGGCGGCGGAAGCGGTCGCACTTCGATGACGGGCTGATCCGACGTGACCGAAATCGGCTCCATCCGCGGCTGGGATAAAAAGCCGAAGGACGTGGAGCCCGTTTGGATTTGCATGAGGTGGCTCGCCGCCTCGAGCTTCACCGTATTCGGGGTCTTGGCCGACGCGCGGGTGCGAAACGTGACGAGGATTTGCCGCTGCCCATCCTCGACGGTCTCATTCAATTCCGGCTTGGACCATTCTTCGGCGACGAGCGGGGCCGCGTTCCATTCGAAGGTTGGATTGATCTGGGGATTGTTGCGGCGGGCGGCTTTCAGCTCGTACGTGAGGTCGAACACTTCGCCGGCCCACACCGTATTGCGCGCGGGAATGAGCTTTGCGCCCGCGACGTTCGCGACCGCCGTGCTCGGCGCTCCGGCGTCGAAAGCCGGCACTTGCAGCGCGCCTTTGTTCGTTGTGACCGAGAACGACGGGATTTTCAGCGAACCTGTGCCGCGCGATTGGACGATGTACGAAAGCGTGACCGATTGCGTCACCGAGCCGTTGATCATGTTCATCGAGCTCGAGCGTCCCGTAAGGGCCAGCGACGCATTCGGCAACACGGGCAACTGCGGATCGCCGTCGGGCTCGCAGTTCTCGAAAACGAGCAGGACGATGTTGCCGAGGCCGGATTCGCCTTGTTCCCAATGCACCGACTGCGCGCGCACGGCGGCGGTGACGAGGAAGGCGGCGATGAGGAGAAGGGCGGATCGAATGAGTCGCATGGGGCTTACCAGTTCTTGCCGGATTTCTTCTGCGAGGATTGATTCTGATCGGCTTGCAGCATCCTGAATAGGTCGGCGGGAGCGTCCTGGCTCTTCAGCTCTTCGAGTTTCTCCATCGGACGTGCCAGCGCGGGGTCGATCGGTTCGGCCTTTTCCTTTTTCTCGACCGCGCCGCCGACCTTCTGGGTCTCGGACGACGGGGGCGGGGGCGGTTCTTTCTTCATGTCACCGAAGGCGAGCGATTGCGACGGCTTGGCGTCCGACTTCTTCTGATCCCCTCGGGAGCCTTCGTTGCGAGACTCATCCTTTTTCTGGGCATCGTCGGACTTTTTGTCGTCGGAGGGCTTTGGTTCGTTCTGCTTGTCGGACGGCGACGGTTTATCCTGTTTTTGCTGCTGAGGAGATTGGTTCGATTGATTCTGTTGGTTCTGCTGATCGTTTTTCCCGTTCTGCTGCTGGTCCTTGTTTTGCTGTTGCGGCTGATCCGATTGGTTTTGCTGGTCTTGTTTTTTCTCCTCCGGCTTTTCCAGCAATTGCTCCAGCGCTTGGCGGAGTTGGGACCAATCGGCGGCTTTGTCCCCCTTTTGCTCCAGTTGGTCGACGGCGGCGAGGGCGTCGCGCACGGGACCTTCGGGCACGGCCTGACCCTGTTCTTTGAGCCGTCGCCCCCAATTCACCGTCTCATGGGCCAGTTCGGACAAGTCGGGCGAGGTCAGCGTGTTTTTTTGCGAAAGGCGGCTGACAACTTTTCCCAGGGCAGGCGGCTCAGGCGGTGCGGACGGTGTTGGGGCAGTTGCAGTGGGCGGCTGTAAAGGCGTCGGCGCGATCCCGGGCTGCAGCGCTGGAGGCGGGGTCGCCGGGGCGGGGGATGGGTTGGCGGGCGGCGCCACTTTTACGGCAGCACGGACGTTAGTTGGGCAGAGTGAGAGCGCGGAAAAGAGCAGCAGACTCAACGCGACGACGGGGGCGGCTACGCTCGACGCCGTCGCTGAGCGCTTCGCCGACGGACGCGGCATGGCGATGGCGATGTCGCGGGTCCGTGGGCGCACCGGAAACTCGTAATAAAAGCTGACGATCAAGCACCACAGCGCGAGCGCCAGCGGCCACTGGAAGCGTTCGACCATGCGCACGGTATTTTTTTCGGCAAAGCTGCCTTTGCGGCCGGCGTTGACGGTTTGGTCGATCAGCGCCGCGAGGTCGATCCAAGCGCTGGCGTCGTGATACACGCCGTTGGTGGTCTCCGCGAGCTGCTGCAATGTCGCGCTCTCGAGCTTCGAGAGGACCACGGCGCCGCGCTCGTCCTTCACGAGGCCGCCGGCCCCGTCCGGGATCATCGATCCATTCGGCGTGCCGACGCCGAGGGCGATCACCCGCACGCTTTTCTTTTTCAATTCCTCCGCGCGCGAGCGCCAATTGTCGTCCAACGCCTCGCCATCGCTGAGCACGATGAGAAAACGATCGGCTGCGGCGCTGGCAGTGAATGCTTCGAGGCTCGTCGTGAGCATCGCCTCGTAGTTCGTGCCGCCTTCCGGCAGGAAATCCGGTTTCATGGCGGGCAGAAATTCCCGCAGGATTTCGTAATCCGAGCTGAGCGGGCTTTGCAGAAAAGCCGTGCCGGAAAAGACGACGAGTCCCACGCGTTCGCCTTTGAGCTTTTCGAGCAACGATTGGATCAAAAGCTTCGCGCGATCCAGCCGCGACGGCTTGACGTCCGTCGCCAGCATCGAGCGCGAAAGATCGATCGCGATGAGGATCTCGCGCGATTGATCGAAGACCGGCTCCTCCAATCGACCCCACTGCGGTCGCGCGAGGGCGACGATCGCAAACGCCAGCCCGATCAGCAGCCAAGGCCGCGTGCGCGAGGCGGCGACGCGGGTCGCGTCACGCTGCAAGTGCAGCGCTTGCGCGCCGATTTCCGCCTGCAAAATCTTCGGGCGGACGGCCGCCGCTGCGATGCGCCGCCGCGTGAGCTCCCACACCAGCAGAGCCACGGGCACGAGGAGGAGCCAAAGTAGTCGGGGCCAGGCGAAACTCATAGGCGCGAATTCATTCGACGGATGACGAGGGCGTGGCGGGTCAGGCGAAGATCGTGCGGCGCCAGAGCGGTCGCGCCGCCAGCGCACCGAGTAAAAGGGCGACGGCGCCGGGTGCCGCGAGCCACCAGAACAGCTCGGTTGTGACGAGATAGCTCTTGGCTTGAAATTCGATCTTCTGCGCCTGATCGATCGCGCGAAACGCTTTCTCGATCGTGTCTTTGTCCTCGGCGCGGAAGAACTTTCCACCGGTTTCGGTCGCGATCTGGTTGAGCAATGCCGGGTCGACGTCGCGCGAAAAATTTTGGCGGTAGGTCGGCAAGCCGGTCGCTTCCGGCGGCAGCCAAACCCAGCCGTCGCGGCCGACGCCGATGGTGTAAACAGGAATCCGCTGGCTCGCGGCAATCTTCGCGGCCTCGAGCGGCGGCAACAAACTGATGCCCATTCGCGTATTCGCGTCGATCGTCTCGCCGCCGTCGGTCAGCAGCACGACGAACGCTCCCATGCGGTGGCCATGGCTCAGGCGTTCTTCTTGTTGAAGCCGGCTAAGCGCCGTTCCCAGTCCATCGCCGACAACCGTGCCCGCCGGGTCGATCATCCCGACCTTGACGCGCGACAGCTGGCGGGAAATCCAGTCGTGGTCGAACGTCAAGGGCGCGACCGTGTACGCGCGGCGACCGAAGAGCACCAGACCGATCCGGTCGTGCGGCCGGCGTTCGATGAAGCTTTGAATGATCGGCTTCACGGTTTGCAGCCGATTTGGAAACTCGCCGGGCCGCGGTCCTTCCTCCGATAGCATGGAACCGGAGATATCGACGCACAGCATGATGTCGTAACCTTCCGAATGGACTTCGCGCTTGTCCTCGATCCGCTGCGGACGGGCGAGCGCCACAATAAGCAGCGCCAGGCCGGCGAGCGCGAGCGTAGTCGGCCAGCGCGAAGGCGCCGCGAGCGAGGGCCGATGCCAGGCGGCGGCGAAGGGAACGAGCAGCACGGGCACCTGCCGCCGGCCGCGCAACCAGGCGACGACTGGCAACGCGAGAAACGCGACGAACCAAACGGGATTGTGAAACACCAGCTGTTTCATCGTTCGGCCGTTAGCGATGTGCGGTCGTCATGCGCGCGTGAAAAAAGCGCACGAGCGCATCGAGCCGGTTTTGTTCCGTCGTCACGACCAGCCGACTCAACGGATTGGGAAAAAAGGCCTGCCAGCTTTCGTCGCGGGAACGACGCCAGGACGCGTGCGCGGCGCGCTCGGCAGCGCTGCCTTCAAGCGTGACGAGACGTCCCGCGGTGGGATCGTAGGCGGCGAAGGCTTCGCCGGCGGGCAACTCGCGATCCCACGGGTCATCGACGCGAAATCCCATGGTTTGGTAGCGTCGCTGCAAGACCGGCCAGCCTTCCGGCGCTTGCCGCGGTGGAAAGTCGCCGAGCCAAATGAGCACGCTGTGCTTTGGTGCCGCCCGCGCGAGGAAGCGCCACGGGATTTGCGGCGGTTCGTTGGTCAACGGCGGTTCCGCGCTACCCAGCAGCGAGGCTGCAGCGTGCAGGATCTGGCCGCGACCGCGCACCGGTTCGCGAAACAAATACCCCCCCGGCGCGGCATGCACGAAGCCGACACGATCGCGGTTGACCGCGCCCAGCAGCATCACGAGTCCGGCCAGTTCGAGGAGCGCTTCGCGTTTCGACTGCGCGCCCGAGCCGAACAACAAGGAGGGCGAATCTTCGAACACGAGGAGCACCGTGACCTCGCGTTCTTCGACGAACTTTTTGCGGTACGGTTCGCCCAAGCGCGCCGTGACATTCCAATCGATGTCGCGCACGTCGTCGCCGAACTCGTATTTCACCACCTGGTCGAACTCCATGCCGCGGCCGCGAAATGCCGAGCGATACTCGCCGCTCAAGACGTTTTCGACCGCGTGGCGCACACGCCATTCGAGTTGGCGCAACAAAGCCAGCGGATTCCCGACGGCGCTCGCCGCGCCGGGGTGGGCCTGAGACTTTGCGTTACCGTTGGGCATGCGAAAATGACTGAATCGCGCAACGACCGAAAGCCGAGCGGCGCGCGCGTCCGCCGCCTTTCAGCCGTCCGATCGTTTAGCTTTTTCCGGCGGGCACGGGAGTGCGCTCGACAACTTGGGCGATGATCCGATCGCTCGCGATTTCCTCGGCCTCGGCTTCGTAGCTCAGACCGATGCGGTGGCGGAGGACGTCAGCGGCGAGTTCCTGGATCAAGGCGGGCGAAAGATAATCCTGTCCACGCAGCCAAGCGAGCGCGCGACCGGCTTGATAAAGCGCCAGCGAGGCGCGCGGCGAAGCGCCGAAGTTCAGATACCGCTTCGCGTTCGTGCCTTTGTCGGCGAGGGCGCGCGTGCCACGGACCAGGGCGAGAATATAGCCCTGGACGGCCGGCGAAATATGCACGCGATCCACCTCGGCGCGGAGCGCGAGCAGCTCTTCACCGCTCGAGACCGCCTTGAGCTGCGGCTGCTGGGTCACTTGGCCCCAGCGCTGCATCATCGTCGCTTCCTCCTCGGCGGTGGGATAATCGACGATCAGTTTGAAAAGAAACCGGTCCGTCTGGGCTTCGGGCAGCGGATAAGTGCCCTCCTGTTCCACCGGGTTCTGGGTGGCCATGACAAAGAACGGTTTTGGCAGCGGCTGCGTTTGCCCGCCGATCGTCACCTGCCGCTCTTGCATCGCTTCGAAGAGGGCGCTCTGCACCTTGGCGGGGGCGCGATTGATTTCGTCGGCCAGAACGAGATTCGCGAAGATCGGGCCGCGATGAGCGGAGAACTCCCCTGACTTCGGCTGAAAAATCATGGTGCCGACGACGTCGCTCGGGAGCAGGTCGGGCGTAAACTGGATGCGCTCGAATTGCACGCCGAGCGCGGTGCCCAGCGATTTGACGAGTAAGGTTTTCGCCAACCCCGGCATGCCCTCGAGGAGGACATGCCCGTTCGCGAGCAAGGCGACGAGCAGTCTTTCCACCACGGCGTCCTGGCCGATGACGGCCTGGCCGATTTCAGCACTTATTTTTTTAGACCAAGCTGGACCGGTGAGCATGTGTAACGTGTTAAAGGAAGGAAGTTGAAGGCCCTCGGCAAGCCCTGCTTCGTCACGCCGCCAAGTGGTGGACGGCGGCCGAACCGGACCGCCGAGGGAACGCGGTTTGACTCGGGCTCGGGTGATAAGTTTCCCTCAGGCAACGCTTCGCCGCATGCCCTTGCCATCCCAAATCGAGGCCCGTCTTGCCGCCCTGGGTATTTCACCGGCGGACGTGGAAGAGCGCTTCGTGCGTGGCGCGGGTCCTGGCGGGCAGAAAATCAACAAGACCAGCTCGACCGTTTGGCTCCGGCATGCCGCGACCGGAATCGAGGTGCGCTGCCAATGCGAACGCTCCCAGTCTGCCAATCGCGAACTCGCTTGGTTGGAGCTCTGCGGTCGTCTCGAAGGCCGCGCGAAAGCCGCGGTGTCGGAACTGCAGCAGGCGCGCGAACTCGAGCGACGCCGGACTAGACAGAAGAGCCACGGTCAAAAAGTACGCATGATCGTCGCGAAGAAGCGACGTGCCGGCCACAAAGCTCAGCGGCGGCGGGTTGACCGCGACGACGGATAATCGCGGCGCTGCTCGCGAGGCGCCGGACGAATGCGACGCGCTTACGGGCGGCGTTTATCGATCAGGAGCAATCCCGCGATCGCGCAAAAGGCCGCGAGGACGCCCAAAAGAATCGTTCGGGGCGTCTCGCGTTCGGGCGTATGCAGCCACGTGACGAGCAAGGCCGACCAGACGGCGATGCCCGCCAAGGGTAGCATGAATTTCATCCAGGTATGCGGCACGGGGAAAGGGGCTAGATCGGTTCGACCACGTCGCCGACACGGAGTGTTCCGGTTTTCGTTTCGTGGACGAAATTTTGGCCAAAATTAACATCGGTCGGATCCTCGGCGTCGCGGCGATAGGTCGCGAGTTCGCGCAGCGGTTCCTTGCCGCGTTCGGCCGTTTCGTGATCGGTGGTGGTCACGCTGCACCGCGCGCAGGGCCCGCCTGCGCGCAAGACGAGGTCGCCGATGCGGATGCGCGACCACGTGTCTTCGGCGTAAGCGGCGCAGTCGGCGATCACGAGATTCGGACGAAAACGATTCATGGGGAGCGGCGCTTCGCCGCGGTTGGCGAGCCGGCGATTCAGGTCGGCAAGCGACGCCTCGCTGATAGCCATAAAGGGATACGCGTCGGTAAACGCCACGACGTCGCCTGGGCGCGCGGCCGCTTTCAACATCGGGCGCCGAAATGCGGGGCCGATACGCACCAGCCGACAAGCAACGCCCAGAAACTCGCTCAGCCAGTTTGCCGGCGCAGCGCCGCAATCGTCCGCGACCAGGCCTTCGCTCTTCCAGACGGTGACCGAGCGTAGCGGCGCGGCGTCCTGAGGTGCGTGGAGCGGCACGGCGACCGCGCCGGCGCCGGGGGCCGACAGGGTGAGCGCGGACAGCTGCAGGGTAGGTTGGATGAGCGCCATGCGCGGCAAAACGCGCTGGGTTAGGAATCGATTGTTCGCATCGACGACCAAAAATCGCCGATCGCCGACCAGCCCGAGCTCGTCGACATCGGCGATCGATACCGCGCACCCCCGCAACGCTTTTACGGGATAAATGAACAAACCGGACAAATGCATGCCTGCGGTGGGCGAGTTGGGCATGCCGCGATTGCCGCGGAGCCACGCCCGCGTGCAATCAAAAATCGCGGCGACTTGACGCCGGTTAAACCGCCGGCAGGTAAGCGGCGACCGCAGCTTCCGCCGACGCCCGACGCTTGCGCTTCCGCGCCATGCACTCCGCGGCAAGCATCGCGAATCCCGGGCGGACGATGCCGGACGGCGTGAAGCGCACGAAGCCGTTTTGCGCCGCCACGCGAATCAGTTCGCCGCGGTGTTGCACGCGCAGCTTGCGATGCAGCTTGCGTCGTACGGTCGAAATGGTTGCCGGGCTGAGCCCCAAGGCTTTGGCGGCGGTCGAGTCGTCGCTGCCGTCGCCAAGCAGCGAGAGGACGAGCTGTTCCGTCGTGCTCAAGCTCTGGCAAGGCGAACGGGGCGATTCCACCTCGCGCTGCAAGCGCTCGGCGATCGATCGACTCCAGAAGCGCTCGCCCGCCACGACGGTGCGCAAGGCGAGATCGAACTCCAGCGGAGAGTCCGTCGACGGATCGAAAATCCCGCGGACCGGCAGCGATTGGAGTGCGGCAAGGACACGATATTCGAGCTGCGATCCGATGATGAAGAACGCCCGCTGTTCCGTAGCGCCGTCGCTGTGGTCGTTGATGAATTGGAGAATATCCCCGTCCATCGCGGGATCCAAGCCGGCGATGACGAGGTCGAAGTTCATCCGCGACAGCGCATGCGCCGCCGCGTTCACGGTGTGCGCAATCATGATCCGCGCCGTCGGTGCCAGGGTCGTCACGGAACGCCGCAACGTTTCCGCATAGAGGCGATCCGCTTTCAGAATCAGGACGTTCCGCACAAGAGGAGAAGGGTGTAATTGCATAGGTTCCATGGGTCGCAGCCTCGCTGTCGTAATTGACGTGACTAGAACGGCGCCAAGCGTCGCGACCGTCCTGCAGCTTCCAAGTGAGCTGCCGTAATTTTTGCGTAAGCTGTTAAACGGTGACGCGTTTTTTGCGTTCCGTTTATGACGCATTATTCGCGTCGATTTTCAGCGAGCGCGGCAGCACGGGCGGCGTGGTAGCGATAGCCGCTCTTGGGAATCACTTCGACCCATTCTCTGATCTCGACGCCGATCCTGCGCAGCGAGTGATCGAGCTTCCGCAAAAGCACGCGCATATTGCTCGTGTCGCCGGCAAACTGCCGCCCGAGCAGCTCCGCATAGATCGCGTGATAACTGACCACTTCGTCGTGCCGAACCGCGAGGAGTTCGGCGAAGGCAAGTTCGCGCGGCGTGAGGCGAATCGCCTTGCCGTTGTATTCGGCTTTCCGATCCGACCGATCGATCGTGGCCCCCGCAAAATGAAATGCGGCGGAGGCGTTGCGGCTGCCGCCATTGGCCCGCGCGGCAAAACCGTTCGTGCGGTAACGCGTCAAGTATTCGACGAGCACGTCGATCCGCGCCGGATCGCGATGCACGCAATCCGCCCCAAGCGCGACTTGCCGTGCCTCGTGCGCCGCGGGCGTGCCGGCGGCAATCAACACGATGGTGCGCGTGCCCGGAACGAGGCCGGCCGTTTTCAACGCCGCGAGCACGTCGTCCGAGTACCCGTCGCCCAAACGATTCCGCATGAGCACGACGCTTGGCTCGGTGTGCCCGAGAAATGCGCGGAACGCTCGCACCGAATCGCAGACCAGATGAGGCCAGCCGCGACTTTCGCACAGCGCGCCGAAGGCACTGCGTTCCGCGGGGCTGCTGGAGATGATCGTGATCACGACGCTTTGCCGCTCACGTGGGCAGGACCACGACCAACTGAAATTCGTCGGCGCTCGGCTCGACCGCGAGGCCGAGCAAACCCTTCGCCTTTTGCAGGCCCAACACGAGCCCGCGGGCGGTGATCGCCGGCAACAGCGTCGCATTGCCTTTCAGCCAGCCTTCCGCCTGTGCCCGCGAGAATGGCTGCGCGGCGGCCGAAACGGTAACGGCGACGCCCGGATGGCTGGCGAGCGCGTTGCGGCGGTTGACCCACAGATGCGGACGAAAGCGGTTGTCCTTCGTCGCGGCGTCGAGCCGGACGACGTGCTCGCCGCGTATCCGCACCGTCGTGCCCGCTGGGGCGAGCGCGAGCGCGACGCCGATCGCGGGCACCATCATCAGCAAAAAGTCGATGCCCGAGACGCCGCGCACCACAGGTTCGTCGACGAGCGGCGTGTAATCGACGGTCTTGCCCGCTTCTTCCGCGCGGCCCATGCGGCTGCCGATGCTGATCGCATGCCGGAGTCCGGCGTTCATCAAGGCCGGCGACGCATCGCGATTCCCATAGGCGGAATCGAAAAAGCTCTCGGCGACGATCACCGCCGCGTCGGCGGTCTTGCGCGCCTCCTCGAGGCTGCGAAAGAGGTGAGCGAGCGAAGGGTCGGACCGCGCGCGGCTCGAGACGAACGCCGCGCTACTGAGCAGATGTGCGTGGATTGTCGTCAACAAGCCCGCGGTCTGCAGCAAGGCATCGCGCGCGCTTTCCGAAGCGACCAGCTCGACTTCGCGTTCGAGGCGCGCCGAGTGCAGATCCTGGATGACCGCGTCGGCATGTTGAGCGAGCGCGCGTTCGTGCCGGCGATGGCGCGTGCGGTCGATCCAGTCTGGAATGCGCGCTTCGAAGCCTTCGCGGTCAGGCAGTGGTTTGCCGATGAAATCGTAAACGCGCAGCGGAATCGTGCGGCGCAAGTTGTCGTCGGAGTCGAACGCGCTGAGCACGATATAGCCGAGCTCGGGATCCAGTTTTTGCGCCGCCTCGACGAAAGCGAGCCCGTCCATCTCGGGCATGTGAATGTCCGCGATGCACAGGTCGAATCGCTCCCGGCTGACCCGATCCAGCGCCTCGCGGGCATTGAAGCAAAACGCGAGGTCGTAGTCCTGCCCGAGGCGCAACCGGATGGAGGCGTGGATTTGGCGCTCGTCATCGACGACGAGGATGCGGGGTATGAGCAAGTCGACGGACTCGCGGGTCATGGGTATTGCCACGTTGATGCCGTATCGGCGTGTCGTGCGTCAAGGCCTCGGCGTGTCTTGCGCGGCGATAAGTCACCGGGACACGACAACTCGCCAAAATGGGCGACGCCAATGGCGGTTTTCGGTCCGACAACTGTCACGCTGTCGGTCGCAAGCGCGGCGCACCGGCCGCCGCCGCATTACGCCGGTTCGTCTTCGTGCGTCCGCTCCGGCAGCCAAGCGGTCGCAATGGCCGCACCGAGCGCGAGGGTGCTCGACCAAAGCAGCGCGGTGCGAAAGTCGCCGACCGGCGCCAGCCAGCCGAACACGACCGACGCGATCGCCGCGGCGATGCGGCCAATGTTGTAGCAAAAGCCGGCGCCGGTCGTTCGCAGCAACGTGGGAAACAGCGGCGGCAGATACATTGTGAAAAGGCCGAATACGCCCGAAAAGAAGCCGACCATCGGGATCCAAAACCACGCCAAGGCATCGAAACCGCGCGGCACGACGAACGCTCCGGCCATGCTGCCGAACAAGCACCAGAACATGGCCGCGATCGCGCGCTTGTTTCCGAGTTTGTGCGCCAGCCAGCCCGCGAAATAATTACCGACGATCGAGACCGCGATCATCACGAAGAACGCGCCGGAAATGCGCGGCGTGATTTGCGCCGCCGGCAAGCCGCTGGTCTCGAGCAGCCGCCGCAGGTGCTGCGATTGCCAAAATATAAAGAGCCACCACGCCGAGAGGCTGAGTGCGCATACGATCGTCGTGCGCATCGTGATGCCGAGCAGCCGGCGGCCGAAGAGCTCGCGCAAGCCGGGGTTTTGATGATGGACGACCGATTCGGCCCGCTGCCATACCTCGGGTTCAGGCACGTGGCGTCGAATCCAAAACACCAAGAGCGCCGGCGCCGCGCCGATCAGGAACACATAGCGTTCGGCGGGCGGGTGGGGCAGTTTCGAGAGCATCCACACGATCGCCGCGGCGAAGAGGATGCCGATGTTCACGCCGCTTTGCAGCACGGCCGCCAGCCACGGGCGCCAGGCTTTGGGCCAGGTTTCGGCCAGCAGCGACGAACCGACGGCCCACTCGCCACCGATGCCCAGCGCGGCGATGAACCGGAAGATCATCAATTGCAACCATGTCTGTGACACCGCGCAAAGCCCGGTGCACAAGGCATAGGTGAGCACCGTCAACGCCAGCGCGCGGCTCCGGCCGAGCAGATCGCCAAGCCGCCCGAAAAACGCGCCGCCGAGCGCCCACCCGATGAGGAAGGATGCTTGGATATACGCCGTCTTCTCCTTCACCGCGGGATCGGAGTTCGGGACGTGCAGCAGCTGGATGACGAGCGGCGTGGCGACGAGCGTGTAAAGGTGCAGCTCGAGACCGTCGAAGAGCCAGCCGAGCCAGGCGGCGATCCCGGATTTCCACTGTTGCGGAGAAATGTCGGACAGTCGCGCGGCTTCCGGACGCGCGGCGGGCGCGTCCGCGATCGGAGTGGGCGAGGGGGGCATGGGGGCACCCGAGTGCGCCATGCCGCGCGGAGGTCCTCAAGCTGGAAGTGAGCGGACCCTGGCGGCGTCAGCATGACGACGCCTACGACCGAACGCGGATGCCGTGCCGCAGCGGCAAGCCTAATGTCGCTTGGCGCACGCGGCGTGTTGCGGGCACGATACGAGATGATCGTTCACCATGCCGGACGCCTGCATGAAGGCGTAACAGATCGTGGTGCCGACGAATTTGAAGCCGCGTCGACGCAAATCCGCGCTGAGCGCATCGCTTTCTGGCGTGCGCACGGGAACTTGGTGGCGCGTGCGCCGACGGTTCACGATGGGGCGGCCCCCGACGAATGACCAAAGGTAACGGTCGAAGCTGCCGAGGTCGCGCTGGACGGCGAGGAACGCTTTCGCGTTCTGAATCGTCGCGGCAATTTTGAGTCGATTGCGAACGATTCCGGCGTTCGCCAGAAGCCTCGCGGATTCGCGCGCGCCGTAACGCGCGATTTTCTCCGCGTCGAAATTTTCGAACGCTTTGCGGTAGTTTTCGCGCTTGGCCAGAATGGTCGACCAGCTCAGCCCGGCCTGCGCTCCTTCGAGGATCAACAATTCGAAGAGCGCACGGTCGTCGTGCAGCGGCACGCCCCACTCGTGGTCGTGATAGGCCTGATCGAGCGGATTTCTGGGCCAAGGGCAGGACCGGTATGCTTGAGTCATCGTGCGAAGGAAGAGCGGGCATTCTACGCGTCTGCAATGCCAGCGTTATGTCAGGAGAATGATAACGCCCCGCCAGGCACTCGTTGCAGCTTTCGGATGCGTTCTCCGGCCGATTCGCCTTTGCCCTTTCCACCGTCGGGCAGTCGTCGTACTTGTGCCGGCTCATGAACCGCACGGATCGGCTGGTCGCGATGGTGATGCACCTGCAAGGGCGCCGCGTCGTGCGCGCCGAAGAATTGGCCCGCCGCTTCGAAATTAGCGTCCGTACCGTGTATCGCGACATTGCGGCGCTCGGCGAAGCGGGCGTGCCGATCGTGGGGGAAGCCGGCGTCGGTTACAGCTTGTTGCGCGGATACCATCTGCCGCCGCTGATGTTGACGGCGGACGAAGCTGCCGCGCTGACGGTGGGCGCGGAAATGGTCCGGCAATTGGGCGACGCCTCGATGGTCGAGCCGATGACGTCCGCCATCGACAAGCTGCGGGCGGTGTTGCCGCGGGAGCGTCAGGAGCAAGTGGACCGTTTGGCGCAACAGACCGTAATCAGCGGCCGCCCGGGCCGCATCGCGACCGAACCGGCGGCGCAGCCATGGTTGCTGGCCGTCCAGCGTGCGGTCGCCCAGCGGCGAGTCGCCCGGTTGAGCTATCGCACGCGAAGCCGTGGCGACGAAACCGAACGCGCGGTCGAGCCGCTCGGCGTCGTTTTCTACGGCGGCGCGTGGTACCTCGTCGCGTGGTGCCGGCTGCGCGGAGATTATCGTCACTTCCGGATCGATCGCGTGCAACGGATGGAGCTTTCGTCGGAAACGTTTCCCAGCCGGCCGGATTTCTCGTTGAAGGAACACCTCGAGGCCCAGGCGCACCGCAACGAAACCCAACCGGCGCGAATTTGGCTCGCCGATGCCGCGATCGCTCGGGCGCGTGCGGAAAGCTATGCCACGTTGCTCGAGGATCGTCGTCGCGAGGACGGTGCAGAATTCACGGTGTTCACCTTTTCGCTGGAATGGCTGGCGCGCTGGTTATTGGGCTTTGGCCGCGCCGCCGAGGCGTTGGAACCGCCGGAACTGCGCGAGCTCGTCGCCGCCGAGGCGGATGCGGTCCTTGCTCGACATCGCGAACCGATCGCGACGGCGGTCTCCTGACAGCATGTTGTCAGCCGCCGTTGATAGGATCGGGCCTCATGATCGTCGCCCCTTCATCGCCTTCGGCCGTCGTGCACGAATCGACCGCTCGCCCGTCGCGTGCCATCCATCGGCGCGACGTGCGTTTTCGCGCGTTATACGTAAGCTCCCTCTGCTCCGTCCTGAGCGATTTCACCCCTCGCACTCCCACACCCATGCCTATCCCCAACCAGATCTTCTACGTCGAATTCCAGACGAAGGACCTCGAGAAAACGAAGGCGTTTTTCTCGAAGACCTTTGGCTGGAACTTCACCGATTACGGACCGGATTACTCCGCGTTCGGCGACCACGAATTCGGCGGCGGCCTCGTTCGGGCCGATAAACGCAGCCGAGTCGACGAAGGCGGCGTGCTGCCCGTGCTGTTCACGCGCGAGCTGGAGCGAATGCGTGAATCGGTGGTGCGAAACGGCGGCACGGTCACGCGCGAGATTTTCAGTTTCCCCGGCGGCCGGCGCTTTCATTTCACCGAGCCGAGCGGCAACGAGCTCTCGGTCTGTTCGCTCGAAGGCGTGTAAGGGGACTCGCCGCTCTCGCGGGCGGAGGTCGACCATGGGTGGGACGCCCGTGCCACGGCCGATCCGCCACGCGGACGATTTTGCAAGTTGCGAACGCGCCGTCGGCCGCAACCTTACCGCGCCGGCATGCGCGCTTCCGAGATCATCGCTACGCTCCCGAGTCGTCACCTCGGGAACGAGCGTTCGATTTGGGTCCGGGAACCTGCGTCGGCGGCGACGGCGGGCAATCTCGTGCTGTTCTTCGATGCAGAAATGTACCGCGAAAAGGTGGGCGCGGCGGGGATCATTGAGGACCTCGTCGCGCAAGATGCCATCGCGGATGCGTGGTTCGTCTTCGTGTCGTCGCACAGCCCCGAAGCGCGTTGGCGTGAATGTCCATGCTATCCGCCGTTCGCCGATTTCGTGCGGGACGAATTGCTCCCGTGGCTTGAACGGCGTTTTCCGCCGGTCGCGGCGGCGCGGCGCCGCACGGCAGTCGGCTTGAGCTATACCGGCCTGGCCGCGTCCTACCTGGCCTTCGCATGCCCGGGACTTTTCCAACAGGTGATCAGCCAGTCCGGGTCGTATTGGTGGAACGAGGGCTGGTTGATCGAACGATTTCGCGAGCTGTCGCAGCCGATCCCGGCTGCCTTCAGGCTCGAGGTCGGGAGGCGCGAGACGCAGACGAATTTGCAGCATCGCGAGGACGTGTTTCAGCGCACCGCGCAGATCGACGCCGTGCGCGAATTTCGCGACGTGCTCGCGGGGACCGGGCATGCGGTCGAATACGCCGAGTCCGACGGCGCGCACGACGCCTGGGCGTGGGCCAAAGCGCTGCCTGGCGCCTTGCGATGGGCGTTGCCGCGCGGTTAAGCGCGGGCCCACGTCATGGCACGAGCGCGGGATCGACGCCGAGGGTGCCGGTAAGCTGTTCGATGTAGTTCGACGCGCGCGCTGCGCTCAGCGTCGTTTGCGCTTCGGCGAGCCGCTCACGCACCCGGAGCTCCTCGGCCACGTCGGCATAGTTTCCGCGCGCCAGGAACTTCTCCAAGTAATCGACACGCGCTTCCCAATCGCGGACGTCGCGCCGCTGCTGGGCCTTGAGCCGTTCGCGATACCAATCGCTCGCGAGCATCGCTTCGCGCGTGAACAACGCGCGCAACTTCGGATCGCCGATGCCGGCGCCTTCGAATTTTCCATCGCGCATGATGTGCAGCAGTGCGCGCAGCGGCGGCACAGCTTGCGCGACGGAGCCGTCGTTGAAGTACGAGGCAGCCGCCGTGCTCATCGCTTGAACGATGTTCTCCATGCCCTCGGCGAAAATCGCCGCACCCTGGCGCTCCGGACGCAGCAGGTCTTCGTCGAAAAGCGTGCTCGGGTTGCTGAGCACCCGGCCGCAGAAGGCCTGCACAAAACGAGCGGTGATGCGCCAGCCAAGGCGGCTTGCGAGCACCGGCTTGCCCTCGTGCACCCAGTCGTCACAGCGCTCGAGATAACCGTTTTCGATCAGGAAGCGTGGCGAGCGTTCTTCCGCCGACATGCGCGCCCAGATTTCCGGGACGAGCAGACTAATGTCATGGTCGACGCGACAACGCGGGCCGATCCAGCCGGCGGCCGACGAGAACACCGCCAAATCGGTCAACAAAGCAGAGACGAGTGCAGCGTTGAGATCGTGAATCGGCGGCAAGGCGTTGAACGGACCCTTCGTCAGCGCGCCTTCGGAGCCGGCGCCCGTCGTCGACGGCGACTTTCCCGTGAGGCTCGCGATGAAATCCATGAACGCCTCGGGGAATTCTTGATAATGCAGGGGATTGAACACGCAGAGCGGACGCACGCCCGGCTCCGGTGGATTGAGCCGGCGCCCGGCAAGCACGGCGGCGACGGGAAACATCACCGGCGAGCCGGTTGGAATGCGGCGGTAGAGGCGCGCACCGATTTGCGCGAGATAGGTCGTGCGCGGATCTTCGAGATCGGGGCGTTTCTGGAGGTAACGCGGATTTTTCGAGGCTTTGCCGTCGACGAGGCGCGGATGAGCCGGCGAAGCGAGATAAGCCGGGCGCGTGGAGCCGAGGAATTCGCCGAAGATGGCGCGTACCGGCTCGGTGAAGGCGTCGAAGCCGATCGAGTCTTCCACGATCGCGCGGGCGTTCTCGCGCGTCAGCGGTTCGTAGTTCGAAAAGAAGTTTCCCGGCCGCGAGAAATCGCGCTCCGTGCGTTTGTCGTAGCCGCGATGGATCGCCTCGTCGGGCCGTTGAAAGAGCGAGAATTCGCAGTTGTGCACGAATTTCAGCGCGGTGGCGCGCGTGGCCCATGCCGGGATTCCGGTCACGGCGCGCGTCGGCACGACGACCGAGGCGGTGATGTCGTCTTCCGCCTGGATTTTCACCGCGGGGAAGAAGTCCTTGCGCAAGCTGAAGGTTCGCCAGCCGCCGTCGGGCGTGAACCCGACGCGCAGGTAATGCGTCAGCACC
>CBINOT010000072.1:0-26249 GCA_966252355.1 uncultured Opitutus sp. | reverse complement strand
ACTGGGAGCCGGAGGATATCCCGATGGGCAAGGACATCGAGCAGTGGCGCGACGACAAGGCGCTGTCCGACGTCGAACGCTGGATCATCCGCATGGGCATCGGTTACTTCTCCGCCGCGGAAGGCATCGTCGGCGACAACATCCAGCACGTGGTCCGCGAACTCGTCACCGCGCCGGAGTTGAAGCTTGTCCTCGGCCGCCACGCGCACGAGGAAAACATCCACGCCGACTCGCTGCTTTACATGATCGCCTCCCTCGGCATCAACCCGCACGAATGCGAGGCGATGTTCGAGGACGTGCCGACGATCGTCCGGAAGAACGAGTTCGTCACCAAGGTCTCCCGTGAGCTCCGCCGCGACATCGATCTGACGCAGACGGAGAACAAGAAGCTCCTGGCGAAAAACATCTTCGTTTTCGGCCAGTGCATGGAGGGCACGCAGTTCTATGGCTTGTTTGGCATGATCCTTTCGCTCTATCGCCAGAACAAGTTCCCGGGCATCGGCCAGATGTTCCGCTATACGCTGCGCGACGAATCGAACCATATCGAGGTGTTCCGCAATCTGTTCATGGACCTCGTCGAGGAGAACCACGACATCTGGACCGCCGAGTTCAAGGAAGAGCTGCGCGGGCTCATGCGCGAAGCGATCTCGCTCGAGAAGGAATTTATTCGCGACTGTCTCCCCGTGAATGCCGTCGGCTTGGCCGCGGATGAGTTCACCGCCTACATCGACTACATCGCCGACCGCCGCCTCGAAGGCTGCGGTCTGGCGCCGCTCACGCCCGGCTTGAAGAACCCGCTGCCGTGGCTCGCGGAGATGATGGACATCAAGAAGGAGCAGAACTTTTTCGAAGGACGCGTCACCGAGTATCAAAAAGCGTCCTCGCTCAACGTCGTCGCCGACGACGAGCTCTGACGATGGTGGATTTTGGATTCCGGATGGCGGATTGCTAATCCGCGTCCGGTTCCGGCATCCGTAAATTCGCGCTCTTTCGACCGCCGTCTCGAGTTATCGCGCTCGCTTTCGAATTTCCGAAGCCGCCCCGCTTCGTTCGCTCGCTTACTCACCCCACTGAACTGACCAACTGAAGCCCGCACCTGCTCGCACGGCTATCGCGACGGTCAGTTTCATTCCGCATTCCGCACTCTGCAGCCCGCAATTCCATGACGCCTTCTCTCGCACACGATCTCGCGCTCAAGCGCACCGTCCACACTCCCGTTGAACAAAAGCCGCACTACGCGTGGCGCGACGTTCTCGCCGCCGAAGCCATCGACCTGCCGCCGGTCATTCTGCTCTGTCCGCATGGCGAGGAACGGTTCGCGCTGAGCGAAGTCGCCGACACCCTCGGCAAGGCGCTGACCAACGTGCATCTCGCCAAAGGCGAGAAGGACATCTTCACCGACGCCAATCGCGCCTGGGTCGGGGGCATCTGCCGCGAGGTTGCCGCCAATCTCCGTGAGCTTGCGCGCAAACAGAATCCGCTGCGCCTGTCGTTGAACGCGCTCTACGAACTGCTCGAGAAGACCCTCGTCGACAACAACGCGTACTTCGTCGCCAAGAGCCTCCTCCTGAATCGCGCCCGCAAGATCGCGATCGAGCGCGATGTCGCCGCGCAATCCACGCTGCGCGTGATCCGTCGCAACAATCAAGTCGTGCCGTGGAGCGAGCAGAAGGTCGAGATCGCCGTCCGCAAAACCTTCCTCTCGCTGCAGCGCGATTCCGCGCCGGCCGTGGCGATCACCAAGGCCGTGTCGGAGCGCGTGCACGCCTCGAAGCAGTCCTTCGTCCATATCGAGGAAATCCAGGACATGGTCCAGGAAGAGCTGATGAAGGCCGGCCACTTCAAGGTCGCCGAAGCGTACATTCTCTTCCGCGCCCAGCGTACCGCCGCCCGCGAGTCGGGGCTCGAAGCCGGCGCGGGTGAAAAGCCCTTCGCCGAGACCGAAACGCCGGTCGCCGCCGCACCGGGCCAGGCCGCGCTCATCGTCGTCAAGAAGGCCGACGGCACGAACGTATTCTGGGACGGCGCCGATCTGCGCAAGCGGATCGAATTCGCCCGCATCGGACTCGACCTCTGCCTCTCCAATGACGAGATCGAGCAGGAGCTCCGTCGCTCGGTTTACGACCAGATTTCCCAAAAGGACCTCGACGCGACGATCATCCTCAACTCGAAGACCCTGATCGAGCGCGATGCCGACTTCGCCAAGTTCGCCGGCCGCGTCCAGCTCACCTACATCTACGAAGAAGTGCTGGGCTGGGACATCCTCCGTGACGGCATTGGTGCGTTGAAGACTGCGCATCAACGCGCGTTCAAGAAGTACCTGGAGCACGGCGTCGCGATCAAGCGGCTCAACCCGCGCCTGCTCGACTACGATGTGGCCAAGCTCGCCGGTGCCCTCGATCCTTCTTCCGATCTCGAGTTCGACTTTCTCGGCATTCAAACGCTGTACGATCGCTATCTCATCGTCGACAAGACCAAGAAGCCGTCGCGCCGCATCGAGACGCCGCAATTCTTCTGGATGCGCGTCGCGATGGGCCTGTTCATCGACGAGAAGCAGGAGCGCGAGCCGCTCGTGGCCGGGCTCTACGATCTCTACAAGTCCCGTCGTTTCTGCAGCAGCACGCCGACGTTGTTCAACTCCGGCACGCTGCACTCCCAGCTTTCCTCCTGCTATCTGTACTACGTCGACGACTCGCTCGAGAGCATCATGCTCCGGGGCATCGCCGACAACGCGTTCCTCGCGAAATGGGCCGGCGGGCTCGGCGGCTCGTGGACCGCAGTGCGCGGCACAGGGGCGCACATCCAGGGTACCAACGGCGAGTCTCAGGGCGTCATTCCGTTCCTGAAGCTGCACAACGACCAGCTCGTCGCGGTCAACCAGGGCGGCAAGCGCAAGGGTTCCGGCTGCGCGTATCTCGAGACCTGGCACAACGACATCTTCGAATTCCTCGAGCTGCGGAAAAACACCGGCGACGATCGCCGCCGCACGCACGACATGAACACGGCGAATTGGATTCCCGATCTGTTCATGAAGCGCATGGAAGCGCGGCAGAGCTGGACGCTTTTCCGTTCCAACCAAGTCAAGGATCTGCACGAGCTCTATGGCGCCGCCTTCGAAAAGCGTTATCTCGAATACGAGAAGCTCGCTGACGAGGGGAAGATTCACGGCCAGAAGATCGAGGCGCTCGAGCTCTGGAAGAAAATGCTCTCGATGCTCTTTGAGACGGGCCATCCGTGGATCACGTTCAAAGATGCCTGCAACATCCGCTCGCCGCAGGACCACGCGGGCGTGATTCACTCCTCGAATCTCTGCACCGAGATCACGCTCAACACCTCGAACGACGAGACCGCGGTCTGCAATCTCGGCTCGGTCATCCTCGAGACGCATCTCGATGCCAAGGGCAACCTCGATCACAAGAAGTTGCGCGAGACCATCCGCCTCGCGGTGCGCGCGCTCGATAACGTCATCGACATCAATTTCTATCCCACGAAAGCGGCCGAGACCTCCAATCGCCGCCACCGGCCGATCGGCCTCGGCGTCATGGGGCTGGCGCACGCACTTTACCTGCGCGGCCACGCCTTCGCGTCGCCGGAAGCGGTCGAGTTCAACGACGAGGCGATGGAAGCGATCGCGTTCTACGCCTACGAAGCCAGCTCCGACCTGGCGGGCGAACGCGGCACGTACTCGAGCTACAAGGGCTCGAAGTGGGACCGCGGCCTGCTGCCGCAGGACACGCTCGACGTCCTCGAGCAGGAACGCGGCGTGCAGGTCGAGGTCCCCCGCGGCGGCAAGCTGGATTGGACCCCGGTGCGCGAGAAGATTCGGAAGCAAGGCATGCGCAATTCGAACTGCCTCGCGATCGCGCCCACCGCCACGATCTCGAACATCACGGCGACGTCTCCCTGCATCGAGCCGACGTACAAGAACCTGTTCGTCAAATCGAACCTCTCGGGCGAATTCATCGTGCTGAATCCCTTCCTCGTGCGGGACCTCAAGGCGCGCGGGCTGTGGGATCAGGACATGATCGACAACCTGAAGTACTTCGACGGCGAGTTGAAGGACATCGAGCGGATCCCGGCCGACCTGAAGGCGAAGTATCTCACCGCATTCGATATCGATGCCAAATGGATCATCGATGCGGCGGCGCGGCGCCAGAAGTGGATCGACCAGAGCCAATCGGTGAACCTCTGGATCAAGACGCCGGACCTGAAGACGCTATCGCACATGTATCGCCAGGCCTGGCACGTCGGTCTGAAGACGACCTATTACCTCCGCAGCCTGGGGGCCTCAAATATCGAGAAGGCGACCGTGGCGGTGAAGAAAGAGATGCGCGGCGTGGCGGCCGGCGCCGGCGGCGATTCGGTGCAGGGCCTGCAGACGGAAGGCGCAACCGCCAAACGCATCTACACCGAGGAAGAAAAGAAAGCCTGCAGCATCGAAGCCATGCGCCGCGGCGAAACCTGCGAAGCCTGCCAGTAACGCGAACTCGATCCTACCGCAGACGCAGAGGTCTGAATTCAACAGCGCCAGTCTCCGACTGGCGCTCTTTTTTGGGCGTTCGTGTGTCCCCGAGGCAGGCACGCCATGCGATTTGATGTAGGGCGGAGTCTCCTGCTCCCGCCGTTCACTCGGGCGTGCGTTGGTGGGTGCAGGCAACGCTCGCGCCAGACATGGTGTTCTTGTCGGGCCCCGTTGTGGCGAACCGCGGCCACTGCCTAAGCCGCCGCTGCTCGCGGCACGGCGGCGCGCTTAATCACCCAGCGTGCCAGCTGCTGCAGCGGCCGCTCGATCGCCTGGTACGACAACCACGCTACCCCTATCGGCGCGGCCACGAAGAGCACGGCGGCGATCCACGATTCCTGCGGCGCGCCGAAGAAATGATATACGATCGCGTGGACAACCGTGTGGCAGAGATAGAGCGAATAGCTCACGTCGCCCAACCGATGCAGCGCGCGGTGCCAAAAACCGCACGGACGATCGCCGGCCGTGTGATCGAGCCCGATGGCGCAAAGCGTCACGCAGGCGGCGCCGACCAAGGCGCTGGGCGGGGCGAGGGAACTCCCTCCAAACAGCAGCGCCGCACCGAGCAGAACCAATCCCCCGAGACCGAGCAGCCAACAACCGCCCCGCGATAGTCGCAGCCGGCCGCGGTACAAGCCCAGCGCACAGCCGGCGACGAATAACAACGACTTTGCGCTCAGCCAAAACGGCCGCGCGTTATGGACCACGGTTTCGTTGGCCAGAATGCCGATGGCGAAAAGGGTCATGACGGCGATTCCGGTGCGCCGGCTGATAAAAAACGCGAGGAAGAACAGGTAAAAGACGACCTCGAAGAACAGCGACCAACCGACGCCCAAAAACGAAATAATTCGGCAACTGGGAATCGGCAATAAGGTGAACGCGGCGATCGTTTCCTTCACGCCCTTTTGCAGGATGACGTTGTTATCCCAGTTTTCCCAACCCGCGGCGTAGACCGCCAGCGCCGCCGCCGAGTAAAACAAGTAAGCCGGGTACAGTCGGAAGATCCGCTTTATGCCATAGGCCAGCGCCGGAGCGGGGCCCGTTTCGCCGCGATGCGAGTAGGCGATGATGTAGCCGCTGATGGCGAAGAAGACGTACACCGCCAGAAAGCCGGTATTGTAGATCGTGACGGTCCATTTTCCGGGTGTGGTCCAATGCGGAAAATGACTCAGCACCACCGTCAGCGCGGCCAAGCCGCGGAGGCATTGCAGGTGGGAAAGTTTCGGCGTGGGCTTTGACACCATGTGAAAGCGGGAGGCCTCCTAATGGCAGCAAAGCACATGCCGGTCTACGCCCAATTCGTCGTTCCGCAGGATTAACGGCTTCCCGCGACGCGCTTTACAAGCGGTTGACGACGCAAATCGGATTTCACGAGAGGTTCCTTCCCCAGTTAAGCCCCCGAACGAAGTAGGGCCCAATCTCCGGGCGGGCCGCGCTCGTGCGAACATCAAATCGGCGCGCTCGGAAGTCGCGCCCTACCGTCGCTCCTTTTCGTAATCCTCAATAGAACCGGAGGCGCAGCCCAAAAGACCGATCCGCTCAACAATCGTGGACGACGCAGCCGGCGATCCGCGCTTTTGCCCTTCGCCCAACTCCTGCGAATCAATTTGGAGGTGATCGCGGATCGACGATGCGGCCCAGAAAGAGCACGGCGCTGCTGGGACGATGCTGGATGGCAAAGAAAAATGGCCGGTCCACGCGGACATCGATCGGCTTCGTCGGATCGAAGCTCGCGCCGAGGCTCACCGATATAGCGGTGGCTGCCGCCGCTTCCGTGCCCTCTTCATCCAGGCCGACGAAGGCCTGATGAAAAACCTCGGACAAGCACAAGTAGTCGTCCGTCTTGCGCGTTGCGATGCGATCGAAGTTCGCGCTGTGGCCCGGCTCATCGAAGGCGCTCTTTATCCCCAACGTTCGAAGCGTGCGGCCCAATGCGAGCGACATGGCTTCGGTGCGAAATTTGGGCAAGTAGAGCGTCACGAGCGACGATTTTCCTTTTTCGCCCAACTTGGCCCAGCGCTTGAAATCTGCCGCGGAAAACGCCGCTGCTGCCGCGCGCGTCGAAGTCCCTTCATCGGGCAGCAGAATGAGGCACTGCAGATCGTGACCGATGTAGTCGAGTGCAACGACCGTCAGTCCATCCTCGTGTTCATAGGGCAAGCGACCTCCGCGCAGCATCGTTGGGACGTCGAACGTTTCCGATTCCGACCGATGGAACGGCTGTGGTTTCGTCGCCTCCCGATAGAACGGCGTATTCCATGGCGCCTTGAGGTAGAGTGCATTTACCAGGACCAATCGCGTGTCGGGGCTGAGCGCCGATGGGATCAGGTTCTGAATTCGTTCACGGGTTTGCCCGGCCACCCAAGCGTTGATCGTGTCGCGCGCACTTGCCGGGCTACGCTGAAAATCGAGAGGTTCGAGGGGCGCGTCGTAACCCTCGCGCATGAGTGTGAGGAAAGCGTCGCGAAAGGCGTAACCCTGTTGGGCAAACAGTCGATTCGCGGCGTGCCATTCCAAGGCGTTCGTGGGTTCCGGATCGAGCGGCACCCGTTTCCCGTTTTCAACGGTGTACGCGCCGGATCGCGCGTTGCGCCTCCCGGCCTCCTTGTTCGTGCGCGTCGCCATGGCGTCGAGCTCGCCGCGCAGCACGCGAAAGCTCGTCATGATGTCGGTGTCCGCCGAGGCGTTGTTTGGCACATGCAGCGCCTTCGCCATTTCGTCGCGCGTCGTGCCGTCGGCGCCGGCGTAGGCGAGGATGAGCGCGGCTTCGAGGGAGTAGGGGGAGATGACGAGATTGCCCTGGGCGCGTTCGGCGCTGAGCTGGCGAAAGACATCGAGCCCCATCTCGTTGGTCGCGGTCGCGGCGCTAAAGGGAGCAGCGGATGCAACGACCGGCAGGAGGAGAGAAATCACGATCTTCCAGGCAAAGCGGCGCATGCCTGTAAGACACGGGAGCGCGCGACTTCTTGGCAAATAAATCGCCGACGACACGGAAAAGATCAACACGTAGCGGCGATCGTCCCGATCGCCACAGGCGCGATGCCGATCAACGTATGCCTTTTGCCGGACGGCTCCGCAGACCGGCGAATCCGGATTCCAAAATCGGTTACGCCATGCACTATCGCGGTCATATGACGACCGATTCGGTTCGCGTATTGTCGCGCTGTCGTTGGGCGATTGGAGTCTTTATCGTCGGGCTCGTGCTGAGTGGTGTCACTGCATTTCCGCTCGCCACCGAGATGAATTGCCTCGTGCGGCTCGTCGATGTTGGCGGAGCTTTCCATGCGCTTACTCCTGCTCCGATGCAGCATTGGGTGACGCACGTGCATCGCGGCTTAACGGACACCTATGCGCGCTATCCCTGGATCGGTTATGGCACCGACTGGCTAGCGTTCGGACACATTGTCATCGCGCTGTTCTTCATCGGTCCGTGGCTCGACCCGATCCGTAATGCGTGGGTGTTACGCGTGGGTCTCGTTGCGTGCGCGCTTGTCATTCCACTGGCGCTAATCGCAGGTGAAGTCAGGGGCATCCCCTTCTATTGGCGCCTGATCGACTGCTCATTCGGCGTCGTCGGTGCGCTGCCGTTACTTTACGCTTTGGGGTGTGCGAAACGGATGCAAGCTTGAGGGTTCATTGCTCTCGCGGAGGTAAGCTTAAACCGTCGTCCCCTGCTTTCATGCCTTTACCTCGGTCATCTTCATCACCCCTGTTCGATTCGGTGGCGCTCGGCGAACGCGCATTTGGTGAACAATGCCGCGAGCGGGCAGTGCTTGTGCTCACGGGCGCGACCGACAACCGCGTGCCGCTTCATTATGTGAAATCAGCGATCGCTGAAATGTCCGCCGCGGGTGCTCGGGTGGAGCTGAAAACGTTTGCGCTTGCCGACCATTTCCTGATTTTCAGCGAGCGTTCCGACGTCATCGATGGACTCGCGACCTGGTGCGCCGGGCGCTAGCGCCCCGAACTCGAGGAGAGCGGAAGGAGTAGGAATGTTCGACGCCAACGCGTGATTAAGGGACGGCGGTACCTTGGATGGCAGCCAGAGTCGTGGGCATAGGTTGTGGCGACGTCGGATCACTGCAGCGCGGTTCAGGTGGCCGAGGTAACACTCCACAATCTGTGCGTTCGGCGGTAACCTTTCGTCGGCGCTGCCGTTTCCTGGGGCATGACATCTCCGGCTTGGCGACTCACGGCGGTTCTTTTCCTTATCGTCAACCTGCACGGCGCTCCCGCACAAGCTACGCTCATCGGCACTCAGGCGAGCGAACTCACGTTTCCGCGCATCCTGAACTCCCCACTATCGTCGGCGAATTCGTCCGACTTTGCGGGTAAGCTGCTGATCCTCGACTTTTGGGCGACGTGGTGCACCCCGTGTATAACCGGGATGCCGCACCTTCAGCAGTTGCAGGAAAAGTATGCCGGGCAGGTTCAGGTGCTGACTATCACGGATGAACCCGAGGAACGAATCCGCACGTTTCTCGCCCACCGGCCGATGGCGCTGCCGGTGGTGCTTGATCCCGAACGAAAGCTCGCCGCCGCCTTTCCGCATCGAGCCATCCCGCATTCCGTAATCCTCGACGAAAAACGTATCGTTCGGGCGATTACCACCTCTGCCGAAATCACCGACACCGTGATCGAAAACGTCCTGCAGGGGCGCACGGCCGGAGTAGAGGAGAAGAAGGACGATCTATTCTTCGATCCCGAGCGCCCGCTTTCGCCGGAGAACGCGCTTTACCAGTGCACCGTTACGAGCTTCCAAGAGGGCGCGCCGTCCCTGTCGACGGATTTCTCGAAAAGCGACGGGCCGTACGCGCATCGCAGGATCCTGGCGGTCAACCTCGCGCTCGAAAATTTGTATGCGCTCGCCTACGGCTTTTCCGCGGGCACCCACACGCGGGTGGAAGTACAGGACAAGCGACCGTTCAAGTGGAGCAAGCGAACGACCTACTGTATCGATCTGATCGTCCCCGCGGAATTGGGCGCGCGTCGTTTCGCGATTCTTCAGCAGCAGCTGGGTGAGCTCTTCCCGTACACGGCTACCATCCAAGAACGCGAAAGTCCGGTCAAAGTTCTGCGGCTCAATCGCGCGCGCCCCTTGCGACTGCGGGCGAGTTCCGAAGGTGCGGCGGCCGCCGTCAGTATGAGCGGTCGGGGCCTGTGGATGAAGGCATCGCCCCTTCGGTCCGTCGCCGACTTTATCCAGGCGATGCTCGTTGTCCCCGTGCTCGACGACACCGAACTCCAGGGCCGATACGATCTCGAACTGCCATGGTACCGCGAAAATCCGTCACGTATCCACGACGACCTCGCGGCGATCGGCCTGGAACTTGTCAATGAGCGGCGCGCGCTTCGTCTGCTCGTCATCGCCGACCGGAATATTCCCGCCGGGACCGCCACGACTCCGGCCCCGCCTTAGTCCGGACTGCTCGACGGAGGCGCCGACCTGGGATTTCGCCCGATCTACCAAGGATGCATTTGCGGTCTTTGCGTGAGGGATCAGACGTGACCGCGCGATCACACTCGCGGAGGAGAACACAGATACCTTCGGCTAAACAGCAATCCACCCAGCCAGAGGGTCAGGCCGGCGAGCGCGGGGACCATATGCCGCCAATCGGTGTAGCCCACCCAGAGATGGATGCCGATCGCGGCGGCGTACGCCAACGTGCCGAGGCCCAGCATCGACCGCCAGAGCCACGCGGCGCCGCGCTGAAAACACCACAGCACAAGCAAGAGCATCGCCACTCCCGTCGCCAGCAACATGCCGCCCAGGGTCGCGCGGTCATGAGCGACGACTGCAACCAGTCGCGTTCCTAGTTCACGTGCCTGATCGAGGGTCAGGCACAGGAAATTCAAGTCTTCGCTCACAAATACGGAGGTCATCCCAATCGACAGGATTACCGCGCCGGCGATCAGCAGGCCCGCCCCGTGGATCACCCACAACAGTTGGCCCCATTGCGCCGCGCGCCAGGCCGCGTCTTCGTCGTCAATCTCCTCGGAGTCGATCGGGTTGGCGCGCGTTTGCCCGACCATGATTTGAATCGTGAGCTGCAGGAGGACTGCCGCGACGAAAGCATGCAGTGTGTCGAAGTAGCCGAAGCCGAAAAACGCGAAGAAGCTTACGAATCCGGCGCACGCCGATGCGATCACCGCCGTGCGTGCGCCATGCCGGCCGCGCCGGATGGCGGACCAGGCCACCGCCACGTAGAGCCAACCCAAACCCAACATCGTGCCGGCCAGCGTCGCCCGGTCGTGCGCCATGAAGGCGAAAAGTCGCGGCGAATTGCGCTGCAGCAGCGCTGCGTCGAAACCCAGATAATGTTCGTCGTACGGCAGCAGCACCCGCGAAAGCGCCAGCGCAAGCGTGAGGACGCCGCCGAGCGCCATCGCCGATCCCAGTGCGACACTCCAGAACCATGCGCAGCGAAACAGCGGAGCCGATTCGCCCTCCGCGTGCGCTCGATCGAATCTGCGCCCGAGGGCGGCATTGCAACGCTTGATGAATCCGGGCCCGCGGTACACGAGTGGCGCTTCGAGGAGGATCAGATTCGCCCCGGCCTCGATCGCTGCGACGGCGTCGCTCGGAGTCCCGACCCCGCCGCTGACGAGGATGGGCGCAGCCGGTCCGAGTCGCGCGCGCCAAGCGCGGATCGATTCGAGCAAGGCATCGGGCCGAGCGAGCGGTACGGTCCAGCATCGATCGGCATTTGCGCTGCCGGCCTGAAGCAAAACCCCGCCGGTGGGAGTTTCGGCAGCGGGCACAGTATCCAAGGCGACCACCGGCAGCGTGATTCCGTTCGGGAAACGAACCCATTCCTGGCCGGACGGATCTATGCTCCGCTCCAGCAGCGGGACGCCGGCCAGCCCCGGCCGGCCTTGCCGAAAGGATCTTGCCGCAGGTTCGTCGCGCAATGCCTCGCCGTCGACGCGACGGACATTTCGCGTCGCGCCTTGCTGGACTTCGATCCAGCCGACACCGAAGCAGCTGAGTCCAGCGGTGGCGCGTCGTTCGGGATCGACGCGCCAACCCAGTCCGAAGGGCGAGGGGAAGGTGACGCCCGCGACCGATGTGCGCAGCCGCGGGTCCGGCGCCATGTGGCCCATGAATTCGATGATCGCTCGCCCCACCGACGTCGTCCCGAGCGTGCCGATTGTTCCCAACGCGACGGCGCGGCCGACCTCGTCGGGCAAGGCGAAGAGGACGCGTTGCGCTACGGTGCGATAAACCCAGTCGGGCATTGCCGCGATCGTAGCGCGCACCCGTGTCCCGCCAAGTTTATCGTGTCACCTAATGGGTGACACGACGGCTGGTCGCGCAGGCCGCCGATGGAAGTCGGAGCTCGGTGGCGGACGCTCGGATTCGCGACTTCGGTCAGAACCCGCTGCGATTCGCCGAGTCCAACGGCTCACCCCATGAAGTTACGCGCTGGAAAGCCGCTGTGGCTCGCTCGTCGTCCCGCTCCGCTGCCGAAGCATCGCTTGAGCCGAAACGCGGATTGCGACGTCGCCATTATCGGCGGCGGCATCACCGGCGCGCTGATCGCGTACCAACTGCTTCAGGCTGGGCTGCGCGTGACGATGCTCGACAAACGCGAACCCGGCATGGGCAGCACCGCCGCAAGCACCGGTTTGCTCCTCTACCAAGTCGACGCCTCCATCGCCGAGCTGAGCGAGCGACACGGTCAGGCGACTGCGCGCCGCGTGTACCGGTTGGGCCAACAAGCGATCCGCCAGCTTCACGCGCTCAGCCGCCAGCTGCACCTCGCATGCGACTGGACGACGCGATCGACGCTCTACGTCGCGAGCCATTCCCGCGACACGCGTTTCGTCCGCAACGAAGCGCGCCGCACGCGCGAGCTGGGATTTCCCGCGCGGGTGCTTGACGACGCGGCCCTCCGGCGGCGCTTCCAGCTGGAACGCCCCGCCGGGATCTTGTCCGGCGGCTCCGCCGAAATTCAGGCCTTGGCCTTCACGCGCGGCTTGTTGCGCCACTGTTGCCGCCTGCCGCACTTCCGATTGCGCCATGGCGCGCTGGTCCGGTCGTTGCGCGAGACCTCCGACGGCGTGGAGCTGCGTTTGGCGAGCGGCGCGCGCATCGCGGCCCGTCGTGTCATCGTGGCGGCCGGCTACGAAGCGGGAAAGTTCGTGCGCACCAGCCTCGTGCGGCTCCATTCGACCTATGTGATCGCGAGCCCGCCGCTCGCCGCCCAGCGGCTGGCCTCGTTGGGTTGCCTCATGTGGGAAACGGCGCGGCCGTATTTTTATCTCCGGGCAACGCGAGATCGCCGGATCGTTTTCGGGGGGCTGGACGATCCGTATACGACCGCCGGCCGCCGCGATCGCCGACTGATTTCCAAGACGCGCCAACTCGAAGCGCTGTTCGCCTCGTTGTTTCCGGCGCTCGCCTTCCGCGCGGAGTATGCGTGGACCGGGACCTTCGCCGATACGATCGACGGGCTGCCTTGCATCGGGGCGGCACGACCCGCGTCGCGGGTTCTCTATGCGCTCGGCTACGGCGGCAACGGCATCACGTTCAGCCAGATCGCGGCGCGTATTCTCTGCGACTTGTGTCGCGGGAAACCCAATGCCGATGCGAAGCTCTTCGCGCTCGACCGCGGCGGTCATCGCGTCACGGAACATCATCGCAGACGACGGACCAAGGACTAGGGACGAGAGCCCGGTTTCGTGCCGAACGCAGGCGAGACGTTGTGGTCTGTGTCGTTCGTGCATCCTTCTTACTGGGTTGAAACGGCATCGCTCCCGACTCATCGCCCGCTCGATCGCGATCTCGACGTCGACGTGATCGTGATCGGCGGAGGCATCACCGGCATTACGACCGCCTACCTCGCCAAGAAAGCGAACAAAACCGTGGCCCTGATCGATCGCGGCCACTGCGCTTCGATCGACACCGGGCACACTACGGCGCACCTCACGGCGGTGACCGATCTGCGCCTGTACGAGATCGCCAAGACGTTCAATCGCGACGCGGCCAAGGCCGTGTGGGACGCGGGGAGCGCGGCGATCGACGAGATCGTGAAGCTGATTCGCCGCGAAGACATCGCCTGCGATTTTCATTGGGTCCCCGGGTATCTGCACGCGCCGTTGCGCGACCCGAATCCGAAATACGTCGAGGAACTCGAGCGCGAAGCGGCCTTCGCGCAGGAATTGGGGATCAAGGCGGAGATGATCGGCTCGGTCCCGCTCTTCGGCGTGCCCGGCGTGAAGTTCAGCCATCAGGCGATTTTTCATCCGCGGAAATATTTGCAGGCGCTGCTTCGCATCGTCGACGGCGGCGGTTCGCACGTGTGCGAGACGACGGCGGTCGACGAAATCACGGCCGATCCGCTCACGGTAAAATGCGGGAAGCACACCGTGCGCGGAAAGTATCTGGTGCTGGCCACGCACACGCCTTTGCAGGGCATCGCGGGCACGATGAGCGCGCTGCTCTTCCAGACGAAGCTGGCGCTGTATACCTCGTACGTCGTGGGCGGCAAAGTCGCCAAAGGCCGCGTGCCGGCGGCGTCGTTCTGGGACAATTCCGAGCCGTACGATTATCTGCGGATCGAGCCGCACGAGGATCACGACTACGTGATCTTCGGCGGCGAAGATCACAAGACGGGCCAGGAGGCCGATCCGGCGGCCCATTACGAGCGGCTCGAAAAACGGCTGCGTCAGTACGTGCCCGAGATTCGGCTGGATCGTCGCTGGTCGGGCCAAGTGATCGAAACGAACGATGGCCTGCCGTTCATGGGCGAGACCGCCGAAAAGCAATTCGTCGCGACGGGCTTCGCCGGCAACGGCATGACCTTTGGCACGCTGGGCGCGATGATGGCGCTCGACGCGGCGTCGGGCCGGAAGAATCCGTGGCAGGAGCTATTCGACGTGCACCGCAAGAAATTGCTGGGCGGCACGTGGAGCTATGTGACGGAAAACAGCGATTATCCGTATCATCTCGTGCGCGACTGGCTCGCGCGCAGCGACGGGGATTCGAAGTCGGACGTCGCCCGCGGCGAAGGCAAGATCCTCAAGCTCGACGGCAAGAAAGTTGCCGCCTATCGCGACGAGCAGGGCAAGCTGACGCTTTGTTCTCCGGTGTGCACGCACCTCAAATGCATTGTCGGCTGGAACGACGCCGAGAAAACCTGGGATTGTCCGTGCCACGGCTCACGTTTCCGCCCGACGGGCGAAGTCATCTCCGGCCCGGCAGAAGAGCCGCTGGAGCGGATTGAGTGACGGAGGGACAGGGGCGGGGGAGACAGGAAAAGACAGCCTCAGGGCTTTGCGGACATGGCGACCTTCGCGTGAGGCAGGGTCCGCGTCATCGGCCGGCGGGCAAAAATAGTTTCCGCTGGAGTGGCGGCGCGGAGTTCCGCCACTCTGGGTGTATCCAGATGAAACGCCCAGCCGCGCCCGTCAAAGACACCGATCTTGTTCGCAAACGTGCTTTGATCCGGCAGCTCATCGAGCAAACCACGCTGATGTCTGCGACGCCGCCGGCGCCTCATCCTTCAGGCGAGCGTCCGCTCGCCGAGATCATTCCCTTTCCGCGCGAGTTGTCGCGCCAGCGGGGTTAAGACCCTCGGGGCCGCTATCTTCGAGTTCCGTAAATGAGTGCGAGCGCTGCGCGCAGACGCAGCGCTCGCATCATTATGAGGCTACTCCCCCAAGAGCGGACCTCAATAGGTAGGCCAGCCGTTTGACCAGAGCAGATCGCTGATCAGCAGCGTAGGCGCACCATTGTTGTTCGCGTCATAGGCATGCCGCGCGATGACATTGGTGCTGTAAATCGATTGGCCGCCCGGCCCGTGCCAGCGCGTGTTGCCCGCGTCGAGGACGGTGCAGCCGGCGCTGAGCATGTTGACGCCGTTCTTGTCGACATACGGGCCGGTGATGCTGCTCGAGCGGCCGTAAGCGATTTTGTAGGTGCTGTTCACGCCCTGGCAGCATTTGTCGATCGAGACGAAGAGGTAGTAATACGGGCTGTGATACACGATGAACGGCGCTTCGATGCCGCCCGATCGCTTCGCGATGTTGGTCAGCGACCCGGTCGGCTTCATCGTGGCCGGGTCGAGACGGGTGATCCAGATGCCGCTGAACCACGAACCGAACACGAGCCACGGACTGCCGCCCGCGTCGATCGTCAGATTCGGATCGATGCAATTGTAGCTGTTCGAGCCGGTCGAGCGGATGACAAGGCCGTTGTCGGTCCACCCCGTGTTGCTCAGCGTCCCCGTCTTCGACGCGAGGCCGATGCACGAGGTGTTACTGCCAAAGCTCGAGATGGAATAATATAGCCACCATTTGCCATTGAACGACCGGATGTCGGGCGCCCAGACGTCGTTGCCGGAATTCGCGGGGACATACGTCTTCCACCAGGAAAGGCCGGTACCGAAGACGCGGCCGACGTCGGACCACGCGAGGCCGTTGCTCGAGCGTTTCGCCTGGATGCCAGTGCCGGTGCCAAAGACCCACCAGACATTTGCGCTGGTGTCTTTGGTGATGGCGGGATCGTGCACGCCGAGGGCGCCGGTCAGAGCCCAAGGCGCGGCTTGAACAGAGCCGGCGAGGAGGAGGAGCGAGAGCGAGACGAACGCTCCGAGGGATTTTTTGCAGCGGGGTAATGCTGATGATTTCATGGGTACAGGGGTTTAGGCGACGGTGGGTACGCAGTACGTCGGTATTATATGCGCCGTGACGCACCTGAAAACCGACGTACGTTCGCGCGAGACGCGTGCGTAACCGTTGCGCACGCGGCATTTCACGTATGAGCGGGCCCGTGGCGGCCGTTTCCCTTCGCCTCGAGGTAGGTGTACGCCTACCCGCCGGGGCGAAGTTATTCACAATCTCATCCGGAGTGGCGGGAAACCGGTCTGTGCACGCATGAGACCGATATGGAAGGGTTCAATCAGCTTTGGCTTGGTGACGATTCCGATCGCCGTGCTGCCCGCTACGTCGAGCTCGGAGAAAATTTCCTTCAAGATGCTGCGGAAGGGCGACCTCAGTCCCATTCGCTATAAGCGTGTCGCGGAGGCCGACGGCAAGGAAGTGCCCTGGGAGAACATCGTGAAGGGCTACGAGTACGAGAAGGAGAAGTTCGTCGTCTTCGAGGACAAGGACTTCGATGCGGTCGAACTGGCCTCGACCGACACGGTCGCGATCCAAGATTTCGTCGATCTCGACGCGATCAATCCGATCTTCTTTCACACGCCCTACTATCTCGAGCCGATGAAAGGCGGTGGCGGCGCATATGCACTATTGCGCGATGTGCTCGCGGAAACGGGCAAGGTCGGCATCGCGAAAGTAACGATGCGCAACCGCGAGCATTTGGCGGCGGTGAAGGCCAATGGGCCGTTGCTCGTGATGGAACTGATGCATTTCGCCCATGAAATTTCTCCGGCGGAGGCGATCAAGGTGCCGGAGGACAAAAAGCTCGGCGCGCGCGAAAAAGAAATGGCCAAGACGCTCGTCAACCAGATGAGCGCCGAATGGGAGCCGGAGCGTTATAAAGACGAATACGCCGCCGCGGTAATGAAGCTCGTGGAGGAGAAAGTGAAAGCGGGCGGCAAAGAACTCCCGACTCATAAGAAGGCGGCGCCTGCGGCCACCAACGTGGTCGACTTGGTCAAGGTGCTGCAGGAGAGCCTTGCGGCCACCGGCAAGGCCGGCGGCTCCACGAAGAAACATGCCGCGAAACACACCAAGAAGCGCTCGACGCATCACAAGCACGCGGCGTGATCCAAATAGGATCTGGGGTCTCGGAACTCGGATCTAGTCCGCAAATTTCACCCTCCAAACGATCGCAAACGTGGGTCGCAGAGCGCACAGAGCTCTGACACAGAGTTCACAGAGACTAATCCACGAGCGGCGAGGTTGCGAAGCTGGCGAGCCAAGCGTCGATGCTCCCGGTGGGGACTTTGAGCGAGCGCGTGGCGGGCTTCACCGTGGGATAGCCGCCCACTTGCTCTTGGCTGTCGATGATCCGGCCTTTGCCGTCGACCACTTGTTGCACGATGCGCCGATCGATCACGTCGCGGTCCCAGGGTCGCGCGCCGGCATGTTGTAGCACGTCCTCTTTGACCTCGTTGGCCGGCCGAGCCTTGAGTCCCGTCGGCCAGCTGGTCGGCGCCGCGATCGTTTTCACGCCCACCGTTTTCGACTGCGTAAGCATGATCGCGTACGGCGCCACGGGCGCGCCGGCGCGATCGCGTGCGAGATTGTCTTCCAGGTAAAGCTGCAGCACGCCGTCGCCGCCCACCATGACGAGCGGCCGATTCTCTTTCGTGTCGGGTCCATATTGCAGCACGTTGCCGACCACGGCCATCTCGCCGTCCACGTAGGGGTGCGTCGTCCACTCGTTGGCGAGCAAGTTATAGTGAATCGTTTTGTTGCCCGGATTATCGATCAGGTTGTTGACGATCACGCCTTGCGCGCCGCCCTTGAACAACGGGTTTCGTTCCATGTTCGACGCGTACAGATTGCCGAGGATCGAAACCCGCCGGACGTTATCGTGGATCAACGAGCCCTTCGAGTGCTCGTCCTTGGTGTGCGTCGCGTGGCTCAGGCCCTCGGCAATGATGCAATGGCTGAACGTGATGTCGTGCGAGGTGTGCTGGCGCCAAGCCTCGGGTGTATCTCCGCCCGTGAAGCGCGGGCCGGACGCGCTGAGATTCTCGTCGGTCGACCAGGCGAGAGAGCAATGATCGACGACCACATTCCACGCCGCGATGGTCGCCATGCTGTCGACTTCCCAGCCGCTTTTCTTCGGCCGGCCGGCATCGCCGGCCCGGACACGCAGGTGCTGGATCACGACGTCGTGCGTCGTGATGTTGATGCCGCCACGAATGACGGTGATGCCCGGGCTCGGCGCGGTCTGCCCGGCGATGGTCACGAAGGGCTCATCGATTCGAAGCACGTTCGCTCCGAGATCGATGATGCCGCCCACTTCGAAAACGATCACGCGCGGACCTTTGGCGTGGACCGCTTCGGCCAACGATCCGGCGCCCGTGGCGTCGAGGGTGGTGACCTTGATGACGCGGCCGCCTAGCCCGCCATTCGTTTCCGCGCCGAAACCCACGGCGCCCGGAAACGCGGCGGCCATGACTCGAGAAGAGAGCAGACCGAGGCCGAGGCCCAACGCTGCCAGACAAAGGGAAATCCGCGAACGAGAGAGACGCATGAGGTGGGAGAATGAAATTGCGGTTTGGCGCGAGCGAGTACGCGGCGGGTTAGCCTACGTGGCGATGCCGCTTACTCCGCGGGCTCGCCCAGGAGCTCGGCCGCTTGGCGGCGAAGCGCTTCGTCGGGCAGGGTGCGAATCCACGCCGCCGCCGCGGTCCGGTCGCGTTCGCGCCAGGCGTGCATAAGGTTTTCCAGCGCCATCTGGCGGGCTTCGCCCGCGGGGAATTTCGCCACCCAATCTGCCGCGGCCGCCGGGTCTTGTCGGGCCCAGGCGCCCGCGATGTCGGCAATCGAGCGATCCAGCACGCGTCCCGACGGCAAAGAACTGAGCACCCATTGCGCGGCGGTGATCGGGTCGCTGTCCGCGAAGCCCACCGCCAACGCCCCGGTCAGCTGTTCGCGGAGCCCAAAATCGCCGGCGTCGCCGAGCCACCGGCTCGCCGCGAGCGGATCGCGCCGCGCCCATTCGGTCGTCGCGAGATCCAGCAAGCCGAGCCGGGAGGCGCCGGGCTGCATTTGTTTCGCCCAACCAAGAGCGGTGCTTGGATCGCTGGGCAAAACGGCGTAGCTCGCCGCGCTCAAGGCATGCTGTTTCCATTCCGAATCGGGAAGCTCGGCGATATAGTGGCGCAGCTGCTCCGGATCATGCTCCATCCAGTGTTGAAAGACCGTGAGCACGCGGGCGTCGGCGATCGCGGGGTGCAGCCGCATCCAATCGAGCGCGGCAACCGGTTCGGCCAGCATCCACTGCTGAAACGACGGCAGGCCGAACGCGAAATCCATCAACGACGGCGGAAGCGCCGCGATGAGATCGAGCCGTTCGGCCATGGGGCGTTGGCCGTTATCGCTGATCAGCCGATCGAGCGAAGCGATGCGTTCGTCGCGCTTGTCCGGATCGTCGTTGTCCTCCCAAGCCCGTAAGCTGGCCGCGATGGTGTCGACCAGCTGCCGACGGGATGCGGCGGCCGCCATTTCCGCGGCGGACGCATCGTCGGCGGACGTGTTCCCGGAGGCTTCGCGTGAGAGAGACGATTTCGCGATGTGGAGGGGCGGTTGGGCGGGCGACAGCGGCACTCGTGTCGCGGGCGGCGGCGCCGGGGTGTGACGCAGCCAGAGGAATCCCAGGGCAACGAGGGCGAGGAAACAGCTGATGGCGCGAACATGACTCATCGGCAGGAGAAACAAGTCCGGCAGTTCGTCATGATGTGCAACACTTCGGCTGGAGCGGACACAAAAAACCCTGGCCAGCGTGAGCCGGCCAGGGGTGCTTCAGTTTCCCTACGTAGGCACGAATGACCTACAAAGCTATTTGCCGATTTTGCCGGAGCGGCCGTACGACTTGAGATAGCCGATCTCGGTTTGGTCGTAAGAATCGAGCGGCTGGCATCCGTATTGTCCGGCGGCGGCTTGGCTCACCGCCGTCGCCGCGGAGTCGACCGTCACCGCGACGGAGGGGAAATGCTGCCGTGCGCTCAGCAAGGTGACGGTCAATGCATTGTACTGCGCCGTCGTGATTCCCGTGCCGTCGAGCACGCCGTTTTTGTTCAGATCGAGATAATTGCCGGACACGTACCATTGATCGTTGCTCGTGCAGTCGAGCGCCCAGTTGTCGTTTGCCGACGACGGGCCTTTGATGAAGTAGTTGCCCTGCACGTCGCTCTTCCAGGGCGCCGAGGAGTGGCCGCCTTGCAGGCCGCCCGCGCTGCCCCAGTTGTATACGACATTATTGATGTATTGGCAGTTGCCCTTGAGCTTCGGGTTCCGGTTGTTGTTTCCGATCCACAGATTGTGATGGATGGAGATCCGATTTCCGGCGTCGATCAGGCAGCCGAAATATTGCGGGTCGATGCCCTGGCCGATGATGCAATATTGAATCGTGATGTCGTGGGAGTTGCTGGTGAACTCCATGCAGTCCCAGCGGCCCCACTCGATCGAGCAGTGGTCGATCATGACCGTGTCGGTCGGCGCGCCCTGCAACGAGCATTTGCCCGAAGGACCGCTGAGGTCTTCGCGGAAGCGCATATTGCGGATGATGATATTACGCGAATTGCTCATCGACGTGTTATAGCCCGTGACCGTGATGCCGGGGCTCGGCGCGGTGCTGCCGTCGATCGTCGTATTCGACGGGATGACGAGCGCCGATGTAATCTTGATGGTGCCGGCAACGCTGAACACGACGCGACGTCCGGTGGCGCTCAGCGCGGCCCGCAACGAACCGGTGCCGCTGTCGTTGAGATTGGTGACGGTGACGGTGGTGCTGCCGCCGGTCGCAGCCGCGCCGTAGCCTTGCGGCGTGTAGGCGGAGGCGACGACGGTGGCGACCAGCGCGAGCGTGCCGACAAAGGCGGCGCGGAGATGGCGGGTGAGAGCAGTCTGGTTTGGGGGAACGCAGGCGAGACGAATAGCCGATTCGCAGCCGGCTGACTTCGATCCATTCATGGTAGTGTATGTCGGGGGGTTGATTTTTCCGACGCGCGCGCAGCGGGGCCGAACGCGCGGGGGAGGCAACGGATCCGCCGGGGAAGCGGTACGTTCAGCCGCGATCACCGTGTGCTACTTTCGCGCGGGCCACAATGAGCCACGGATTCAGACCGTCTGAATCGCCTTGTCACATCGAGAGCACCGCGAATCGACGCGAATGTCGACGTCAGCGCTTCGAATGGTCCGAACCCGCCGTCGCGAATTTGTTTTGGCAGGGCGTCTGACGTGCAGACGCCTCCGGCAGGGCTTTCCGCCCCGACGGTTTTCGTCACTTCACGAGGTGCTCGCGTAGAAAGCGATCGATTGCATCCAGCGTACTCGATGCGGTGAACGCGGGTCCGCCGTGAGCGGCGCCGTGCATGACGATGAACTGCACGGGGAGTCCGAGTTTTTCATACGCGCCTTGAAGCTCGTGCGCTTGGTTGATCGGCATCTGCGGGTCCTGGTCGCCGTGCAGCAAGAGGAGCGGGGGATCCGAGCGATCGACGTGGAAGACCGGGCTCGCTTGTCGCGCCAGTTCGGGTGCGGCCTCGGGTTCCGCGCCGAGCAAAAGGTCGAGCGCCGGTTTGCGCACACTGAGCCCGTGCGGGGTCGATTGTGCCAAGATCGTGATCAGATTGCTCGCACCATAAAGATCGACGATCGCCTGAACGTCCGAGCCGGCGGTCGGCGCGTCGCCTTCGGCGCCCTCCAGCTCGCGTTCGCCATTCGTGACCCCGACGAGCGCCGCGAGATGGCCGCCGGCCGAAGAGCCGGCGACGACAAAGCGGTCCGACGGATAGCGATACTCCGCTGCGTGCGCGCGGAGAAACCGAATCGCCGCCTTTATATCGTGAATCTGCGCCGGAAACCGTGCGACCGTCGACAGGCGGTAATCGACGCTGGCGACCGCCCAGCCGCGCTGCGTCATTCCGGCCAAGTCGACGTCCTTGCGCGACCCCGCGCGCCACGCACCGCCATGCACCCACACGATCAGTCCGATAGGCGTTTTTGCGTCGGGCCGGTAAAGGTCAAGTTGCAAGGGCGCGCCCTCGGCGGTCGCGAAGGTTACGTCGTGGATTACGTCCGCCGCCGCACTCCGTTTGGCGAGGAGAGTCGTTGCGCAGACCAAGCCCACCGCGAAACGGAAACCAGAGAGGGGGCTCATGTGTCGGAACGATGCCCAGCGGAGCCATGCAGTCCAGAGCCAAGGGGCCAATGTCTAGCAGGCGGTTAAAAGCGCTGCAGGTCGGCGCCACGGAACAAGCCAAGTGAACCGCGAATGCACGAGAATCGATGGGAATACCGAACAGGTGCGACGCCGATCTTCGGCACAGAGGTCACAGAGCCCAATCCGAGGCCACAGAGAAAAACTCGAAGCAAAGTCAGAAGGGGTCGGGTTTTAAGTATTTCAATTACCTCTAGGAAACGCAAATTTGGTGGATGGCCGCGAGAATCATTTCAAGAAGCTGGCTCGAATTTCGAGAGACGTTCTAGGCGTCAGGCCGAAATTGAAATATTTAAAACCTGACCCCTTATCGCGTCCCCTATTTCTTCTTCCCGAAATCGTCGGGAAGTAGTCTCGCGACGGTGCCGGCCTGCCTCTGCAAAGCCTCCAAGGTCGAAAAGTCGAAGGCACGAGTGCTGGTCGAGTTTGGCCCGGTCGTTTGGACCCCATGGAGGGAATAGGGCCTGCTAGGATTGGCTGAATTCGCCGAGAAAGTGATCGTGCGTTGCACCGCGCCGAATCGCACGAATTCGGTTTCGACCTGTTCCTGGCCGAAAGCGCGGAACACCGCATTGCGTTCTGACCCGAGCACGGCACCCATCGAGTTCATCAGTTCATCGAAGACCGCTCCTCCGGCATCAGGAAAGGGTTTGGTCACCACCGTTACGGTTCCGTCTGCTTTACGATCCACCGTCGAGTTGGCGCGTTCGTATTCTGCCAATCGCTCCTTGGCTCGATCGACGGCCCGCTGGACGGCCGCTTGTTCGGTCGAGGTGGACCGAAAACGGCCGTACCTATTTCTGGAAGAAGAATGATTAGCAGGTCGGTAGCCCCGACCCCACTTTAAAAGCGATAAGATTGGAGTCCTTGACTCTTGAGGGATGACTTGCGGAAGGACGACTCGATCGTCCCGCGGGGCGGAAATGCCGCACGAACTGGCTGACGCTTGCGGAAGTTGGCCCACCCACGCGCGCATCGTTGCGATTTTTGTGCGATTCGACCTCGTCGGCGCCTTTGTCATATATAGCGCGACATGATTGAGGATACCGAACTACTCCGCCGCTACGCCGAGGAACAATCCGAGGCGGCTTTCACCGAACTGGTGGAGCGCCGGCTCGGCCTCGTTTACGCCGTCGCCTTGCGGCAGACGGGCGGCGACGCTCATCGGGCCCAGGACATCGCGCAGACCGTGTTCACCCATCTCGCCCGCAAGGCGTCGTCGTTGGCGCGACAGCCCGTCCTCGCGGGGTGGCTCTACCGCAGCACGCAGTTTGCCGCGCGGGATGCGATGCGGACGGAATGGCGGCGCCGAGCCCGTGAGCAGAAGGCCCACACCATGCACGAAATTTTGTCCGAAGACCGTTCCGCCGGAGAGTGGGACAAGCTCCGTCCCGACCTCGATCAAATCCTGAGTGAATTGGATGAGTCGGACCGCGACGCGTTGGTGCTGCGTTTTCTTGACGATCGGCCGTTGGCCGATGTTGGGGCGAAACTGAAGCTGACCGAGAATGCCGCTCGCATGCGCGTGCAGCGCGCCTTGGAAAAAGTGCGCACACTGCTCGCGGCACGGGGCGTGACGTCGACGGCGGCCGCGCTTGCCGGGGTGTTGACCGGTCAGGCCGGCGCCGCCGCCCCCGCGTCCATCGTCGCTTCGGTTTCAAGCGCCGCACTCGCCGGCGCAGCCTCCAGCGGGGCCCTTGTCACCGCGACGGGACTTTTCAAAATCATGAGCACGACAAAAGTCATCACGGCCGCCGCGGTTGTCGCCCTGGTCGGGCTGGCCGGCTATGAATTCGCCGTCATTCAAAAAACAAAAGCGTCGGCGGCTTCACTTGAGCGAGAGCGGGTGCAAATGGCGCAGGACATCGCGGCCTTGAAGCGCGAACTTGAAGCAGCGAAGGCAAGCCGGGCAGCACCATCGACTCGCTCAGCCGCAGGTATCACTGCTTCCAAACCCTCCGACCAACGAGAGCATGCATCGACTGCCGCTCCTGATCCGACGCCTGTCCCTTCGGCTGACGCGCAAAAGCCTGCCTCGCGCCTAGCGCCCGACGAGGTGCGCGTGCAGACGGTTGCGTTGGCCATGAAGGCAGCGATGGACGCTTATCACGCGGCGCATAGCGGTCAGGAGCCGCCCAATCTCCAGGCCTTGATCCCTTACTTCGCGACACCGCAGGAAGGTGCCGACTATGTCGAAATCCTCGAGGCCCAGAAGGACGCGGCGCAAAAAGACACCAAGCACAATTGATCCGATCTCGGGTCGGAAGCGGACATTCAATTCGGCGCGCGCGGATCTAAATTTCCACCTATAAGAGGAAGTCAGAAAGGGTCAGGTTTTAAGTATTTCAATTACCTCTAGGAAACGCAAATTTGGTGGATGGCCGCGAAAATCATTTCAAGAAGCTGGCTCGAATTTCGAGAGACGTTCTAGACGTCAGGCCGAAATTGAAATATTTAAAACCTGACCCCTTATCGAGACCACCGCCGAAGCGCTCGATTTTTTCGTCACCTGCGCGCTCGATGCCCTCGTGATCGGCGATTACCTGGTGGAAAGAAAAGGAGAGGTGAAAAGCGAGCAACACGTGATCGTTAACGCGGCCCCTGCAGGTAGAGGACCCACGTAGTTGCTGCTTGATTGGCGCCTTTTTCCGAATAGGTTGGTTCAACCTTTTTGTCGTGCCCAATCAACTTGCCCAATCCAAGCGCCGTCAAAGCCTGGCGGAACACGAGGCCGTATTGGCCGTGCTGACGGAAATTGCCCGTCGTGAGGACACGACGGTGATGAGCCTGTTACGTCAGGCGGCGCGTGAGCTGGTGCGCCAGAAATCCAACGACCCAATTCTCGCCGAGGCGCTGCGACAGGTTGCTTGGCAAAGAGCGCCCCGGATGCCGGCGCGGTTCAAGAGCCCCGCGCAAGTGGCCCGTTTCAAGCGGCAACAACGCGAGTTCGACCAAGCCCTCCTCCAGATGGCGCTGGCTAGTCCGCAAGCGATCCAGCAGCGCAATTCCGTGGTGCCTTCGCGACGCGCCATCCGACTGATCGACTTTGACCGGGCCCATGCCGCTGCCGTTTGACGCTGCGCCCCGCCCACCCGGGGATTTTGCGCCGCTGCTAGCGACGAAAGAGCCGGTGCTTTTGGTCGGTGGCCAAGCGGTCAATTTGTGGGCGCTTTACTATGAAGCGCGGACCGCTGAGCTGGCTCCGTTCGTTTCGCGAGACGTCGACGTGCTTGGCGATCGCGAGACCTTGGCGGCGCTCGGAAAACTCGCTGGCACCAAACCGCAGATCTTCCCGATTCGGCCGCCAACGAACGAAGTCGGCGTCGTTATCGCCAAGGATGCCGCGGGGCAGCCGCTGCTCATCGAGGTCCTGCGCTACGTCCATGGCGTCAGCAACGAGGAATTGCGCGAACTCGTTTACACCATGGAACTCGGCGAAACGCGTGTGCGCGTGCCAGGCCCTATCGCGCTGCTGCAGGCGAAGATCGCCAATGTCGCCGACATTGCCCAGGCCGGCCGGCAGGATTCGCGGCATGTGGTGATACTCGCTCGATTGATTCCTGCTTACCTGGCCGACCTTCGATCCGCGGCGGTGGAGGAGCGGATGGACGAGCGAAAGCTGATCGATTTTCTCGAACGTCTTCTTGCCATCGTCACGACGAAGCCCGCGCGCAAGGTGTTCGATAGCCTGGCGCTCGACGCGAAACAGCTGTTTGAGGATCTCGGTCACTCGAAGCTGCCCAAGCTCCACTCGTTCCTTTCCAAGCGCCTTCCCCGCGCGTTTCGCGAATAGCGCACAGCTTGCCAGGGCCGTCTTCGGCCGCCGGGAAGCGGACCGACTCGACCGCGAACGGAAAATCC